>JAKABX010000042.1 GCA_021796545.1 Actinomycetes bacterium
AGGCAGTGCTATTTTCGTGGTGCGGGCCGTTGGCGCAGTTGGTAGCGCACTTGCATGACGCGCAAGGGGTCAGAGGTTCGAGTCCTCTACGGCCCACCATGTGAACCCCATATCGAGGCATCTGTCGGCCGGATTGGACGACGATCGGCAGGCGGATCGACAGCCGAACGACTCAGAAAGGGGAAGCATGTGATCTCGGCGTGGCGGCGCGCCACCAGGTCGGCGGGGTCGCGCGCGCGGGACCCCGTGACGGCGGAGGGCCGAGCACGCGGCCGAACGCCCACCGGCCGACACCGGGGCGCTGACAGCCGCCGCGGCGCAGCGCCCGTCCGGCGCGCGAGCGCACAGCGTCCCCGGCGCCCAGGGCGAAGGCCGGCATTGCGGCGGCAAGTCCCCGGCGCCTTCGGACGGCGGGCCGCGCTCACCCCGGCGCCCCGGCACCCGGCAGGGGGCCGGCCGAGGCGACGGCCTCGTCGACAGAGCTGAAAAAGCGCGCCGGACCGATGCGCGCGAGGAGGCCGCCGCGCTCGAGGCTGGCGCGCGCGTGCGCGCCGGCGCGCGCGATGAGCAGCGCGACACCCCGGCGCTCGAGATCGTCCAGCACCGATCCGAGCGCCCGGCAGCCGGTGAAGTCGATATCGAACATCCCGATCGCGTCGAGGACGACCGCGCGCGTCGTCGGACCGGCCTGCGCGAGCGCGCCAGTGAACTGGCTGCGGAAGTGGCCGGCGTTGGCATACCAAAGCGGTGTCGCGAACAGCACGACGAGCACGCCGGGCAGGACCTCGGGGTGCTCGGGGCTCGAGAGTGGCGCCCAGCTCGTCGTTGCGGGGATCCTGCCCAGCACGTGCAGCTGGGGTCGGGCGCTGCGCCAGGCGCGGTCGACGATCGCCAGCGCGACCGCGACGCCGATGCCCTGCTCGACGCCGACGAACGCGACTGCGACGAGCGTGAGGGCGCTGAGCAGGAATTCAAAGAGGCTGAAGCGGGCAATCGCCACCAGGTCGCGAACGTGCAGCAACCGACCGGCGACGAAGAGCAGGACGGCGGCGAGCGCGGCGACGGGGACGTCGCGCAGGAGGAAGGCGAATGGCGTGAGGGCGGCGAGGGCGAGAGCGGCCAGCAGGCCCGCCGCGCGTGTGCGCCCGCCCGCGTCTGCGACCGCCGCGGTGCGCGGCGGGCTCGCGTCGACGGCGAAGGAGCCGAGCAACCCCGCCAGCAGGCTGCCCGCACCGACGCCGACGAAGTCGCGGTTCACGTCGGTCTCGAAGCCACCGAGGTCGGCGAAGGCGCGCGTCGTCGCCGAGGTCTGGCTGATGACGACCAGCGCGACGACCGCCGCGAGCCCGAGCACGCGGCCGGCGACCGACCACGACAACCCGGCAAGCGAGAGGGGCGCGACCGCGACTCTGACCGATCCGACGACCGCCACGCCGTGGTGGGCCAGGCCGAAGGCCGCGACCACGGCGGTGGAGGCGGCGAGCCCGCCCAGCGCGGCCGGCAGGCGGCGGTCGCGGGTCTCGACAGAGACGACGAGCGCGAGGACGCCGAGCCCGAGCGCGACGGTGGCGGGGTGGACGTGGTCGAGCCCGCGTACGAGCGCGCCGACGCGCCGCAGCGTCGACCCGTGACCGTTCGGCGTGCCGAGGAGGTCGGGGAGCTGGTGGACGGCGATCACGACGGCGACGCCCGCGAGGAAGCCGGTGATGATGGGCGTCGAGAGGAACTCTGCGATCCACCCGATGCGCAGCACCCCCGCGAGGATGACGAGCGCGCCGACGCCGAGTGACGCGAGCCCCACGATCGCGACGTTGCGGGCGGAGCCCGCGGGGGCGAGGCCGGCAGCGCCAGCCGCGAGCAGGGGGGCGATCGTCGAGTCGGCGCCGACCGAGAGTTGGCGGTTCGAGCCGAGGAACGCGAAGGCGAGGCTGCCCGCGATGAAGGCCTCGTAGCCGGTGAAGGGGGGCATGCCGGCGAGTCGGGACGTCGCGAGCTGCTCGGGAACGGCGATCGCGAGCAGGACCAGCGCGGCGCGGGCGTCCGCGACGAGCGCCGCCCGGGGCCCCGGGGGGGTCACGCCGGGCCGGGCGCGCGGCCGCCAGGTCAGCGTCCGTCCTCGGCCAGGAGTTGGCGGCGCGCCGCGTCGAGCTCGGCGGCCCTGGCGGCGTCTTGCACCGGCGGGCGGAGGCGCAGGCCGGTGATCTCTTCGACCAGGATGCCGCCGACCAGCGCGCGCATCGCGGCTTTGTGGTCGGCCGGCACGACGTACCACGGCGCCTCCACGGTGGAAGTCGCCGTGAGCGCCTCCTCGTAGGCGGCACGGTAGTCCTCGAACAGCGCCCGCTCGGCGAGGTCGGCGGCGGAGAACTTCCAGCGCTTGTCCGGCTCGTCGAGCCGGGCGAGCAGGCGCCGGCGCTGCTCCTCCCGGGAGACGTGGAGGAAGAGCTTCACGACCTTCGTGCCGTTGCGGACCAGATGGCGCTCGAAGGCGTTGATGTCCTCGAAGCGCTCGCGCCAAAGGTGCTCACCGGTGAGCTCGGGTGGGAGGCGCTCGGCGGTGAGCAGCTCGGGATGGACGCGCACCACGAGCACCTCCTCGTAGTACGAGCGGTTGAAGATGCCGATCCGTCCCCGCGCCGGCAGCGCCCGGATGCAGCGCCAGAGGAAGTCGTGGCGCAGCTCCTCCTCCGAGGGTGGGCGGAAGGCCACGACCTGGCAGCCCTGGGGGTTGACCCCCGACATCACGTGCTTGATCGTGCCGTCCTTGCCCGCGGCATCGAGTGCCTGCAGGACGACGAGGACGGCCCAGGTGTCGCTCGCGAAGAGGAGCTCCTGGGTCGAGCGCAGCTCCTCGCGGAAGAGCTCGAGGTCGTGCTCGGCCACCTCCCGGGGGTGGGAACGGCCGATCCCGCTCAACCAGTCCGCGTGGGTGGCCGTCGTGCTCCGCCGCTCGAGGCGCGCGCGTTCGCCCGGGGCGACCCTCAGCTCGGCGATGACCTCGCGTGGCAGCCGCACGCCGCCATGATCGTCGCCGCGGCCCACGAGCGACAGTGCCGAACGACCCCATCGTCGCCGTCTCCGGTGTGTCCGGGGGTAGCTACCGTCGCGCTGCCCCGGGCCGCCGGGCCGCCGCCGACCGCCGTGTGACCGACGACGCCCGTGACCCGATCCATCCGACTCCGCCCCTGGCAGAAGGATGCCCTCGAGCGCTTCGTCGCGAACCCCGCCACGGACTTCCTCGCGGTCGCCACCCCGGGCGCGGGCAAGACGACCTTCGCGCTCGCGGCCGCGCGCCTGGTGCGCGCACACCGGGGTGCCACGTGCCTGCTCGTCGTCGTCCCGACGGCCCACCTCAAAGGCCAGTGGGCTCGGGCGGCCGCCGAGCTCGACCACCTGTACCTCGAGGCGGCCTGGGCGCCGGGCGGCGGGAGCCTCGCCCGGGACGTGCACGGCCTCGTGACCACCTACCAGCAGGTCGCGGCGCAGGCGCCGGCCCTCGCGCGGCTCGCGCCCGGTGCATTTGTCGTGCTCGACGAGGTGCACCACGCCGGCGACGAGCGGGCCTGGGCGCCGCGCTGCGCCGGGCGTTCTCGCCCGCGACGCGCCGGCTCGCTTTGTCGGGGATGCCGTTTCGCTCCGACACCGCGGCGATCCCCTTCGTCGCGTACGTGGGCGGCGAGGCGCGACCGGACTTCGAGTTCGGCTACGGCGACGCGCTCGCGCAGCGATGCGTCGTCCGCCCGATCTCCTTCCCGCGCACCAACGGCGCCATGGAGTGGCAGGCGCCCGACGGCAGCGTGCACGGCGCGACCTTCGACGACCCGCTCGGGCACCTCCGGGCAAACCAGCGGCTGCGCACGGCGCTGTCTGCGAAGGGCCAGTGGCTGCCCGAGGTCCTCGCCCGGGCTCATGGGCGGCTGTGCGGGCTGCGCCGCCGCCACGGCGAGGCCGGCGGGCTCGTGATCGCCTCCGACCAGGCCCACGCTCGCAGTCGCGACACTGCTCGCGCGCAACCACGGCGTCGCCGCGGTGGTCGCGACCTCCGACGACCCGCTCGCCTCCAAGCGCACCGCCCGCTTTCGCGCGAGCAAGGAGCCGTGGCTCGTCGCGGTCCGCATGGTCTCCGAGGGCGTCGACCTGCCCCGGCTGCGCGTCGGGGTGTTCGCGGCGATGACCACGACCGAGCTCTTCTTCCGCCAGGCCGCCCGCCGCTTCGTCCGTTTCACGCCCGGGCTCGGCTACCAGCCCGGCTACCTCTACATCCCCGACGACGTGCGCCTGCGCCGCATCGCGGCGGAGGTCGCCGAGCACCGTCGCCACATCCTGCGTGCCCCGCGCGCGCAGCCGCCCGGCCAAGAGTGCGCGGCCGACGCGTCCGCGCACGACGGGGAGGGCGAGCAGCTCTCGTTGTTCGCCGTCGTCTCGGCGGTCGCGACCGACGTGAGCGTCCCCGAAGAGGGGGACGAGCCAGACGACGCCGCAGTGGGTGACGACGACCCGGGGCTCGTGCTCGACCTGCCGAGCGCGCCTGCGCTCCCCGGGGGTTCCGGACTCCCCCCCGGCGGGGCCGCGCGCAAGGACGAACTGCGCCGCGCGAACCAAGAGGTCGCCCGCGCGCTCGCGCGCCTGACGGGCCAGCGCCACGCGGCGATCAACGCGGAGCTGAACCGTCTCGCCGGGCTCGCCGGCGTCGGGACGGCGACGCTCGAGCAGCGCGAGGCGCGCCTATCCACGGCCGGCGCTGGCGCGACCGGCTCCAGGGCCAAGGGGGTGTCGCGCCCCTCCGGTAGGGTCTCGGCCAGCTTCCGTGCACGCCCAAAGGGGCGCTCGCCGCCTTGCGGCCCGCTCGCGGACACCCCGGATCCTTCGGGCCGCCCGCCTCCCGGTGTCGACGCGCCGAGAGGGCGCAGAGGAGCACGAGATGGCCCGACCCGAACGCGCCGCGCTGATCGCCACGCTCGAGCAGGGGATCCGCGACCTGGCGGGATCGCCCCAGTGGCGCCGCTACCTGTCCTACCAGTCGCGCCTGCGCCGCTACAGCCCGAACAACGTCCTTCTCATCGCGGCACAGTGCCCGCACGCGACGGAGGTCGCGAGCTTCGCGACCTGGCGGCGTCTCGGGCGCAGCGTCCGGCGCGGCGAGCGCGCGATCTGGATCCTCGCCCCCGTGCGCGCGCGCCGACGCGACGAGAGCGACGACGAGCCCCCCGTCGTGGCCTTCCGGCCGGTTCCCGTCTTCGATGTCTCCCAGACCGACGGTGCGGCGCCACCCGCGCCCTGCGCGCCGCTCGCCGGCGCGGCGGGTGCCGACCACTACGGCGCGCTCGCGGCGCTCGTGGTCGCACGCGGCTTCAGCGTCCAAGACCACGACTTCGCCGGGCGGGCGCACGGCGACTGCGACCACGCGACCCGCACCGTCCGCGTCGAGCGCGCAAACGCCCCCGCGCAGCGCGTGAAGACGCTCGCGCACGAGCTCGCGCACGTGATCTTGCACGCCGAGGTCAAAAGCCGCGCCGAGGCCGAACTCGAGGCGGAGTCGGTCGCCTTTGCGGTCTGCCGGGCGATCGGGGTCGACTCGAGCGGCTACTCCTTCGGCTACCTCGCCGCCTGGGCGGGCGGTGGTGAGGAGGCCGTCGTCGCGCTCCGGAACTCGGCGGGGCGCATCCAGCGGGCGACCGCCGAGATCCTCGACGGCCTCGAGGTCGCCGCGGCCTGAGCGACGTCCGCGTGCGGGCGTGCCAGGGGTCCGCCGGGCTCAGCGGGCCTGGGCCCGGCGCGCCCGCCAGGCGCGCCGGGGGTGACACAGCGCGGCGAAGAACGCGCGGTCCACCCCTTCGAACATCGTCACGGGGAGGCCGAGCACACGGGGGACCTCCTCGCCGGCCGGGCCGGTCGCCGGCCACCAGGCACCCGCGGATCCGCGTCGCAAGGCGCCCGGGCGGGCGAAGCCGAGCACGCGGGGCGGCTCATGTCGGCCGTCGCTCATCTCCCCGACCGGTGCCTCCACAGTGCGCCGACGTTCAGGGCTGGTCGTCGCTGTGGTAGCGGGCGACGGTGAACGCGAGGACCATCGGCACATCGAGGGCGAAGATCACGAGCGTCGCGATCAGCAGGACGAGGGGCGAGCCCCGGGTCCCGTCGCGCACGAAGACGAAGACGAGGAGGCCTGCGATCACCGCGTAGGCGAGGAGGGCGTGGCGGGCGACGAGGAAGAAGCGCCCCCAGGCGAAGTCCGCGACCCGTGAGAGCGCGCCCGCGGCGACGACGAGGACGATGCCCGCGGCCACGGTCAGGCCGACGGGGGGGCCGAGCGGCGGCACGCTCGGCAGGTGGGCGGCGAGGTCGATGCCGCCGGCGATGAGCAGCGCCATCGACGCAAGGCACAGCGCGGTGATCGGCGGCAGCGGCCGGCTCCCGGCCGTCGGCGAGGGCGCGCGCGCTTCGGTCACGTCGCCACCCGGGTCATGATGACGAGCGTCGCCACCTGCATCGCGCCGGTGATCCCGGCGGTGTAGATGAAGCGCTTCATCAGCTTGGCGATGACCTCGCCGTTCGGGCGCGCCTTGCGCAGCTCGAAGAGCACGGCGAGGTTCGCGGGCTCGAGCAGGCCGAGGGCGACCAGGGCGAGCACGCCGACGACGACGAAGGAGGCGACGATCCAGCCGTGGTCGGCGTAGCGGGCCGACAGGTTGCCGAGGTGCCCGGCGAGCTGCCAACCCGCGACGAGCGTGCAGATGACGAGGGTCGGCATGAGCACGACCATCTTCGGCATCAGCCGCTTGGTGAACTCGACGCGCGCCGGGATCGAGAGGCGGCCGAGGATCGGGCCGATCACGAAGCCGAGGAAGAGGTCGATCGCGGTCCACATCGCGCCGCTGACGACGTGGAAGAAGTCGAGCGCCCACAGCCTGTTCGTCGCGACCGCCGCGATCAGCCCGGCGATCACCACGGCGACCGCCGGCAGCGCGCGCAGGGGGACGATCTGCAGGCTCTGGGTGTCCGCCCCCGCGTGGGCGGGGGCCCCGGGGCGCGCCTCGGGTGCCGCCAACGCGGTGTCGCTCATGTGGCCCCCTCCCCGTCGGCGCCCACGCTAGTGCTGCGGCGGGGGGGATGCAGCTGTCCTCGGGGGCGCCGCGCCCGCTCGGGCGCGGCGGGATGCTGAACTCTGCCCGTGAGCGTTCCCCGCCCCGGCGCCGGCGAGCCGTGGTGAGTGCGCGCGGCGGGCAACCCGCGTTCCTCGAGCGCCTCGGCGTCGACCTCGCGGCGCGCCATCGGGCGCCGACCGGCGCGCGCGTCGGCGTCGCGGCACTGGCCGCCGTCGCCGCGTCGCTCGGCGCGGACGCGGGTCTGGTTGCCCTCGGGACCGCGGTGTTCCCGGCGACCCGGGGGTTCTCGCACTTCCGGCCGCTCGACTACGGGAGCTTCACGGTTCTCGGGGTGCTCGCCGCGTGCCTCCTCTGGCTGGCGCTCGTGCGCGTGGCGGACGAGCCCCGGCGCCTCTACCGGCGCCTGGCCGTCGCAGTCTCCCTCGTGCTCCTCCTCCCGGACGCCTACCTCCTCCTCTTCTCCGGCGAGCCTCCCCGTGCCGTCGGCGTGCTCGTCGCCATGCACGGCGCCGTGGCGCTGTGCACCTACCACCTCGTCGTCCGCCTCGCACCGGTGCCGGCCCGCCCGGCGGCGCCCCTCTCTGGTCCCGCGGCAAAGCCCGGTGCGCGAGAGGCGGTCTTCAGGCGCTGGTGGTTCGTCGCGCTCGGCGCGGCGACGGGTGTCGAGATGGTCGCCGGGTTCGTCGCGCTGCTCGCCGTCCCCTTCGGCCGCCCGAGCGGTCTTGTCGTCCAGGGACGGGGCGCCGCCACCTACCTGCTGCACGCCGTGCTCGGTCTGGCGGTGGCGGCGGGCGCCGTCGCGTGCGCGGCCGCGTGCCGCCACACCGAGCGCAAGGTCCGCGCCGGCGCGTTCGGCGGGCTCGCCGGGGTCGTCCTCGGTGGCCTCGGCGGGGCGCTGGTCGTCGACCGCCCGGCACGCCTCATCGGCGTCGGGCTCATGCTCGTCGGTGCCGTCGTCGCACCGACCGCCTACCTCCTGCCCCTCATGACCGAGCCCACGCCCGAGCCCGGCGCCGACCCGGCCGCCACCTTCGGACAGGCGGGCACCGAGCGGGGATGATTCGGGGATGCACGACCCGATGTTCGCCTTCGACACGAAGCTGGCCGACCTCGTCTTCGACTACTGCCGCGAGCGCCTCTCGCTCGACCCCGTGCCGCTCGACTTCGGCGGCGCCGGCGCGCGCTTCGACGAGGTCCTCGCGGGCCTGATCGCCGAGGGGCGCAAAGACCCCGCAGCCGTGCTGCGGGTCTTCACCGAGCAGCTCGCGACCTCGGTCGTCTCGGTCGACAGCCCGCGCTTCCTCGCGTTCATCCCCGCCGCCCCGACCAAGGCGGCGCTGCTTTTCGACATGGTCGTGTCGTGCTCGTCACTGCAGGGAACGAGCTGGCTCGAGGCGGCGGGCGCCATCGCGGCCGAGAACCAGGCGCTCGGCGTGCTCGCGGAGCTCGCGGGCCTCCCGCCAGGAGCCGGGGGCTGCTTCGTCTCGGGCGGGACGGCGGGCAACCTCTCGGCGCTGCTCGTCGCGCGCGAGCAGGGGCGTGCACGGCCGGCGGGTGTTGCCGGGACGCCGCGGGTCGCGTGCTCGGACGAGGCGCACTCCTCGATCGGAAAGGCCCTCCTCGTGCTCGGCCTCGAGCCCCTCGTCGTCCCCACCTCCGGCCACCGCCTGACGGGCGACGCGCTCGGCTCGGCGCTCGCGGGCCTTTCGCCGTCCGAGCTGCCCGTCGCCGTCGTCGCGACCGCCGGCACGACCAACGCCGGGTTCGTCGACGACCTCGCGGGGGTCGCCGCCGTCGCTCGGGCGGAGGGACTGTGGTTCCACGTCGACGCCGCGTACGGCGGCGCCGCGCTCTTCTCGCCGTCGGAGCGGGCGCGCCTTTCGGGGATCGAGCACGCAGACTCGTTCATCGTCGACCCGCACAAGTGGCTGTTCGCGCCCTTCGACTGCGCCGCCCTCCTCTACGCCGACCCCCCGGCGGCCCGCGCCGTCCACACCCAGAGCGCCGCGTACCTCGACCCGATCCACGCCGTGGGGGAGGTGCAGTGGAACCCGAGCGACTACGCGATCCACCTCACCCGGCGGGCGCGCGGGCTCCCGTTCTGGTTCTCGCTCGCGGTGAACGGCACGGCGGCCTACGCGGACGCGATCGACGAGGTCGTCGCGACCGCGCGGGCCGCGGCGCGCCTTGTCGACGCGGCGCCCCATCTCGAGCTCGTGTGCGAGCCCGACCTCTCGATCGTGCTCTTCCGCCGCCTCGGCTGGGAGCGCCGCGACTACGAGGCGTGGGCGGCGCGCCTGCTCGCAGCGCAGGTCGCCTTCGTGCTCCCGACGACCTTCGAGGGGGAGTCGGTGGCGCGCCTCGTCTTCTTGCACCCCGACACCGGTCTCGACATCGTCAACGAGATCCTCGACTCGACCGCCTAGCGCGCGGGCGGCGGGAGGAGCGGGCGTCCCTCGAGCAGCGCGCTGTCGCCGCGGCGGACCTCCTCGCCGGCGAGGCGCCGCCGCCGCCAGGCGATCCCCGAGAGCGCCTCGAGCACGACGCGGTTCGCGAGGTAGGCGGTGACCTCGGCGTGGTCGTAGGGCGGGGCGACCTCGACGAGGTCCATCCCGACGACAGGCAGCTCCATTCCCGCCCGTCGCACCGCGTCGAGCAGCTGGCGCGCGGTGAGCCCGCCCGGCTCGGGCGTGCCGGTCCCCGGCGCACCCGCGGGGTCGACGACGTCGATGTCGACGGAGAGGAAGACGCCGTCGCAGTCCGCGACCGCTGCGGCGAACACCTCGTCGAGGCAGGTGTCGAGCCCGCGGGCGACGATCTCGCTCATCTCGTAGCTGCGCATCTGCTGGGAGGCCATCCACGAGAGGGTCTCGGGCTCGGGCCAGTAGCCGCGCAGGCCGATCTGGAAGAAGCGGTCACCGCGGGCCGCGCCGGACTCGATGAGGCGGCGCATCGGCGTGCCGTGGCCGAGGAGCGAGCCGAGCTGGGTGTCACCGGTGTCGGCGTGCGCGTCGAAGTGCACCACGGCGACCCGTCCCCAGCCGACGACGCGGGCCGTCGCTGTGACGTCGGGAAGGGCGATCGTGTGGTCCCCGCCGAGGACGACGGGGATCGCCCCGGCGCCGGCGACGGCCTCGACGGCGCGCTCCAAGCGCACGAGGGCCTCGGCGGTCTCCCCGGAGTTCATCTCGACGTCCCCGACGTCGACGACGCGAAGTGCGACGAGCGCGTCGACGCCGAGGGCGAGGTGCGGGCGACGGCCGTCGTGGGGCAGGTAGTCGCTGAGCCGGATCGCCTGGGGGCCAAAGCGCGCCCCGGGACGGTGCGACGTGCCGCCGTCGAAGGGGGCGCCGAGAATGACGGCGGCCGCGCCGCCGAAGCTCGCCGGGTCCGCGAGGTCCGCGGCGGGCACGCCGAGGAAGGTCGCCTCGGGGCCGTAGAGATTGCCGATCCGGCTCATCGCTGCCTCCCGTTAGCCTCCCGCGTGCGGCGCCGGGCGGCGCCCGCCATGATGCCGCCTCTGCGGCACGTGCACGCCGTCTCGGCAGGTCCGGCGGCCGGCGACGAGTGGGACGAGGTGGCGATGGACAGGAAGTGGTGGACGCTGATCGCCGTGTGCCTCGGCACGTTCATGTTGCTCCTCGACGTGACGATCGTCACCGTCGCCCTCCCCGCCGTCGCGGCCAGCCTGCACGCGAGCTTCTCGGACCTGCAGTGGGTGGTGGACGCCTACGCCCTCACACTCGCCTCTTTCATGCTGACCGGCGGTGCGCTCGCGGACCTGGTCGGCCGACGGGCGGTCTTCGCGGGCGGGGTCGTGATCTTCACCGCCGGCTCCCTGCTCTGCGGCTTCGCGACCGGTCCGCTGTTCCTGGTGCTCGCACGCGGCTTCCAGGGCGTGGGGGGCGCGGCGATGTTCGCGACGGCGCTTGCCCTGCTCGCGCACGCGTTCCGCGGGCGCGAGCGTGGCACGGCCTTCGCCGTGTGGGGGGCCGTCACCGGCGTTGCGGTGGCGCTCGGGCCGCTCCTCGGCGGGATCCTCACGACGGATCTCAACTGGCGCTGGATCTTCTTTGTCAACGTGCCGATCGGCCTCGGTGCGGTCGCGGTCGCGCTGCGCCGGGTCGAGGAGTCCAAGAACCCGGGCGCCGCCCGTCCCGACCTCGCCGGCTTCGTGCTGTTCACCGCGGGGCTCGCCGCGCTCGTCTACGCCCTCATTCGCGCGGACGAGCACTCCTTCACCGACAGCGGGGTCCTCGCGTCCTTTTCCGTTGCGGCCGTGCTGCTCGCGGCCTTCGTCGCCGTCGAGCGCCGGGCCGCGGCGCCGATGTTCGATCTCTCGCTGTTCGGCGTGCCGACGTTCTCCGGCGGGCTCGCGGCGGCCTTCGGCATCTCGGCGTCGATCTGGTCGCTGCTCATCTACATCGTGCTCTACCTCCAAGAGCTGCTCGGCTACAGCGCGCTCCAGGCCGGGGTGCGCCTCATCATCATGTCGGGCGCGATCCTGCTCGTCTCCTCGGTGGCGGGCCATCTCACCTCGCACGTGCCGACCCGCCTGCTCGTCGGTCCCGGCCTCGCGGTGATCGGCGTCTCGCTGCTGCTGTTGCGCGGGCTCGACGCGCAAAGCACCTGGACCCATCTCATCCCCGGCTTCGTCGTCGGCGGCCTCGGCGCCGGGATCGTCAACCCGCCGCTCGCCTCGACCGCCGTCGGCGTCGTGGAGCCGCAGCGCGCGGGGATGGCCTCGGGCATCAACAACACCTTCCGCCAGGTCGGGATCGCGACCGGCATCGCGCTGCTCGGCTCGCTGTTCGCGACGGCCGAGCGGTCCCGTCTCGCTGCCGCGCTCGCGCACGTCCCGCTCCTCGCGCCGCACACGGCGGCGATCGCCGCCGACCTGCGCAACGGGTCGGAGGCACGCGCGCTCGGTGCGCTCCCCGCTCCGCTGCGCGCGACGCTCGAGGGCGCGCTGCGCTCGAGCTTCACGGGGGCGCTGAACGAGATCCTCCTCGTGGCGGCCATCATCGCGTTCGTCGCGGCGCTCGCATCGCTTCTGCTCATCCGCAATCGGGACTTCGCCGCGGGCCACCAGACCGCCGCGCACCCGGCGCCCGAGCCCGTGGTGCGCGCGGCCGTCGAGGTCTGAACCCCGGGGGCGGTGCCGGGCCGACGTGCGCCGCGGCGGTCGAGCGGACACGATAAGCGGGGCGCCGACCGTGCCCGCCGCCTTGTGGGCGTCCCTCGCCGAGGCGCACCGTGCGGCCGGCGCGGCCGGTGCGGGACGTCTGAGAAGGAGGAGCGCGTGTACGACGCAATGCTGGCGGAGACGGTCCGGATCACCGGGCACGGTGGCGACCAGATCGAGGCCTACCTTGCCCGGCCCCTCGACGCGCACCCGGTCGGCGGCGTGGTCGTCATCCACCACCTGCCGGGCTACGACCTGCAGACCAAGGAGATCGTCCGGCGCTTCGCCGCCGAGGGGTACGCCGCGATCCTTCCCAACCTCTACAGCCGGGAGGCGCCCGGCGCGAGCCCCGACGACGCGGCCGCGATCGCCCGCGCCCAGGGAGGTGTGCCCGACGAGCGGCTCGTCGGCGACGTCGCCGGGGCGGCCGACGCGCTGCGCGCCCTTACCAACGCGAACGGCAAGGTGGCGACGATCGGCTACTGCTCGGGGGGTCGCCAGTCCTTCCTCGCCGCCTGCTCGCTGCGCCTCGACGCCGCCGTCGACTGCTACGGCGCCTTCGTCGTGCGCACCCCGCCGGCCGAGTCGCCGCTGCGGGTCACCCCCCTGCTCGACATCGCCGGTGACCTGTCCTGCCCGCTGCTCGGCCTGTTCGGCGCTGAGGACGCCTACCCCTCGCCCGAGGAGGTCGCCGAGCTCGACCGCGCGCTGACCGACCTCGGCAAGGCGCACGAGTTCCACACCTACCCCGGCGCCGGCCACGCCTTCTTCGCCGTCAACCGCCCGAGCTACCGCCCGGAGGCGGCCACCGACGGCTGGGCGCGGATCCTGTCCTTCTTCGCGACCCAGCTCGCGAGCTGAAGCCATGTGCACCTACCTCACCGACACCCTGGCGGTGCGCGCGAGCGCGAAGGGCCCCCAGGGCTGGTTCGCCGCCGAGAGGGCGACCGTCTACTTCGACCACCCGGTCCACCTCGGCGACGAGCACTCGCTCAACGTCGATCTGCTCGGCGCCGGCGCGCTGCCCGCGCGCGTCGGCCTCGAGCTCGACGCGTCGTCCGCGCTCGCGCTCGCGCGCGCCGTCCTCTCGACGCTCGCGACCGCGCCGGACGGCCTCGTCCCTTCGGTGGTGGCAGAACAGGCCCGCGCGCTCCTCGCCGGCGTCCCCGCGTGAGCGCCCGCGGCGCGGGTCGCCAAGGCGGGCGGGGCGTGCCCGGGCTCGCGGCGCCCCGCGGTGGGGACGCCCGCCGATGAGCGCGCCGAGCGCCTCGTTCTCGGTCACGATGCGCATCGAGCTCGACGACCCCCGTGGTGTCGGCTCGGTGACGACGGCCGTCGGTGACGCGGGGGCGATCGTGACCGCGCTCGACGTCGTCGAGTCGCGCACGGACGGGATCGTCGTCGACCTCACCTGCAACGCCGTCGACGAGGGCCACGCCGAGCGCCTGCGCGCGTGCGTGGACGTGCTCGCGGGTGCGCACGTGCGCGCGGTGAGCGACCGCACGTTGCTGTTGCACCTCGGGGGGACGCTCGCCGTTGCGCCCCGGGTGCCGCTGCGCACCCGTGACGACCTCTCGATGGTCTACACGCCGGGCGTCGCCCGGGTCTCCCGGGCGATCGCCGCGGATCCCGCCGCCGCGCGCAACCTCACGATGAAGCGCAACACCGTCGCCGTCGTCACCGACGGCTCCGCGGTGCTCGGCCTCGGCAACATCGGCCCGGCCGCCGCGCTGCCGGTCATGGAGGGCAAGGCGGTCCTGTTCAAGCGCTTCGCCGACGTCGACGCCTGGCCGGTCTGCCTCGCGACCCAGGACGTCGACGAGATCGTCCGCATCGTCGAGTGCCTCGCCCCCGTCTACGGCGGCATCAACCTCGAGGACATCGCGGCGCCGCGCTGTTTCGAGATCGAGCGCCGGCTGCGCGCGTGCCTCGACATCCCGGTCTTCCACGACGACCAGCACGGCACCGCCGTCGTCGTGCTCGCCGCGCTCACCAACGCCCTGCGCGTCGTCGCCAAGAAGCCCGCCGACGTGCGCGTCGCGATCGTCGGGATCGGCGCGGCGGGGGTGGCGATCACCCGGATCCTGCACGCCGCCGGCGTCGGGGACATCGTCGCGGTCGACCGCGCGGGGATCCTCACCCGCGACATGACGGGGCTGGACGAGGATCGCGCGTGGGTCGCGGCCAACACGAACGCCGAGGGCCGCCGGGGCGGGGTCGCCGCCGCGCTGCGGGGTGCCGACGTGTTCATCGGCGTCGCCGGCCCGGGCGTGCTCGGCGAGGCGGAGCTGCTCACCATGGCGCGCGACCCGATCGTCTTCGCGCTGGCGAACCCCGATCCCGAGATCGACCCGGCCGTCGCGCGCCGGCACGCGGCCGTCGTTGCGACGGGACGCAGCGACGAGCCGAACCAGATCAACAACGTGCTCGTCTTCCCGGGGCTGTTCCGCGGGCTGCTGAACGTCGGCGCGCGCAAGATCACCGCGGAGATGGAGCTCGCGGCCGGCCGCGCGCTGGCGGCGGTCGTCGGCGAGAGCGAGCTTTCGCCCGCCTACATCGTGCCGACCGTGTTCAACCCCGCCGTCGTCCCTGCCGTCGCGGGCGCGGTCGAGAAGGTCGCGCAGAACAGCTGAGGGCGCGCCGGCATCCCCGGGGGGCGCCGCGCCCTTTCAGTGCTCGAGGATCCGCTCGAGGAGGGGGAGCGCGTCCGCGAGCGTCGCGCGTTCGGCGGCGCCGAGCTCGGACAGCGCGCCCGCGAGCCAGGCCGTCGCGCGCCGGCGGGTCTCCTCGAGCACCGCCTCGCCGGCCGGCTGCAGGGCGAGCACGGCCTGGCGGCGGTCGCTCTCGTGGGGCGCGCGCGCCGCGTAGCCGTGCTCCTCGAGGGCTGCGACGATCCGGGTCATCGACGGCGGCTGGACGCGCTCGAGCTCGGCGAGCGCGCTCGGCGAGCACCGGCCGACGTGGGCGAGCGAGCTGAGCGCCGAGAGCTGGCTGAGCGTCAGCGACTCGTCGCTGCGCTCGGCGCGCAGCCGGCGCGAGAGGCGCAGCAGGACGATCCGCAGGGCCGCCGCGAGCCGGGCGCCGTCGCCCGCTTCGCCGTCCCGGCCGGAGGCCGCGGACCTCTCGCTCGACACCGGCGCAGCGTAGCGAGCGCGGCCTCGCCCCTCAGACGGGAACGCTGGCGACGACGTGGGCGACCGTGGCGGCGACGGCCTTGGCCGTCGGCAGGTGCAGGGACTCGTCGGGGCCGTGCTCGTTCGAGGAGGGCCCGAGCGCGCCCGTCGCGAGGAACTGGGTGCCGGGGAAGCGGTGGCCGAGCCCGGCCATGAAGGGGATCGAGCCGCCGATGCCGAGGTGGCCCGGCGGGGCGCCGAAGTAGGCGAGGGAGGCCTCCCGCGTGGCGCGCGCGAGCCACGGCGCCTCCTCGGGTGCGTCCCAGCCCTGCCCCGACTCGGTCGCCGTCGCGCGCACCCGTGCGCCCGAGGGCGGCTGAGTGCCGAGCGCGGCGACCACGGCGGCCGCGGCCGCTCGACACGGCCG
>JAKABX010000043.1 GCA_021796545.1 Actinomycetes bacterium
TCTCGGCGCCGAGCTCGTGGTCAAGCCGGCGGTGGGCAGCGGCGCGCGCGGCGCGCGCCGGGGCGCGGCGCACGACCCAAAGCTCGGCGCGCACCTCGGCGCGCTCGTGGCGGCCGGCGACGCGCTCGTCCAGCCCTACGTCGCCTCGGTGGCCGGACGGGGAGAGACCTCCCTTGTCTTCGCCGGTGACTCGTTCAGTCACGCGGTGCGCAAGGTGCCCCGCACCGGCGACTTCCGCGTCCAGGCCGAGCACGGCGGGAGCGTCGTCGTGCACCGCCCGACAGCCGACGAGCTGCGCGTCGCGCGCGCCGCGCTGCGCACCGCCCCCGGGACGCGCACCTACGCGCGCGTCGACCTGGTCGCGACCGATGACGGCCCCGCGGTCATGGAGCTCGAGCTCGTCGAGCCCGAGCTGTTCCTCGGGACCGACCCCGGCGCGCCGGCGCGCTTCGCCGCGGCGTTCCTTGCCGAGGCAGGCCGGGGATCACGCGGGGGCGCCGGGCCGCCGGCAGCGCCGCGGCGCGCCCGCTGACGCGCCGCCGAGCGCGCGGCGGTCGGTCCCTCCCGCTCAGGCGCGCCCGGTGTCCTCGAGCGACGCGGGGGTGAGCAGTCCGTAGTGGCCGTCGTAGCGGCGGTACACGACGTTGCCCCGGCCGCTCGTCGCGTTGGCGAAGAAGAGGAAGCGCTCCCCGGTGGCGTCGAGGCGCGCGACCGCCTCAGCGACGCCGAGGCGCGCCGCCCCGTGGCGGGAGATCTCGAGAGGGACCGAGACCGGGCCCCCATCGACGGCGCTCGGGCGCAGCCGGGTCAGGCGAAAGGCGTTCCCGTCCGTCCGTTCGAGGAGCGCGTCCTCACCGCTCGCGAGGTCGCGGAAGAGGTAGAAGTCGTAGTCGAGCTGATCCATGTCGAACGCGGCCTCGTCGACGGTGAGCTCGTCGATGGCGAAGGTCTTGTGCCGTACGAGTCGACGCTCCTCGGGTGGTCGGTCGAAGTAGTCGGGCCGCCTGGTCGGCAGGTCGCCGTGTCGCCACTCGGCGCGGCCGCCCGTGCCCGCACGGGTCCGGAGGGCGTCGCGGTGCTGCGCGCGTTGGTCGAGCTTGTCGGCGAGGTGCCGCTGGAGCAGGTCGGCGGCTTCGCGCATGGTCCGGCCGGCGACGTGCGCGCGCACCAGCTCGCCGTTGATGTCGAGCGCGACCTGCGCGAGCGCCGGCCGGGGGCGAGCGGGGTCCTCGCTTTGACCAAGCTTTAGGCGGGCGAAGAGGATGGGGTCCTCGATGCGCTCCACGATGGCGCCGATCCGGCTGAGCGCGTAGTCGACGTCGTCGGCCTCCACCCGCCCCCCGGTGAGCACGGCGACCGCGATGGGGCCGGCGCCTGAGGCGATCTCGCGCGCGCGGCCCTTTGGCGGCGCGGCGCCGGCCCACTGCTCGGCGATGAGGCCGTGCTCGATCCGCGTCCGGAGCTCGAGGCGCTCACCGGTCGGCGAGTCGAAGCTCACGATCACGGTTCCCTCCTCGTCTTTGATGTCGGGATCTGCGTCGACACCGAACAGGGGGCTCTTCTCGAGCCAGGCTCCGATCCGCGCCTTGCCTGCCAGGTCCCCGCCGTCGGCATGGAGCAGTGCGTCGGAGGTGTAGAGCGCCAGCGCGTCGTCGAGCGCGTGCGCCTGCAGGCACTCGACCAGGGCGCGGGCCACCTCGAGCGGGTGCGCCGCGAGCATCCGGCCGCGCTCGGGGTGGGGATGGGCGAAGGGAGCGGAGCCCTTGGTGTCGGGTCGGCGGGCTCCGGCGAGGGTGCCGAAGTGGCGCTGGTGGTGGGAGACGCGGGTTCCCGGCCGCAGGTGGATGTCGACGGCCCGCTCGCCGCCGTCGTTGCGGCGGATGTCGAAGTGGACGTGCGCGCCGGCATGTCGGGCGACCGGTTCGATGTCGGCGCTCGATGCGGCGTAGACGCGCCCGGCGCGTACCACCGCCGCGGCGCCACTGGTGGGATCGATCCATTGGACAACGCCATCGGGCATGATCGCTCACCTCCGCTCTCAGCGTGCGCGCCGGCGCAGATGGCGCCTAGAGGAAAAGGTCCCCTGCACCCCGCGGCGTCGGCCCTCGCCCGCGCCGAGCCCTCCCAGACGGTCGTGGTGATCGCGTGGCCGGGGCGTCGGCCCTCCTTCGGCGGGTCCCCCGGGAGCTCGTCACCCGAGTGTCGTGTGCGGCTCGGGAGCCCTCCCCGGTGACGGGAGCGCAGTGGCGGATTGGGACCTTGGCCCCTAACCCGCACAGGTGCCGGGGAGGACGATGAAGGTGTCCCGTCGATACCGGGGCGCGCGGAGAGGAGATGGCGATGAGACTGCGAGACTTCATGCAGGCGCCGGTCTACGCCTGCTCGCCGGATTCCGGCCTTGCGCTGGCGGCGCGCGAGATGCAGATCCACAACGTCGGCAGCCTGATCGTGAGCGACGCCGAGGAGAAGATCGTCGGCATCGTGACCGACCGTGACCTCGCGCTCGCTCTGGCCCGGGGCCACGGCCCTGAGACCCGCGTCTCGGAGGTCATGTCCCACCACGTTGTCACGATCCCCGACGACGCGACGCTCGACGACGCCGCGTCCGAGATGGACGCCCACGCCGTCCGCCGCCTCCCGGTCGTCGACGAGCAAGGACGCGCGATCGGGATCGTCTGCCTCGACGACCTCTACAGCTACCTGACCCAGGAGACGATCACCCTCGCCGGCGCCGTCCGGGCCCAGGCCGCCCGCCCGGCCTGACGCCGGCGGTGGGGTGCTTGCGTGCCCCGCTGCGCAACGGGGCCGCCCGGCCGCCCGGCCGGACCGCTCCAGGCATCGGTCGCAAGGAGACAGCCGTCTGCTGACGCGGCAGGTGGAGGCGGCGCATGGGCGGCTGCGCCCGCGAGCGCGGGCCCCGGGTTCGCCCCGCCTCCGCCAGGCGTCGGCCGCACGCTGCCGGGCACAAGCCCGGCGACGAAGACGCCTTGTGCGCCGCGGGTCGGCGGTTCCGACTGAAGCGGCCTTGGCAGTGCGCGCTGCCTGCTCGGCGCGTCGAGGCACGCATCTGGGGTCCGGCCGTCCTGTGGGCCTTTCTGCCGACCCGGACGAGAGGCCGGTCGCCTAGAGCTCGACCTCGCGGTGCTTGACGGCGAGCTCCTCCTCGAGCGCTCGCTGGTCGGCGAGGCACAGGCGGGCCGCGGGTTCGGCGAGGAGGCGCGCGGTGCCGATCGGCGCGCCGCAGGCCTCGCAGCGGCCGTAGGTGCCGTCGTCGAGGCGCCGAAGCGCCCGTGCCACCTCGGCGAGCTCGCCTTCGACCTGCTCGCGGATCGACAGGTCTCGCTCGCGGTCGAAGGTCTCGGTCCCTTCGTCGGCCGGGTGCTGGTCGACGGCGGAGAGCTGGGAGAGGTCCTCGCGCTCGGGGCGCTGGCGGAGCCCCTCTCGCTCGAACTCGGCTCGCAGGCCCTCGAGGCGGGCGCGCTCGGCCTGGAGCAGACGCGCGAACCGTCGCCGGTCGAGCCCGCCGGGTGCGACGGCCCGTCCGGCTCCCGCCGGCGACGCCACCGCGCGGCGTGCGGGCCGGCCGAGGGCGCGGGTGCGTCCACGTCCCTCGTCCGTTTCGCTGAGGCGCTCGAGCTCGTCCTCGACGGCGTCAGCCTCGAGCGTGCCGAGTGGGGCACCCTCGTCGAGGAGGACCTCGGTGAGCGGCTCCTCGCCGTGCAGGGAGAGCAGCTCGGCCGCTTCGGACTCCGTCTCGAGGCGCGCCTCGAGCTCCTCAGGGTCCATCACCCCCCCGTCCTGGTCTTTCGCTGCGGCGCCGAGCAGTGACTCGGCTTCGCCGGCCTCCTCGGCTGCGCTCGCGCTGCGGTCGATCTCGGCATCCTCGGCGAGCGCCGGGGGCACCTCCTCGGTGCCGAGCTCGGCCTCGTCGAGAAGGGAGTGCGCGAGGTCGACCGGCTCGCGCAGCACGGCGGCCGCGTCCTCGAGTGGTCCCTCGACCTTCGCGTCCGACCGCTCCTTGTCGCCGCCCGCTCCTGGCCTTGCCATGGGACTCTCCTTCAGCCTGCGGACTCCGGCGTGTGGGCGGTAGTCCGCGTCCGTCACCTGCACCCTGATCCGATGCCGGCGGGCGTGAAAGGGTCGATGGTCCCAATGCCTCGGCCCACCGGTCGGCGGGGCTCGCACGCCGCAGCGCCCCGGGGCACGTGAGTCCAGTTGGTGGTGTGCCCGAACCCGGGCGCGTTGTTGTGCGCTGGCGCCAAAGGCCGACCGGAGCCGTTGCGGTGACCTTCGGCCCTAAGAGGTGCGCGCTCGGGTCTAGTCTAATGACACCAGGTCTGCGAGATGGCAGAGGGAGCCGAAAGGCTGAGAGGCTGGGGAGACCCAGCGACCCCAAGGACCTGATCCGGGAAATGCCGGCGAAGGGAGACCATCTCGTGGGCCACTTTCGCGTCCCGGATCTGTCCGCGGGTGGGGACCGGCGCGTCGCGCCGGCGCCTCGCGCCACCGCGGCGCGCGCGGCCCGGGTCATGGGTGAGCGGGGACGTTCTCGAAGAACCGGTCTCTCTGTCGCCAGCGGGCGTGCGCGGGAACGGTGGGCGCCTCGGAGACGCGCTCTGGCGCCGACCCCGCGGATGGCTCACCGCAAGACGTGGTGAACCGTCCGGCGCCCGGGCGGCGCTACGGGGCCGCGGCCACCCGGCTGCGGGCTGGCCGGGGCGCCCGCCGAGGAGCCGAGACGCCCGGCGGACAGGGTCGACCCCCTGTTCCCTGGCGGGAGGTCGTCCCCGTCCCGGCGCGGGGGCGGGGCCGAGTTGGTCGGCAGGTACGGGCCGCGGGGTGCCCCAGCAAGTGCGCGGACGCACGCACCGGGTGGCGACCAGTCTGCCCGGCGGGGGCGCCCTCGTCGGAAGAGGGGAGGTCTGGGCCGCTTCGATCGGGGGCGAGGGCGCCCGGCTGGCCCCGAGCGGCGCGGGAGTCCGCCGGTGCCCGGACCGGCGAGGCCCGCACCGTCGAGCACCCGCCACCACCAGCGGACGGTCGGCGCCGCGCGCCGGGGACGTGAACCCGGCGCCCGGGCGCCGGGCCGAAGCGTCGCGCGCGGGTCGCCCCGCCGGGTCAGTAGCGGTAGGAGTCGGGCTTGTAGGGGCCCTCGACCGCCACGCCGATGTAGTCGGCCTGCGCTGCGCTGAGCTCGGTCAGGCGCACCCCGAGCGCGTCGAGGTGGAGGCGCGCGACCTGCTCGTCGAGGTGCTTGGGGAGCACGTAGACGCCGACGGGGTAGTCCTGCGGGCGCGTGTACAGCTCGACCTGGGCGAGCACCTGGTTCGCGAAGGAGTTCGACATCACAAAAGACGGGTGGCCCGTCGCGTTCCCGAGGTTCAGCAGGCGGCCCTCGGACAGCACGATCACCGAGTGGCCGTCGGCGAATCGCCACTCGTCGACCTGGGGCTTGATGCGGATCCGCTCGATGCCGGGCCAGCTGGCGAGACCCGCCATGTCGATCTCGTTGTCGAAGTGGCCGATGTTGCCGACGATCGCCTGGTGCTTCATCGCGCTCATGTGCGCCGCGGTGATGATGTCCCGGTTGCCCGTCGCCGTGATGAAGATGTCCGCGCGCTCGACGACGTCCTCGAGGCGGACGACCTGGAAGCCGTCCATGGAGGCCTGCAAAGCGCAGATCGGATCGATCTCGGTGACGACGACGATCGCGCCCTGGCCGCGCAGCGACGCCGCACAGCCCTTGCCGACGTCGCCGTAGCCGCAGACGACGGCGGTCTTGCCGCCAATCAGCACGTCGGTCGCACGGTTGATGCCGTCGATGAGCGAATGGCGGACGCCGTACTTGTTGTCGAACTTGGACTTGGTGACCGAGTCGTTCACATTGATCGCCGGGAAGAGCAGGTCGCCTCGGCGGTCCATTTCGTAGAGGCGGTGGACCCCCGTCGTCGTCTCCTCGGTGACACCGCGGATCCGGCCTGCCATGCCGGTGAAGCGGTGCGGGTCCTCCGCGAGCGAGCGCGCGAGCAGTGCGAAGACGACCGCGAGCTCTTCGGAGTCGGCATCGGAGGGCTCGGGCGCCACACCCGCCTTCTCGAACTCGACGCCCTTGTGCACGAGGAGGGTCGCATCCCCGCCGTCGTCGAGGAGCATGCTTGGACCCTCGCCGTCGGGCCAGCGGAAGGTCTTGTCGATGCAGTCCCAGTACTCCTCGAGGGTCTCGCCCTTCCACGCGAAGACGGGGACGCCTTGCGGCTCGTCGGGTGTGCCCGCCGGGCCGACGACGACGGCAGCGGCGGCCTCGTCCTGGGTCGAGAAGATGTTGCAGCTCGCCCAGCGGACCTCGGCGCCGAGCGCCACGAGCGTCTCGATCAGCACGGCGGTCTGGACGGTCATGTGCAGCGAACCGGTGACGCGGGCGCCGCGCAGCGGCTTGGTCTCGCCGAACTTGCGGCGCAGAGCCATGAGGCCGGGCATCTCGTGCTCGGCGAGGCGGATCTCGTTGCGGCCGAGCTCGGCAAGTGCGAGGTCGGCGACCTTGTAGTCGGTCGGGCTGAGCATCGGGCCAGACTACCGGCGGGCCCGGGAAGGATTTATCCTCCCGCCGTGACCGACGCCGTGCCCCCCGATTCCCTGCTGTCGGGGGGCGCGCTCCTCGAGCGCGCCGCAACCCTCGTCGCCGTCGGCTCAGTGAGTCGTGATGAGGCCGCCCTGGCCGATCTGGTCGAGGAGGAGCTGGCCTCCCGTGCCCACCTCGAGGTCACCCGCGTCGGCGACAACGTGGTTGCGCGGGGGGTGGGCGAGGGTCCAGCCCTGCTGCTTGCCGGGCACCTCGACACCGTTCCGCCGTCGGCGGGGATGCCGGCGGGTGCCCACGTCGAAGGCGGCGCGCTCTCCGGCCTCGGCGCCGTCGACATGAAAGGCGGCCTCGCCGTCATGCTCGCCCTGGCCGCGACGCCGCGGACAGCGAGGACGACCTACGTCTTCTATGCGCGTGAGGAGCTCGCGCGCAGCGAATCCGGCCTGCTCGAAGTTGCGCAGGACCGGCCCGAGCTGCTGGAGGCGACGGCGGCCGTCCTGCTCGAGCCGACCGGCGGCCGGATCGAAGCAGGCTGCCAGGGCGTTGTTCGCGCACGTGCGGTTCTGCGCGGGGTCCGCGCCCACACCGCGCGCCCCTGGACCGGCCGCAACGCGATCTACCGCCTCGCGCCGCTCCTTGCCAGGGCCGCCGCGTTCCCGGCGCGCCGCCCCGTGCTTGACGGCTGCCAGTACCGTGAGGCGCTCGAGGCGGTGTCGGTGACCGGGGGTGTCGCCGGCAATGTCGTTCCCGATGAGGCGAGCGTCCTCCTCTCGCACCGCTACGCGCCCGACCGCACGGCCGACGAGGCGGTTGCGGCACTCGAGGCCTACCTCGCCCCCGCGCTGGCGCGCGCCGAGGGGGACGCGTTCATCGTCGACGACGTCGCCCCCGCGGCCCGGCCGGGCCTCGGGCATCCCGCCCTCGCGCGGCTCGTCGCTGCGACGGGCGCCGCGCCGAGCGGGAAGCTCGCCTGGACAGATGTCGCCTTCTTCGCGGAGCGCGACATCCCCGCGGTCAACTTCGGTCCGGGCGACCCGCTGCTCGCGCACAGCGCCCACGAGCGGGTCGAGGCCGAGGAGCTCGAGTCGGTGGCGCGAGCCCTCGCGCACCTGCTCGACGGCTGAACGGCCGACCGCTCTCGGAGCCGGCCCGGGTGGGCCGCCACGGTCTGATCCCCGCCGGAACGTCACGCTGAGGCCGCACGCGGCCGCTGTTTCGGCTGATCGAGGCGCGCTCACGCGGCTCATCGGTCGGGTCCTCGACGAAGCACCCGCGCGAGCGCGCCACGGCCGGCGGGTGGGGGAGCCTGTCGACCTCGTCGTGGGTCGCTGCCGCCCTGGTCCTCTGCGCGGGTCCACCCCGCGCATCTCACCGGCGCGGCGCCGGTCGCGGTCGCGACCCGCGAGGAAGGACTGCCTCTGCGGCGCGGCGCCGGTGGTCATGGCCGGCGGAGCCAAGGCGGCCTCGAGGGATCGTCGGTCCCAGGGGGCGTCCATCCGGCCGAGGCCGTCGGAGATCCCCGTCACCCGCACTTCGCCGTGCACAAGAGTGAGGTTGGCGCCGTCGCGTCCGCCGGTTTGTGATGATCCTTGCGTGACGGCTCATCACTTGCCACCCGCAACTTGGCGAGCTCGGCGTGTGCCGCGTGCGGCGGAGGTCGCGCGCGTCGTCGAATGCGACGCGTCGCAGCTCTGCAGAATGGCGTGCGCACAGGAGCACCCGCCCCAGCGGTGGAGGGTCGACGCGGTGGTTCGAAGCGTCCCACCAGTCATCGAAGCACGTTCCGGCGTGGCGCACCGGCGCGTTGCGCGCCCCCGCTTCGGCGTCGTCCGCGGCGTCGGCCGACCCGGGAGGGGAGACGCCGTCGATCGACGCCGGCGTGCGGTGCCCGGTGACGCCGACCGCGACGGCGAGACGCCCGCGTCCCACTGGCACGGCCGCGCCCGACGAGCGCCGCACCCCGAGGCTTTCAGCGGTCCGTCATACCCGGGCGACGGTCTCGTGGCCCCAGGCTGCATCGGTGAGAGCGCGGCGGCCCGCGAGCGTCAAGGCAGCGCGCGCACCTCGGGCTCCGGGCGGCAGCGACATGTGCGGTGGTCGGCGGCAGGGCCTGGAAGCAAGAGACGCCGACGCGTTCGCCATCGTCCTCGCTGCGCCAGGGCGCGGCTGGGACCGCTGTCCGACCCGCGCCGAAGCTTGCGGCCGGATTCAGACCCGGCGGAGCACGCTCACGACCCTGCCGAAGATCGTCACGTCGCCGGCCGGGAGCTCGATCGGTTCGTAACGGGGGTTTGCTGGCTCGAGGATGACCTTCGAGCGCTGGCGGCGGAAGGTCTTCACCGTCGCCTCGCCGTCGGGAATGCCGGCGACCACGAGGTCCCCGGGTTCGGCGATGCTCTGGCTGCGGACCACGACGTAGTCGCCGTCGAGGATGCCCGCACCGGTCATCGAATCTCCGTGCACGCGCAGCATGAACAGCGGCCCGGTCCCCGTGAGTTGCTCGGGAAGCGGCAGCACCTCCTCGACGTCCTGCTCCGCGAGGACCCCGGTGCCGGCCGCGACCTCGCCGACGAGCGGCACGTGGGTGACCGGCGCGACCGGTAGCGCGGCACCGGTCGAGGGCTCGAAGTGCACGACGATCGCGCGCGGCTTGGTCGGGTCGCGCCGAAGGTAGCCCTCGCGCTGGAGCACCTTGAGATGGGTGTGCACGGTCGAGGAGGACGTCAGGCCGACGGCCTCGCCGATCTCGCGGACCGAGGGCGGGTAGCCGCGCTCACGGATCTGCGCAGCGATGAACTCGAGGATCTGACGCCGCTTGCCGCTCAGTGCCGTGTCCGCCATCCCCGCCTCCTCCCGTGACGCCGCCGAGGCTACTGCGGTGTCACACCCTCTTGCAAACATGCGTTCGTGGAACGTACGTTTGGTGGCAACGGCGAACGCCTGTTCGTATCGTATCGGAAGGAGGCGGCGGTGGCGGCGGTTCCCTATCGGACGGGAGCACAGCGCCGGGTGCCGGCCGCGCGCGCGGGTCGCGACCACGCCACGCACCTGCGCCTCGTCCTCCCCGGCGACGAGGGCCTGGCGATCGAGCGCGCGGCGGCGCGCCGGCGAATGTGGATCGCGGCGCGCCGGCGAGCGGTCGCCCGGCGACGCCGGATCGCGGGAACGGCGCTCGTGGCGCTGCTTGTCGGCGGCGGATGGTTCGGGCTCGGCGCCCTGCGTGGTCTCGATGCTCCCGCGCCGCGGCTGCTCGCCGGGGCGACGCTCGTGCCGGGCGGGCAGCGCTACGTCGCACGCACGGGCGACACCCTGTGGTCCATCGCCGAGCGGCTCGAGCCGGGCGCGGATCCGCGCCCGCTCGTCGACGCGCTCGACGCCCAGCTGCACGGCCGGCCGCTCGAGGCAGGGACGCCCCTCGTGCTTCCGAGGTGAGCCTGCAGGGCTTGCTGCTGGCTGGGTCCTTGTCCTGTGGGGGCGATAGCCTCCGGCGGTGCGCTGCCCGAGTTGCGGTCGAGGCGAGGATCGCGTCGTCGACTCGCGCGAGGTCGAGGGCGGGGCCGCCGTTCGCCGGCGCCGCGAGTGCCTTTCGTGCGGCTACCGCTTCACCACGATCGAGCGTGGCGTCGGAACCGGGCTGCTTGTCGTCAAGCGCTCCGGCGAGCGCGAGCCGTTCGACCGCGCCAAACTCATCTCGGGCGTGGGTGCTGCCTGCAAGAACCGGCCGGTCAGCGACGAGCAGATCGCTGTTCTGGCGCGGGCGGTCGAGGAGGAGTGCCGGGCGGGTGGCGGCGAGGTGGCGAGCCAGGCACTCGGCCTCGCCGTGCTCGACCGCCTGCGCGACCTCGACGCCGTGGCATATCTCCGCTTCGCCAGCGTGTACAAGGGATTCGAGGACGCGGGGGACTTCGCCCGCGAGGCGGGGCTCCTCGCCGGCGCGCTCACCAAGCGGACCGCGCCCAAGCGGCACGGCGGCTGAGCCGGTGGCCGAGCTGGTCCGGGCGACGCCACGCTGCGTCGTCGCCGTCTACGCGCACCCTGATGACCCCGACGTCTCGAGCGGAGGAACCCTCGCGCGCTGGGCCGCAGACGGCGCGCAGGTGCACGTCGTGCTCGTCGCGAAGGGCGAGAAGGGCTCGCCCGATCCCGGCACCGATCCCGGGCAGCTCGTCGCGCGGCGCGCGCGCGAGTCTGACGCGGCCGCGGTGGTCCTCGGGGTCGCCGGGATACACCGGCTCGGGCGGCCGGACGGCGCGTTCGAGAACGACGAGCCGCTCCGTCGGGATCTCGTGCGCGTCCTGCGGCGGGTTCGACCCGACGCGCTCTTGTGTCCGGACCCGCTCGCGGTCTTCTTCGGCGAGCACTACTACAACCACAGAGACCACCGGGTCGTCGGGTACGCGGCGCTCGACGCGGCGTCGCCCGCGGCGGCATCGCCGCTGTACTTCCCCGAGGAGGGGCCGGCCTGGCAGGTGGAGGTCGCCTACCTCTCCGGCTCGCTCGAGGCCAACGTCCACGTCGACGTCTCGGCGACGATTTCGCAGAAGGTCGCCGCGGTGCTGTGTCACGAGACCCAGCTCGGCCCGGACCCTGCGCGCTTTCGTCCCGTCATCGAGGGCCGTGCGGCCGAGGCGGGGCGGGCCGCCGGAGTCGCCTTCGCCGAGTCTTTCCGGCGGATCCGGCTGGCGTCGGGGTGAGCCCGTGGCAAGGGGGGATCACGGTCGTTCGCCAACCGAGTGGCGTGCGCTGACCTCAGCCGAGGCCGCCGCGGCGGGGGCGCCGGCGGACATCCTCCACCTCGACATGGACGCGTTCTTCGCGTCAGTCGAGGTCCTCGCCGATCCGAGCCTCGCCGGCCGTCCGGTCGTCGTCGGCGGAGCGGGCGGAAGAGGCGTCGTCGCCTCGGCCTCCTACGAAGCCCGGCGCTACGGCATCCACTCGGCCATGGCGATGGGCGAGGCGCGCCGGCTGTGTCCCGGGCTCGTCGTCATCTCGCCCCGCCACAACCGCTACGGCGAGGTGAGCGCGCAGCTCATGACGCTGCTGCGCGCCGAGACCCCCCTCGTCGAGCCGGTCGCGCTGGACGAGGCCTATCTCGACGTCAGCGGCGCGCACCGTCTCCGCGGCTCGAGCGCGGAGATCGCGCGGTCCCTGCGCGCGCGGGTTGGCTCGCAGCTGCGCCTCGGGTGCGCGGTCGGCGTCGGGCGGACGAAGCTCGTTGCCAAGCTCGCCTCCAAGGCCGCCAAGCCGCGACCGGGACCCTCGGGTCCCGAAGCGGGGATGGGCGTGCTCGTCGTCTCGTCCGTCGAGGAGGAGGCCTTCCTCTCCGCCCAGCCGGTGCGCGCCCTGCCCGGCGTCGGCCCCCGCAGCGCCGAGCGCCTCGCGCGCTACGGCGTGACGTCGGTCGCCGAGCTGCGCGAGCTCGGCCGCGAGCACCTTGTGCGCCTGCTCGGTGCGACCCACGGCGGGCTTGTCCACGATCTCGTCCTCGGGCGCGACCCCCGGGCGGTCGTCCCGGACCGCCCGACGCGTTCGATCGGCCATGAGGAGACTTTCGAGCGCGACGAGCGCGACCTTGCCGCGCTCGAGAGCCGCGCCCGACAGATGGCGGCGGAGGTCGCGACCCGCTGCCGCCGTGCCGGGCTGTTCGGGAGAACGGTCTCGGTGAAGGTCCGCTATGCGGACTTCACGACGGTGAGCCGCGCCCGTACGTCGCCGCGCCCGCTGCGGACCGGGGCGGAGATCGGCGCACTCGCCGGCAACCTGCTCGCCGACCTTCCCGTCGAGCGCGGCGTGCGGTTGCTCGGAGTCCACGTGAGCAGCCTCGGCGCCGCCGAGGAGGGCTCCGGCGAGCAGCTCGCGCTGTTCGAATCCCCCCGGGGGTCGCCCGGTGCGCCCGACTGGTCCCGGCGCGCGGAGGCGGAGGCCGCGGCCGACGAGGTGCGGCGTCGCTACGGGTCCGAGGCGCTCGGACCACCGCGGAATGCCCCGGACCGCACGCGCCGGGGTCCGTCGCCCTCGTGAGGGCGCATTGTTCCGGTAGGCGGCCTGCGCGAGAATGGCCCCGGTCCGGGATACGGCCAAAGCGGCGGCGGGAGGGGATGCCGCGCCGGGAAGGGGCAGACGTGCCGCTCTCCGAAGAGGAACAGCGGATCCTTCAGGAGCTCGAGCAGCAGCTCTACGAGCAGGATCGGGGTTTTCTGGCCCGTGTCCGGGCCGGAACCCCGGGCTACGGTGCGCGTCGCGCGCTGCGCTGGTCGGCGCTCGCGTTCCTCGCCGGCTTCGTGGTCGTGCTCGTCGCGTTCCGCTCCTCACTCGTGCTCGGCACCTTCGGGTTCCTGGTGATGCTCTTCGCCGCGCTGTTGTTCGAGCGCAGCGCGCGCCTCGCCTACGGCAGCGGCGCGCTCGGTCGCCCGACACGCCGCAGCGAGCGCCGGCACGTGCCGCACTGGCGGGCGCGCCGCCGCTGAGCGCGGACGGGCGTGGCGATCGTCTCCGGGGCTGATCTGCGCGGCGCGCTCGCCGCTGTCGCTCGCCGCCCGGACCTGTGGGGGGTCGCGCTCGTGAGCGCCTGGCGGCTCGTCCCCCGGGCGTGGTGGCGTCGCCGGCCGTTCCTGCCGCTGCCCGACGCCGGGTGGTTGGCCTTCCGCCTCGAGACCGCGTACGGCACGAGCCGAGGGGCCCTCCCCCCGGGCGACCTCGTCGCCTACCTCGTGTGGTGCCGGCGCGAGGCGGCCCGCCGGCGACGCTGAGGGATGCGCCAGCGCGCGGGCACGGCGCGCTAACGTCCCGGACATGCCCAGGCGCGTGCTGCGGGACCTCTGCTGAGGTCGGTTCCGTGAGTGGTCGCGCGCTGGTGCTCAACGCCACCTACGAACCGCTCTGTGTCGTCTCCGCCCGGCGCGCGCTCATCCTCGTCCTCGACGAGCGCGCGGAGCTGGTCCACGGCACGGGGCGGGAGTACCGCTCGGCCCGTGCGAGCTTCCCCGAGCCGTCGGTCGTCCGCCTGAGCCAGTACGTGCGCGTCCCGCGCCAGGGCCGGATCGCGATCTCCCGCCGGTCGGTCTTCGCCCGGGACGGCCACCACTGCCAGTACTGCGGCGCGGCCGCCGAGAACATCGACCACGTCGTGCCGCGCAGCCGCGGGGGCACCCACACCTGGGACAACGTCGTCGCGGCCTGCCGGCGGTGCAACGCGGCAAAAGAGGACCGCCTCCTCGAGGAGACGCCCTTCGTGCTGCGGCGCAAGCCCGTTGCACCCCGGTCGCGCGTCTGGCTGCTCGTCGCGAGCGGCGAGGTGCGCGCCGAGTGGGCGGCCTACGTCGCGCCGGTGCTCGAGCGGGCGGTGGGGCTGTAGTCGGCTTCCCCCTGACAGAGGTTTCCGGTCAGACCGCCGCGCTGGTCGGTCCCGAGCCACCCCCGGACGGCCGGCGGGTCGCCGCCCTCGTGCGTCCGGGCGACCGGGCGCTCGTCCTCGCCTCCGCGCAGGACGACGCCGTCGCCGACCACGCGGCGCTCCGGGCGGGCGCGTGGTCGCTCGCGCGCCGTCGCAGCGGTGGCGGGGCGCTCGTCATCGTCCCGGGCGCGCAGGTCTGGCTCGACGTCTTCGTGCCCGCCGGTGACCCGCTTGCGCTCGCCGACGTCGCGGCCGGGGCGTACTTTCTCGGCGCGCTCTGGCGGGAGGCACTCGCGCTGAGCGGGGTCCGGGGGGAGCTCGCGTGGCACCGGGGCGGGGTCGAACGCTCACCGTTCGCGCGCGTCGCGTGCTTTGCGGCGCTCGGGCCCGGCGAGGTGACGCTGGACGGCCGCAAGGTCGTGGGCTGTGCGCAGCGCCGGACCCGTGAAGGCACCTGGCTGCACACGATGGCGCTGCTCGAGAACCATCAGGGCGAGCTCGTGCGTCTGCTGGCCCTTCCGCCCCCCGAGCAGGAGGCGCTCGCTGCGGCGCTGGCCGGAGTCGGCGTCGTCGACGTGTCGCCCGGCGCGCTCGAGCAGGCCCTTGCCGGGCTCCTCGCGGCGCGCTGACGCGCCCGGAGACCGGAGCCGCTTGGGGAACAGTGGAGTCGTACCTGGCGACGCGTGGGGCGTCGCTTCTCGCGGGCCGACGCGCACGGCCTTTTGGCTGCCTGAGCCTCTTGTTGTTCGTGCGCGGCCGACTTCTCGGCCCGGGCGTCCGCCGGCGGGTGCAGGCGCGGGGATGCAAGAGCGCAACGGCCGCCAGCGGTCCGTCCGCGCCAGGTGCCAGGGGGCAGTCGCGTGACGGTGCGGCGCGGCCGCCGGCTGTGGCTCGGGTGCCCGAGGCGAGCACCAGAGGGCTGTACCCGGGCGGAACGGCTACGTGCCCCCGGCGCGCCCAGCCTCCGGCAACGACGCAGCCGTTGTGATTGCAATTGGTCGGCAGAGTGTAGAAACAATGCGGGAGGACGGACGTTGAACTCGAGCTCAGCGGTGCGTGGAGCGGCGAGACAGCTCTTGATTGGGACCTACACCGAGCAGCTTCTTCATGTCACCGGGAAGGCGGAAGGAATCCTGGTGTGCAGCTTCGAAGAGGGCTGGGTGGGACCGCCGGAGCTGCTGGCGGCGCTGAGGAATCCGTCATTCATCACGGCAACGCCGTCGGGTGAGCATCTCTATGCGGCATCGGAGACCTTCGAGTTCGACGGCCGACCTGGCGGCGGTCTCACGGCGTTCGCACGTGACCCCGCGACCGGGTCGCTGCGGGTTCTGAACGCACGGCCGACCGGCGGCGACTCGCCCTCCTACATCGCGATCGATGCCACGGGTGAGTTCGTCGTTGTCGCCAACTACGCCGCGCTCAACGCTCCGGGATCGCTCGCGGTGTTCGCGCGTGCGAAGGACGGCAGCCTCGGCGAGATGACGGACTTCGTGGAACATGCCGGTTCGGGACCCGATCGGGTGCGACAGGTGAGCTCCCATCCCCACATGGTCATCTTCTACCCGCCCGCAGCCGCCGGA
>JAKABX010000044.1 GCA_021796545.1 Actinomycetes bacterium
CGTCGCCACGGCCGCCGAGGAGGAACTCGAGGAGGAGGAGGAGGAGGAGGTCCGCCTCCCCGAGGCGGTCCCCGAGGCGCGCCGCCCCTCGCTGCGCGCCCGGGTCGGGCGTGCCCGCGAGGCCATCGCCGCGCCGCTCGCCGCCGTCCGCCGGCGCGGCCGGATCGACGAGGCGAGCTTCGAGGCGCTCGAGGAGGCGCTCCTGCTCGCCGACGTCGGGATGACGACGACCGAGCGCCTGCTCGGCGATCTGCGGGCCCGCGTGCGCACCGGCGACATCGCCGGGGACGGCGCGAGCCTCCTCGACGCCTTGAAGGCCGACGTCCTCACGCTCTTCGCCGGTGAGGACCGGGGGCTCCACGTCGCCGAGGACGCCACGAGCGTGTGGCTGTTCGTCGGCGTGAACGGCGTCGGCAAGACGACGACGATCGGCAAGCTCGCGCGCCAGCAGCAGGCCGCGGGGCGCAGCGTGGTCCTCGCGGCCGGTGACACCTTCCGCGCCGCGGCCGCCGAGCAGCTCGAACTCTGGGCGGAGCGCTCGGGCGCGCCGCTCGTGCGCGGGGCCGAGGGGGCCGATCCCTCCTCGGTCGTCTTCGACGCCGTCCAGCACGCCGCGGCGCGAAGGGCGACGCTCGTGCTCGCGGACACCGCCGGACGCCTCCATACCAAGGTCAACCTCATGGAGGAGCTCCGCAAGGTGCGCCGCGTCGCGGACCGCGAGCCGGGGCAGGTCACCGAGGTACTCCTCGTCCTCGACGCGACGACCGGGCAGAACGGTCTCGTCCAGGCGCGCCAGTTCACCGAGGCGGTCGCGGTGACCGGCGTCGTGCTCACCAAGCTCGACGGCACCGCCAAGGGCGGCGTCGTCCTCGCGATCCGGTCCGAGCTCGGCCTGCCGATCAAGCTCGTCGGTCTCGGCGAGCAGCCCGAGGACCTCGTCGAGTTCGACCCCGAGGAGTTCGTCGACGCGCTCTTTGCCTGACGCGCGCCCCGTGCGCGCGGCGCCGGTCGCCCCGGCGGCCGACGCCGGCCGGGTGGGCGCCTGGGCCGAGTAACCTTTCGGTGCTCATGTTCGAAACCCTGTCCGACCGCTTCGAGGGCATCCTCACGCGCCTGCGCGGACGCGGCCGTCTCGGCGACGCCGAGGTCGCCGAGGTCCTGCGCGAGATCCGCGTCGCGCTGCTCGAGGCCGACGTCAGCCTCGAGGTCGTGCGCGACCTGCTCGAGCGGATCCGGGCGCGCTGCAGCGGCGCCGAGCTGTCCAAGAGCCTCACCCCTGCCCAGCAGGTCATCAAGGTCGTCAACGAGGAGCTCACTGCGACCCTCGGCGGCGAGGCGTTCCATCTCGCCTACGCCTCGCGCCCCCCGACGGTCGTGCTGCTCGCCGGCCTGCAGGGCGCCGGCAAGACGACGGCGGTTGCCAAGCTCGCGCGCTGGTTCAAGCAGCAGGGCCGTCACCCCCTGCTGGTCGGGGCGGACCTCCAGCGGCCCGCCGCGGTCGAGCAGCTGCGGGTGCTCGGACGCGAGGTCGGCGTGGCGGTCTTCTCCGAGCCGACCGACCCGGTGAGCGTCGCGCGCCGCGGCGTGGAGGAGGCCGAGCGGGTCGGGCGCGACGTCGTCATCGTCGACACCGCGGGGCGCCTCGCGATCGACGAGGAGCTGATGGACGAGGTGCGTCGCGTCGCCGCGGCGGTGCAGCCGCACTACACCTTCCTCGTCGTCGACGCGATGACCGGACAGGACGCCGTCCGCACGGCCCGGGCGTTCCACGAGACGCTCGCGCTCGACGGGGTCATCCTCACCAAGGTGGACGGCGACGCGCGCGGGGGCGCCGCGCTCTCGGTCAAGACGGTCGTGGGCAAGCCCGTCGCCTTCGTCTCGACCGGTGAGCGCCCGGGCGACTTCGAGACGTTCCACCCCGACCGCATGGCGAGCCGGATCCTCGGCATGGGCGACGTGCTCACCCTGATCGAACGGGCCGAGCGCGCCTATGACGAGAAGGTCGCCGAGAAGGCCGTCGAGCGGCTGCGCGCCGGGCGCTTCAGCCTCGAGGACTTCCTCGAGCAGCTGCAGCAGGTGAAGAAGATGGGCCCGCTGCAGAACGTCCTCACGATGCTCCCCGGCCTTCCCAAGGAGGTCCGCGACGCGGGCATCGACGAGGGCCAGGTGACCCGCGTCGAGGCGATCATCTACTCGATGACCCCGGCCGAACGCGACGACCCCGCGATCGTGAACGGTTCGCGCCGCGCGCGCATCGCGGCGGGCAGCGGGACGACGACCCAGGACGTGAACAACCTCCTCCGTCAGTTCAAGGAGATGCAGAAGCTCATGCGCTCCACGGGAATGGCCGGGATGCTCGCCCGCTCGGGCGGGCGGCGGCGCAAGAAGACCGGGCGCGCGCCGAAGAAGGGTGCCGGCTCGCGCAACTGAGCGGGCCGGACCGAGAACCTCAGACGAAGAAAGCGAAGGACACACCGTGGCCGTCAAGCTCCGCCTCATGCGGATGGGCAAGAAGAAGCAGCCGACCTACCGGATCGTCGCGGCCGACAGCCGTTCGCCCCGCGACGGCCGGTTCATCGAGGTCGTCGGGACCTACGCGCCTCGTTCCGAGCCGTCAGCGGTCGCGGTCGACAACGCGAAGGCGGTCGCCTGGCTGGCCAAGGGCGCGCAGCCGACCGACACGGTGCGCAAGCTCCTCGAGATCTCCGGCGCCTGGGGGGAGTTCTCCGGTGCCCCCAAGGCCGACACGGCCGCTGCCGCGCCCGTCGCGAGCGCCGAGGAGTGAGCGCGCCGCGATGAGTGCGGACGAGTCCCTGTTCACGACGCCGGTCTTCGCCGAGGGCACCGGGGACGACCACCCCGACGAGGACGTCCCCGACGCGTCGGGCGCGGGGGGTCGGGCGCAAGCGGTGCTCGAGCACGTCGCGACGGCGATCGTCGAGGACCCCGGCGCGGTGCGTGTCGACGTCGGGCACGGGCGCGCCGGCGTCGTGCTGTCGCTCAGCGTCGGGCCCGGAGACATGGGCCGCATCATCGGCAAGCGCGGCCGCGTCGCACAGGCGCTCCGCACGCTGGTGCGGGCCGCGGCCGCGCGCGACGGCACGGACGCGACGGTCGACATCGTCGACTGAGCGCGCGTGCCCCCCGAGCTGCTCGAGGTCGGCACGGTCGTCCGTCCGCACGGGCTGCGCGGCGAGGTGGTCGTCGCCCTGGTCACGAACCGTCCCGAACGCCTCGCGCACGGCGCACGCCTCACCGCGCGCGCCCCGGCCGGTGCCGAGCGCGAGCTCGAGGTCGAGGCCGCCCGCCCCTTCCAGCAGCGCCACCTCGTGCGCTTTCGTGGCGTCGAGAGCCGGGAGGCGGCCGAGGAGCTGCGCAACAGCGTCCTTCTCGCCGCGCCGCTCGCGGACGCCGGTGCGCTCTTTGTCCACGAGCTCATCGGCGCGCACGTCGTCGAGCCGGACGGGACCGAGCGCGGGGTCGTCACCGCGGTGGAGGCCAACCCGGCGAGCGACCTGCTGGTCCTCGACGGCGGACGCCACCTCGTGCCGCTGTCTTTCGTCACCGCGCACAGCCCGGGGCGGATCGTCGTCGACGTGCCGGCGGGGCTGTTCGAGTGAGCACACCGGCGCCCGAGCGCCTGCGGGTCGACGTCCTCACGATCTTCCCCGACCTCGTCGAGTCCTACTGCGCGGGCTCGATCCTCGGGCGCGCCCGGCGCGCCGGGATCGTCGCGGTCAACGTCTGGGACCTGCGCGCGGGCGCGGACGACCCGCGCCGCTCGGTCGACGACACCCCCTTTGGCGGCGGTGCCGGCATGGTGCTCGCGCCCGGGCCGGTCTTCCGGGCCGTCGAGCGCTTCTGTCCGCCGCGCCCGCTCTACCTGCTCTCACCGGCCGGCCGGCGCTTCGACCAGAGCGTCGCCGCCGAGCTCGCCGAAAGAGGGGCGTTCTCGCTGCTCTGCGGCCGTTACGAGGGCGTCGACCAGCGCGTCGCGGACCATCTCGTGGACGGCGAGATCTCGATCGGGGACTTCGTGCTCGCCGGCGGCGAGCTGGCGGCCCTCGTCGTGGCCGAGGCCACGGCGCGCCTGGTCCCGGGCGTGCTCGGCAACGACGCCTCGCCCGGCGAGGACAGCTTCGCGTCGGGGCTGCTCGAGTATCCGCAGTACACCAGGCCGGCCGTCTTCCGTGGGCACGCCGTCCCCGAGATCCTCCTCAGCGGGGACCACGGGCGCATCGCGGCGTGGCGGCACGCCGCGGCGCTCGCCCGCACCCTCGATCGCCGCCCCGACCTCATCGCGGCGCGCAACGGGCTCAGTGAGGACGAGGTGCGGCTCCTCGCGGCGTACGGCTATCCTCTAGGGGCCGCTGCGGCCGGCGCGCCCGACGAGGGGTCGCCGCAGGACGCCGGAGCACCAGTTCCCGAGGAGCGTGACCTGTCATGAACCCGACCGATCTCGTCGAGCGTGCCTATCTGCGCGACGACGTCCCGGAGTTCCGCCCCGGCGACACGGTGAAGGTCCATGTCCGCGTCGTCGAGGGCAACCGCGAGCGCATCCAGGTCTTCCAGGGCGCGGTGATCCGCCGTCAGGGGGCGGGGGCGCGCGAGACCTTCTCGGTCCGCAAGGTGAGCTTCGGGGTCGGCGTCGAGCGCACGTTCCCCGTCCACTCGCCCGTCATCGCCCGGATCGAGCGCGTGAGCGAGGGCGACGTGCGTCGCGCCAAGCTCTACTACCTGCGCGACCGCATCGGGAAGGCCGCGAAGATCAAGGAGCGCCGCGCGGCGCGTTGAGCCGTGCGGTGAGCGCGCCGACAGGCGACAGGCTTTCGGGAACCCTCGAGGCGGCGACGTGAGCGCTGAGGAGGACCTCGACCAGTTCGAGGCGGAGATCGAGCTCGCCTTGTACCAGGAGTACCGGGCGGTTCTCCCGATGTTCCGCTACGTCGTGGAGACCGAGCGCCGCTTCTACCTCGCGAACCAGGTGAGCGTCACACCCCGCGAGGGCCAGGGGGCGACCTACTTCGAGGTCGAGCTCGGTGACGCGTGGGTCTGGGACATGTACCGCCCCGCGCGCTTTGTCTCCTCGGTGCGCGTCGTCACCTTCCGCGACGTCAACGTCGAGGCGTTGCCCGAAAAGGACCTCTGAGCGCCCGCTCAGAGCGCGTCGGTGCCCGCCGTCCCGGCGTCGGCGACGTGCTCACTCCAGCCCCGCCCGTCGAAGAAGCGCAGTTCGTGACGGCCCGTCGGGTCGCTGTACCACCCGAAGAGAGCGGACCGGCCCTCGCCGTCCGCCGGCGGTGGCGGGTAGACGGGCTCGGGCTCGGGGAGCGCCTCGCTCGCCACGGCCTCGCCGGGCGTCGCGGCCGGCGGCGCGTAGGAGTAGGGGTAGGGCGCGATCGGCTCGGGGGCCGGCGGCGCCGCGGGCACGGCCGGACGCGTCGTGAGCTCGGCGAGGATCTCGAGCGCGATCCCCATGAACTGGAAGACCAGGCAGATCAGCGCCCACACCGCGGACGGCAGGCGCCAGGGGGTCACCCCGCGCGCGGCGCGGTGGCGCACCGACATGCGGTAGCCGAGGAGCGAGAACACGAGCGCGAAGACCAGGCTCTCCACGATCGCGGCCGGGCTCCCGCCGAAGGCGGCGTCGAATGCCCGGGTCATCGCGCCCACTCCTCCAACTCGGTGCTCGTCATCTCATCGCAATGCTACCGCCCGCCCCGGTGCGCGCCGCCGGGTTCACAGAGTGCTCACAGCCACTGGCCGGGCCCGGGGGTGCCCCGGGCGAAGCAGGGCGTGTGCCAGTGGCGGCGGTGGGCGGGGTCGGCGAGCGGCACGACGACGACGTGGCCCGTACCCGGGCTGATCTCCTGGTTGCAGCCCGGGCAGCGGTAGGCCTTGCGCGCCGCGTGCGGTTGGATGCGGCGAAGCTCGGCCGACTGGCCCGAGAGGGGGTCGGTGACAAAGGTCCGCCGTTCCGGCGACGGTCCCCGCAGCTCCCGGCGCGCCACGGCCGCAGTATCGCCGATCGGCGTCTGCGGCGCGCCAGAAGCGTCCTAGCCTTGGTCGGTGCCCGACGCGTCCGCCCGCGCCCTGTTGGTCGACGCCGGTGCGCCCGGCGATAACCCCGGGCCTGAGGCGTTCGTGGCCCTCGCTGAGGCGGCCGAGGCCGCCGGCCTCACGCACCTCGTGCTGCGCGCCCGGGGCGGCCGGGACGCCTTCGTGCTCCTCGGCCGCATCGCCGCCGCCACCCGCCGCCTCGGCCTCGGCGCCGCCCTCCCCCCCGGGGAGCGCCCGCCGGCGCTCGTCGCCAAGGCGCTCAGCAGCCTCGACGTGCTCTCGGGCGGGCGCGCGCTGGCCCTGGTCGCCCCCGAGGCGCCCGGTGGGGGCGCACCGGGGGCTGACTTGGCCGCGGAGGTGGGCGAGGAGCTCGAGGTCCTGCGCCTGCTCCAGCGGGTTCCCGCGCCCGACTACCGGGGGGTGCGCCACCACCTGCGGCGCGCCTGGAACGAGCCGCGCCGGCCCGTGCCGCCACCGGTCGGCGTACTCGTGCCGGCCGCCCCCCCCGACACCGTCGCCGCCCTGCTCTCCGTCGCGGCGCGCGCGGCGGACCTGGTCGTCGTCGGTGGAGACACCCCCAGGGTGCTCGCCGGCGCGCTCGAGGGCGCGGCTGCGGCTGCCGGCCGGGGGACCGGCGCGCTCGTCTTGTGGACCCCGGTGGGGGGGACGACGCCGCCGCAGGCGGCGCTGTCGCCGGCGTCCGGACTTCTGTGGCGCCCACCACCGGGACACCTCCCGTCGCCCGACGCGCTGCGCGGCTTCGCCTCCCGCTGAGGCGGGCCGATGGCGCCTAGAGGTCCCCGTCGGTCTCGAGCAGCGCGCCGTAGGCGGCAATCGCCTTCTCGGTCAGCGGTCCCGGGCCCGGAAGGCGAACGCCGTCGATCGCGGTGATCGGCTGAACCCCGCGCAGGGTCGAGGTGAGGAAGGCCTCCTCGATGGCGTCGGGGCGGAACTGAGCGATCGGAAGGTCGCGCTCGGCACCTGCGTGGTGCTCGAGGACGAGCGCGCGCGTCACGCCCGCGAGGCACCCCGCGCTGAGCGGCGGGGTGATGAGCGCGCCGTTGCGCACGACGAAGACGTTCGACCCGGTGCCCTCGCACAGCTGGCCCGCGGTGTTGGCGAAGATCGCCTCGTCCGCGCCGCGTCTCGCCGCCTCGGCGAGGGCGAGGGCGTTCTCCGCGTACGACGTCGTCTTCAGCCCTGCAAGTGCGCCCCGCTCGTTGCGCGGCCAGGAGACGACGGCGACCGCCGCGCTCTCGTGCGGCTCGCCGAGCTCGTCGCAGGCGACCACGAGCGTCGGCGGGCTGTCGAGGCGTCCCGAGCCGAGCGGGCCGTCGCCGGCGGTAACGGTGACCCGCAGGCGTGCCCGTTCAAGACCCGCGGCGCCGACGACGTCGGCGACGGCCCGCTCGAGCGTCGCGCGGTCGGGGACGGGGATCCGCAGCCCCGCCGCGGAGCGTTCGAGGCGCGCGAGGTGGCGGCGCAGCGCGAAGGGGCGGCCGTTCCAGACGAGGATCGTCTCGAAGACGCCGTCGCCGACGACGAGTCCGTGGTCGAAGACCGAGATCTCCGCCCGCTCGGGCGGGAGGAGCTCGCCGTTGACGTAGACCGCAGGCATGGCTGCAGTCTGTCATCCCCTCCGGCGCGCTGCGCTGAGGGCTAGACGCGGGGGGCGGAGAGGCGTTCGGCGGCGGCCTCGGCGATCTCGGAGCGCACGAGGGGGAGGTCCTCCTGGTGGGTGACGCCGATGCAGCGCGCCGCGGTCCCGACGACCTGGACGGCGTCGCTGCGGGCAGAGACCAGGTTGTTCATGACGTCGGGCAGCAGCAGCTCCCGGCGCGGGGCGCGCTCGGGGTCGAAGCGGCCGATCGCCTCTTCGAGGGGGTCGAAGACCCGCGCGTGGAAACCCCAGAGGTTCATCGAAACCCGGGTGCGGCCGCTCAGGTCGACGAAGGGCTGCTCGCTCCCCGCCGGCCGGCCCCGGAAGCTCCCGTCGTCCTGGCGCAGCACCGTGTGCTCGACGATCCGGCGCAGCGCACCCTCCCGCCCGACCACGCACACCCCCCGGGTGACCGGTCCGGAGGTGAGCACGGTGCGGAAGAGCCGGTAGCCGACGAGAACGTGCGGGGCGCGTCCCGACGTTGTGGCAGCTGCCTGGAACCCGGTCGCCAGGGCGTCGAGGGCCGCGTCGCCGTAGAGGTCGTCCGCGTTCGCGACGGCGAAGGGACCTGGCACCGCCGGTCGCGCCGACAGCACGGCCTGGGCCGTGCCGGGCACCGGCGCCTGGACGACCAGCTCGACGTCGAGCTCTGCGGGCCAGCGCCGGTGGATGTGCGCGGCGATCTCGCCCCGGATCTCCGCGCGGACGATCACGACGACTCCGGCGTAGCCGCAGGACAAAGCGGCCTGCGCCGTATAGTCCATGATTGCCTCGCCGTTGGGCCCGACCGGTGCGAGCTGCTTCAGCCCGCCGAAGCGCCGGCCGTGGCCGGCGGCGAGGAGGACGAGGTGCATCCCCGGATCCTAGGGGGAGCAGGCACGGCACCGTCCACGGCCGGGGTCGGTCGCGGGGCGTGAGTGAGGAGGCGACGTGAGCGCAGACGAGCCGGGGACCGAGCTCGAGCCAGAGGAGCTGGAGCGCCGGCGCCAGGGGCTCGAGGAGCTCGTCGAGCTGATGCGCCCCGCGGTCCAGATGGACGGCGGTGACCTGCGCGTGGTCGACGTCGACTACCTCACGGGCGTCGTCGAGGTCGAGCTCCAGGGTGCCTGCGGTTCCTGTGCCATCTCTGCGACCACGCTCACCGGCGGCGTCGAGCGCCTGCTGCGCGAACGCCTCGACTGGGTGAGCGAGGTGCGCGGCGGCGTCGACGACGACATCGACCCCTTCGAGAGCGCCGCGCTCGGTCGCGGGGCGTACGTTCCCCGCTACTACTGACGACCACCGGCGCGGCGCGCATCGCGCATCGCGGCGCGAAGGGCGCGGTAGCCGGCGACCGCCACAGAGCTCCGGCGCAGCGCCTCGGCGAGGGGACCCTGCGGACCGCAGAGCTGCGCGTCACCGCTGCGCTCCTGCCACTGCCGGGGCGCGGCGCGGCGGAGCTCGGGGGTGTCGGACACCGGTCGCAGCACGATCTCGGAGATCCCCGGGGGCAGCTGCCCGATGAGTGCGACGAGGCCGTCCACGTCGGTCGGCCCGGCGCCGACGTCGAGGTGCACGACGCGCCCGGGTGCGACGACGCCGCGCTCGCCGGCGAGCGCGCGCATGGGGAAGCCGGCCGCGCCCGCCAGGCCCGCGTCGGGGAGGCGCAGGGGGAGCGCGAACTCCTCGGCGAGGTCGAGATACGCATCGAAGAACTCGGGCTTGAGCACGAGCTCTTCGAGGTGCACCGAGAGGTGGGAGACATCAAAGCCCCACAGCACCGCGCGCTCGATCTGGGCGCGCCACTCCCGGCGGACCTCGTCGAGGTCCGCGTGCTCCCAGACGTCCTCGGCGGTGCGCGGGAAGCCGCCGTCGCCGTCGAGCAGCGAGGGGGCGTGGGTGAGCGGTCCCCAGCGGTAAAGGTCGTGCTCTGCGTTGAGGGTCAGCTGGACGCCGACGTCTTCGCCGCGGTAGTCGCTGGCCGCGCCCCGCGCCCAGGGCGCGGGGACCATCAGCGAGGCGCTCGTGCCCGCCCCCCCGCGCAGGCACCCGTAGATCGCGTCGTTTGCCCCGAGGGAGAAGCCGAGCTCCTCGAGACAGACGACGACAATGCGCGCCGCGTCGCCCAGCCCCGCACGATCGAGGAGGTCGCTCACCTTCGGCACCGTAGCGGCCAACGTGCCTCGGGGCGGCAGTCAGGAGCGCAGGCGCTCCTGGAGCGCCGCGTCACGGGCGCGCACCGCCTCCCCCATCTCGGCGCGCGCGGCGACGAGCCTCTCGGCCAGAGCCGGGTCACCGACCGCCAGGATGCGGGCCGCGAGCAGTCCGGCGTTGCGCGCGCCGTCGACCGACACGGTCGCGACGGGGATGCCGCGGGGCATCTGCACGATCGAGAGCAGCGAGTCGAGACCGCCGAGCTGCGCCAGGGCGATGGGGACGCCGATCACCGGCAGGTGCGTCACCGCCGCGACCACGCCTGGCAGGTGGGCGGCCCCGCCGGCGCCGGCGATCAGGACCTTCAGCCCGCGGGTGTGCGCCCGGCGCGCGTACTCGAGGGTGTCGTCGGGGGTCCGGTGGGCGGAGAGCACGCGCATCTCCCAGGCAATGCCCAGGCCGTCGAGCGCCTCGGCCGCCTGGCGCATGACCGCCTCGTCTGAGTCGCTGCCCATCAGGATCCCGACGCTCATCGGCTGTTCCCTTCACGGCCCCCGGCGGCGCGGCGCCTCGCGTGGTCAGCCGCGCGTGGTGGCCGGCCAGCCGAGGAAGCGCGGGGGTGCGGGGCGCTCCTCCCGCGCTCGAGAGGGGCAAGCGCGCGGCCGATCAGGCCGAGAACGGTGCCGATGACCGCTCCGCCGAGGGCGTCGGAGGGGTGGTGCATCTTCACGTGGACCCGTGAGGCCGCGATCACTGCGGCGGTCGCGAAGTACAGCGGCGCCAGCGGGTCGTCCTCGGAGAGCAACGTGGCGCCGCAGAACGCGGCGGTCGCGTGCCCGGAGGGAAAGCTCGAGGTGAGCGGCACCCGCAACGGCAGGGGGTGGTCGATCTCATTGGGCGGTCTGTGCCGGCGGAAGAAGGACTTGAGGGCCACGTTGACGAGCACCGATTCGACCCCGGTCGCCACGATCGCCCGCGCCGCGGCCTTTTCGTTGCGTCGCCCCCCGCGCAGCGCCCGCATGAGCGCGAACACGACCCACATGAGCCCGAAGTCGCCGAGCGCGCTCGCGGTGTAGAAGACGCGGTTGGCGACGGCATTGCCGCGCAGCGGCTCGAAGGGAGCCTCGAGGGCGGCGTCGATTCGCGCGAGCACCTCGGCGAGGCTGCGACGCGCGGCGCCGGTCGCGGGGTCGGGGGCGACAGCCACGTGCGCAGGCTAGGCGCTGGAGGCCGCGGTGGCCCCCGCGGCCGGGCAGCGGTCCCGGAACGCGCACCACGCGCACAGCCGGGACGGGTTGGGTCGGAAGTCGCCGCTCGCGCACGCGCGCTCGATGGCCGCCCAGACCGCGAGCGCGCGCTGACGGGTGCCCCGCGTCGACTGGTCCGTCGGCGTCCGGGTGATGACGAGCCGGTCGCGCAGATAGACGAGGCGGACCTCCGCGGGGCGCTCGCCGAGGACCTCCTCGCACAACAGGGCGTAGAAGCTCACACCGCCCAGGCGACCCGCCGCCCGCTCGGTCGTCGGCGCGCGGCCGGTCTTGTAGTCGACGACTGTCAACGCCTCACCGTGGCGGTCGAGCCGGTCGAGGATGCCGCGCAGCTCGACGCCCTCGACCCGGCAGCGCAGGTCGAGCTCGAGGCCGACCGGGTTGACGGCATGGGGTTCTTCGAGCGCGAAGTCCCCTTCGACGAGCGCCGCGCACTCGCGCCGGAACGCTTCTCGCGCCTCGCCCACGAGGCCGAGCGCGGCGGCGTCGGTGCTCGCGTCGTGCTCGGCGAGAGCCGCCACGAGCGCCTCGCGTGCCGCGGCGGGCGTGCGGTCCTTTGGCGCCGCGGCGTAGAGGAGCTCGAGCGCGCGGTGGACGACGGTCCCGCGCACCTGGTGGACCGAGGGCGGCTCGGGGAGGCGGTCGACGTAGGCGTAGCGGAACGACAGGGGACAGCTGATGAAGCGCTCGAGCTTGGACGGCGTGAGCGTGCTCGGGGGGCTGAGCGGCCCTTCGAGCTCCGGCGCGTCCATTGGCCAGACGTTACGCCCCGGCCGTGTCGCGCCGTGGGTGCTCCCCGGCAGCGGCGAGCCAGGCCCGCAGGGACGGGGCGACCGCGGCCGGGTCGGTGAGGGGCCCGAGATGCGCGACGCCGGCGATCTGCTCCCGGGTGACCGTGGGGAGACGGCACGCGAGCTCCTCGGCGCCAGAGCGCGACGCGGGCTCGCTCAGCTCACCGCTCACGAGATGGACCGGGCAGCGGCCGGCTGCGGTGTCCAGGGCGGCGGCGGCGGCCGGCGCACCGGCGTAGATGGCCGCCTCCTGTTCCGGCCGCAGGACGAGCTCGAGGCCGTCCGGGCCGGAGACGAAGGCGCTGTCGAGGTAGGCCTCGAGGGCTTCGCCGCGCAGCGCGAGCGGCGCGGCGAGGCGCGCACGAGCCGCGGCGCGCGTCGCAAAGCGCGCCCGGCGCCGCCGCGCGCCGGCGACGCGGCGCTCGAGGATCTCCTCGGCCACGGCGCTGAGGTGGCCGTCGGGGCCGGCCGGGAAGTAGGCGGGCTCGAAGCACCACAGGGCCGCGAACGTCCCCGGGCGGCGTGCCTCGAGCAGCAGGAGGGCCGTCGCGCCGCTCGAGTGCCCGATGCCGAGGGGAGCTGCGTCCGCAAGCCCGGTCGCCTCGAGGGCGCTCGCGAGATCGTCGGCGAATCCCTGCCAGTCGGCACGCCCGCTCACCGGCCAGGTCGAGCCCCCGGTGCCGCGCAGGTCGGGGCCGACCAGCCGGGCGTCGGACCGCACGGCGCGCCACAGGGGGAGGTAGGCGAGCAGCGGGAAGCCGGTCGCGTGTGCGACGAGCGCGTCGCGGCCGTTCCCGCCGAGGTCGTGGACGGCGATGACGACCCCGTCGCTGCTCCCCGCGTGAAGCGCGCTCATTGTTCTAGGCGCGTCCCGGTGGCGGCATCCACTGGTCCGCGGGAGGCACGAAGCCCCCCCAGTCCTCGGCGAAGGCGCCGTCAACGCCGCGACGGAAGAGTGGGATGGCGCCGAGGGAGCGCACGAGGGGCGCGTCGGCTCCGAGTGTCTGTGGCCACTCGCCACCCTCGGTCAGCATGCAGCCCAGCGCGACCGGGATCCCGCCGACCCTGCGCACGAGGCGCAGCGCCGCAGTGACCGACGCGCCCGTCGAGATGACGTCGTCGATGAGCGCGACACGCTTGTCCGCGACGGCGTCGACGCGGGCCCGGTCGAACAGCAGGCGCTGGACCGCGCCGGTCGTGATCGACTTGACCGGCTCGGCGATCGCGTCCGCGAGGTGGATCTTCGGCGTCTTCTGCAGGATCAGGTAGTCGTCGAGGCCCAGCGCGCGGGTGACCTCGATGGCGAGAGGGATGCCCATCGTCGCGACGGAGACGACGACCTCGACCCCGGTCCCCGCGAGGATGCGTGCGAGGTCCTCGCCGGCGCGGGCCATGAAGCGCACGCCGTGGTCCACCGTGATGAACAGGGCGATCGCGAGGTCGTCGGCGAGCGGGACGACCGGAAGGTCGATCTGCTGGGAACCGATGCGCGTCGGATGTGTCCGGAGTGCGGCGACCACGACGGAGGATCGTGGCCGCGCGCGCCCGGCCCGCGCAACACCGGGCCCCACGCGTGCAGGATAGGGGGGTGACCAGAGGCCGCCCGGACGCGCGTTCGTGCGCGGTCGTGGCATGAACCCCTCGGCGCCGGACCTGGCTGCGCTCGCGGCGCGCGTGGGTGCTCTCGGGCGCGTCCGGCGCCGCGTCGTCGTCGGCATCGCCGGCGCGCCGGGCGCCGGGAAGTCGACCCTCGCCGGCGCGCTCGTCGCCTCTCTCGGCGCCGATGCCGTGCTCGTGCCGATGGACGGCTTCCATCTGGCCGGTTCTGAGCTCGAGCGTCTCGGACGCGCGGCGCGCAAGGGGGCGCCGGACACCTTCGACGCCGCCGGGTATGTCGCGCTGCTCGAGCGTCTGCGCGCCAACGTCACAGATGTGGTCTACGCGCCCGAGTTCCGCCGGGAGATCGAAGAGCCCGTTGCCGGCGCGATCGCCGTGCCGCCCGGAGCGCGCTTTGTGGTCACCGAGGGCAACTATCTCTTGATGGGCCAGCACCCCTTCGATCGCGTGCGCCCCCTGCTCGACGAGGCCTGGTATCTCGACCTGCCCGACGCGCTGCGCCGCGAGCGTCTCGTCGCCCGGCACATCGCCTACGGGCGCAGCGACGCCGAGGCGCGGCGTTTCGCGCTCGGCAGCGACGAGGAGAACGCCCGCGCCATCAGGGCGACGCGCGTGCGGGCGGACCTCGTGATCTCGGGCGCCTGATCGCGCGGTAACGCTCCGAGGTCCACACCCATTGGCGCGCGTCGTCGGACCGAGGCGTAGCCGGAGGTTCCGTCTTTGGAACAGCCGATCACCGCCTTGAAAGGACCGTTGCCACAGGCAGCTGGTCATTGCTGACTACCTGAGGCGAACCGGGATCGCCACCTCGATGAGCTCGAAGGCCTTGCGCTGGGTCGGCGTGGGCTCCGCCAGGCGCTCGAAGCTCACCGCCGTGCCCGGCACCGAGCAGGTGTTGCGCGTCAGCGTGCCGAGGTGATCGAGGAGGCCTTGGAAGGGACGGAGCTCCTGGCCATCTTCCTGGTGCCGCGCTGCGGCCTTCGTCGCGGCTGACGCCGAGCGCGTGGCCGGCAGCACCGGGTCGATCCGTTCGGGCGGTGCTTCGTCGGCGAAAGTGAGCGGCGTCCAGGCGAGACGCAGGTGCCAGACGAGGTGGGCGGCGAGCAGGCAGATGAAGGCATGGGCGCGCATCCGGTCCGCCAGGCGGTGACCGATGGGGCGGAAGTGGAGATCGAGGCTCGTCATCGTGCGGAAGTTCCGCTCCAAGTTCGCCAGGCTCTTGTAGGTGGCGACGACCGCCTCGCTCGACAGTGCGTCGGCGCCCTCCGAGGTGCGGATCACATAGATCCCGTCGAGGCCAGCTTCGGCCTCGATCGCGTCGATCTTGCGGGCAAAGGCGAAGCGACCCTCTCCGATCGCGAGCTCGAAATGCTTCGCCATCTCGTGGCGATTGAGCACGCGCCCTGTGCGCAGCCCGATCTTGCCGGGATCACGGAGCCGTCCGGCGCCGACCGCGGCGGCGACCTTGTTGAGATCGGCCTCGGTCGCCGACAACAGCGCCTGGCGCTTCCTTGACCGTTCCGCGGCGAGGAAGGGGTTCTTGCAGGCGACGAGGCGCTCAGAGGCATAGTCAGGATGCGCGATCTCGCAGAGGTTCACCTCGTCGAACAGCGAGGGCGGGATCGCGCCGTCTCTCAGGAGCGCCTTGATCTCTCCCGAGCGAAGAGCGGTCACCCAGCCGAAGCCGCCGGCGTCCTTCAGGGCCGCGACGCGCGCCGAGGTGATCATGCCCCGGTCGCCGACGAACACGACGCGGGAGAGCCCGAAGCGCTCCTTTGTCGTCTCGACGATTCTCACGAAGCTCTTCGGGTCCGAGGTGTTCCCCGAGAAGACCTCGATCGCGAGCGGAAGGCCCTCTTTGGTGGCAACCACCCCGTATTCGATCTGGCGCTTCCCTCGCTTGCCGTCGCGTGGGTGGCCGAAGGCAGCCAGCTCGTTGTGGCTGGCTTCGACGAAGGAGGACGACAGGTCATAAAAGACGAGCGAGCCGTCGTTCAGGTGGCGGCGGACGAGGGCGGCTTCG
>JAKABX010000114.1 GCA_021796545.1 Actinomycetes bacterium
GAATCCGCCGAAGGGCCGCCCCGCCCCGTCCCGCGCCGGCGGTGCGCGCTCGGCGTCACCGGCCCGACGCACCACGGGCCCGCGACCTGGCGCGAAGCGCCCGGGCGCCCCGCCCCGCCCCGCCGGTCGCCGCGCATCACGGGCCGGCGGTCTGCGGGCTCTTCTCGCCCGCCAGCCCGACGAGGTCTGGGGCTTCCTCCTCCTGCTCGCCGGGGTTCTCGGCGCCCTTGGGCTCTATGCCGACGTGCTCGGCCTCGCCGGGCACGCTCTCCGGCGCGCCGGGTCCGTCGCACTCGGCTGGGGCGCGGACGCCCTCCCGGCGGCCGCTCTTTGCGCCGGTGTCGTGCTCGTGGCCGGACGGGCACGCCGCGGCGCCCCCGTCGCACTCGCCGGCGTCGCCGCGCTCGGCGTCCTCGGCGCGGGCCTCGGCGATCTCGCGGGGGGCAATCCGAGCCTCCACGCGGCCGCGCGCGCCCTCGGCGGTGCCGGAGGAATCGTCGGAGCGGCGCTCGGCGGCGGCCTGCGCTCCCTGCTCGGGACCGCCGGCGCGGCCCTGCTGCTCGCGGCCGCGGCGCTCGTCGCGTCCGGGCCCGTCACCGGTCTGGCACTGCGCTCGACCCTCACCGCGCCCTGGAGCGGGGCGCGTGGGCTGTGGCGGTGGCTCGGCGGTGGCGACGACGACCCGGCGCCCAGCGCAGCCGAGGCCGCGCGCATCTTGCGCCGCGCGGCGGGGGGCGTGGAGGTCGGCGACTGGGCACGGGAGCACGCGGCTCCTGGGCCGGTGCGCCGTTCGGCCCGGGCCGTGGCCGTGCCCGCTGCCTCCGATGACGAGCCGCTCGTGCCGCTCACCCTCGACCACACCCTCGGTCTCGCGCCGGTTCCCATTGCCGACCCGCCCGCGCCGGACCCGCCGGGCGTGGCGGCCGACGCGGTGCCCGCCGAGGCCGACCCGCCCGCCCCGGCGCCACCGGCCGGTCGGGCCGAGCAGCTCGGCTTCGGGGTCGTTCCCGCCCCGAGCCACTGGAAGCTGCCCCCGGCGCGCCTGCTCGCGCGTGGCAAGGAGCAGGATCTCGACAAGCGGGCGGTGGAGGAGCGAGGGCGGGTCCTCGAGCGGGCGCTTGCCGCGCACGGTGTCGAAACACGCCTCGTCGGCTTCACGGTCGGCCCGACCGTGACGCGCTTCGAGCTCGAGCTCGGGCCGGGGGTGAAGGTGGCGCGGGTGACGAGCCTCGCCAAGGACATCGCCTATGCGATGGCCTCGGCCGACGTCCGCATCCTCGCGCCGATCCCCGGGCGATCGGCGATCGGGGTCGAGGTGCCGAACAAGGACCGCCAGCTCGTCACCCTCGGGGACGTGCTCGCGTCGCCGGACGCGCGTCGCGCCGAGCACCCCCTCGAGGTCGGCATCGGCCGGGACATCGCCGGGCGGGCCGTGATGGTCAACCTCGCCCAGATGCCCCACCTGTTGATCGCGGGCGCGACCGGGGCGGGCAAGTCCTCCTGCATCAACTCGATCATCACCTCGGTGACGATGCGGGCGACCCCCGAACAGGTCCGCCTCATCCTCGTCGACCCCAAGCGCGTCGAGCTCGGGCAGTACTCGAACCTGCCGCACCTGCTCACGCCCGTTGTCGTCAACCCCAAACGGGCGGCGAACGCGCTTGGGTGGGCCGTCGCCGAGATGGAGCGACGCTACGACCTCCTCGCCGAGGCCGGAATGCGGGACGTCACCGGCTACAACGCCGCGGTCGACCGCGGCGACTTCGCAGAGGGGCCCTTGGACGACGAGGTGGAGGACGTCGCCCCGCCGACCGGCGACGCCGAGTCGGCGCCCCCCGAGGAGGGGCCGGCACCGCCGGGCACCGCGGCCGCCGCCGTCGCCGAGGCGCGGCGCCACGCGGCGGGCGAGCGCTCGGGCCCCTACCAGCGCCTGCCCTACATCCTCGTCATCGTCGACGAGCTGAACGACTTGATGATGGTCGCGGCCCGCGACGTCGAGGAGTCGATCTGCCGGCTCGCGCAGATGGCCCGGGCCGTCGGCATCCACCTCGTCATCGCGACCCAGCGACCCTCGGTCGACGTCATCACCGGGGTCATCAAGGCCAACATCCCCTCGCGCCTCGCCTTCTCGGTGTCCTCGCTCGCCGACTCACGCGTCATCCTCGACCAGCCCGGCGCGGAGCGCCTCGTCGGACGCGGCGACCTCCTGCTGCTCACCGCGTCCTCCAGCGTCCCCCGCCGGCTCCAGTGCCCCTGGGTCTCCGAGGAGGAGGTCCGCGCGGTCGTCGCGCACTGGCGCCGGCAGAGCGCACCGAACTTCGTCGAGGGCGTCGTCGGCGAGGAGGGCGATGCCGCCGGCTCGGGTGTTGGCGACGGGGATGACGACGACGAGCTGCTCCGCCAGGCGATGGAGCTCGTCGTCCGCTCCCAGCTCGGTTCGACCTCCATGCTCCAGCGCAAGCTGCGCGTGGGCTTCGCGCGGGCGGGTCGCTTGATGGACCTCCTCGAGCGCCGGGGTGTCGTCGGCCCCTCGGAGGGTTCCAAGGCCCGCGCCGTGCTGATGACTCCCGACGAGCTCGACAGCGCGGCGCGCTGAGCTCCTGCGCGCTCGTCGGTGCTGGAGGCCGCCGGGACCTCTGGCTAGGCTGCGGGCCCATGGCGCGCCGGTCCCTTTCGCCGCCTCGTCGCGCCGTGCAGGGCTGAGGTGACCCCCGAGCGTCGCCTCGAACGCGGTGGCCCCGCACGCGTGCCGGTGCCGCCCGCCGCCCTCGTCTCGGCGCCGAGACCGGCCGCGCTCGCCGGCCTCTGCCTCACGAGCGCGAAGAGGGCCGAGTGCGTCCTCCACGGCCTCCTCGGCCCCGGCGGCCCCCTCGTGCTCGAGGAG
>JAKABX010000045.1 GCA_021796545.1 Actinomycetes bacterium
TCGAGCTCGTCGCCCGGGCGGACGGGGGCGCGCGCTCGGCATGGGTCGGCCGGGCGCTCGAGGACCTCTCCGAGGCCTCCGTCCCGGCCCTCGAGGAAGAGCTCCTCGGGCGCCTCGCCTGGGAGCGCCGCCGCGTCGAGCTTCCCGCGGGCCGCTACGAGACCCTGCTGCCCCCCGACGCCGTCGCGGACCTGATGATCGTGCTCGAGCAGGCCCTGAGCGGCCGGGAGGCGGCCGAGGGCGGCAGCGTCTTCTCGGCTCCGGGCGGGGCGACGCGCCTCGGCGAGAAGCTGAGCGCGCTCGCCTTCCGCCTGAAGAGCGACCCGGGTGCGCCGGGGCTGTCGTGCGCGCCGTTCCTCGCCACCTCCGCTTCGGGTGCCGACGTCTCGGTCTTCGACAACGGTGCTCGGCTCGAGGAGACGGCCTGGATCGACGAGGGACGCCTCGCCCGGCTGCGCTACACGCGCGCCACCGCCGCGCGCTCGGGCGCGTCGTTCACCCCACCGATCGACAACCTTCAGCTCGAGCTGCCCGGCGCCGACAAGACGCTCGCAGAGATGATCGCGACCACCCGGCGCGCTCTGCTGCTCACGTGTCTGTGGTACATCCGGGAGGTCGACGTCGCGACGCTGCTTCTCACCGGGCTCACCCGCGACGGTGTCTACCTCGTCGAGGACGGGGAGGTCGTCGCGGCCGTGAACAACTTCCGCTTCAACGAGTCCCCGGTCGACCTGCTCGGGCGCGCGGCCGAGGCGGGGCGCACCGAGCGGGCGTTCTCGCGGGAGTGGGGCGAGTGGATGCGTCGCTCGGCGATGCCGGCTCTGCGGGTACCCGACTTCAACATGAGCACGGTGAGCCCCGCGCACTGAGGGCGCGGGCGGGTGCGAATGCCGCCGGGAAGGTCTCGCCGTTGCTCTGCGCGGCCCGGCCGGGCGCCGTTTGGCATGCTGGAGAGATGGACCCTGCCCACCGCGCAGAGAGCGCTGCCGTCGCGACCCACCTGCCGACCGCCTATCTCCGAGAGATCGCGGCGCGGGGGGCCACGCCACCGGCGCGCCGGCGGACTCGTCTCGTCGCGACGATCGGTCCCGCGTCGGACTCCGTCGAGGTTGTCGCGGCGATGGCCGAGGCGGGGATGGACGTCGCACGCATCCCGCTCGCGCACGGATCGGTCGACGAGGCGATCGAGCGGATGCGCCGCGTGCGCAAGGCGGCCCCGCACGTCGGCGTGCTCGCGGACCTTCCCGGGCCGAAGATCCGGACGACTGCGTTCCCCGAGGGGGGGACGCTGCTCGCCGCCGGGAGCGAGGTCCTCCTGCTCCCCGGTTCGGCGCAGCCCACGAGCGGCGCCGAGCGCATCGGGATCGCCCTCGACGAGGTTGCGCTCGGCCTCGAGGAGGGCGACCACGTCGCCGTCGGCGACGGCGGCGTCTCGCTGCGCGTCCTCGAACGCCGGGGCGAGGGGGCGCTCGCGCGCGTCTTGAGCGGCGGGCGGGTCCAGGGCCGTCCCGGGATCACCGTCCCGACGAGCCGGGTGGTGCTGCGGACGCCGACCGCAGACGACCTCGAGCGCCTCGACGCACTGGTGGGCGAGGGCGTCGACATGGTGGCGGTCTCCTTCGTGCGCTCGGCGTCCGACATGCTCGCCGTGCGCGCCGCGACGGGGAACCTCCACACGATGCTGTGCGCCAAGATCGAGACCCCCGAGGCGATCGCGGATCTCGACGAGATCCTCACGGTGAGCGACTCGGTGATGGTCGCCCGCGGCGACCTCGGCGTGCGCGTCCCGCTCGAGGACGTGCCCCACCACCAAAAGCACATCATCCGTGCCGGCGTTCGCTTCGGCCGCCCGGTGATCACCGCGACTCAGATGCTCGAGTCGATGGTCTCCTCCCCGGTGCCCACGCGTGCGGAGGTGACCGACGTCGCGAACGCGGTGCTGGACGGTACGAGCGCCGTCATGCTGTCAGGCGAGACGGCCGTCGGCGTCGACCCGGTGAACGTCGTGGCGACGATGGCGCGGATCGTCATGCGGACCGAGCGCGACTTCGACTACCTGCGCTGGGGAGCCGGGCTCGGCCTCCAAGAGGTCTCCGGTCCCCCCTCCTCCGCTCTCGGCATCACCGCCGCGATCACCGGCGCTGCGTGGCGCGCCGCGCTCGAGCAGAACGCGGCGGCGATCGTCGCCTGCACCCGGAGCGGTCGGACCGCGCGGGTGATCTCACGCTTTCGTCCGGCGATGCCGATCGTCGCCGCGACGCCCTCGATCGAGACGGCCCGCCAACTTTCGGTGAGCTGGGGGGTCGAGGCCCTCATCGTGCGCGAGTCGACCAGCACCGACGACATCGTCTGGCACGCAGTTCAGGCGACCGTCGAGGCGGGCTACGCGAAGGCGGGCGACGTCGTCGTGGTCCTCGCGGGCTCGCCGACCGAGCCCGATCCGGTCACCGACACGATCCGCATCGTGCGCATCAGCTGACCGGCCGTGGGACAACGAGTGGAGACATTGGGCGGGGCGCGTCCGAAGGTCTTGTGCACCCGTCACCTTCCCGACGCGGTGCTCGCACGCCTCGCCGCCGCGGTCGACCTCGACTGGCAGCGCGCGGACACGCCACTTAGCCGCGAGGAGCTGCTGCGGCGCGTGGCGCCCGTGGAGGGCCTCGTCGTGATGCCGGGCGAGACCGTCGACGCCGAGCTGCTCGACGCCGCGCCGCACCTGCGCGCCGTCGCGACGGTGAGCGTCGGCTACGACCATGTCGACGTGGCCGAGTGCACCCGGCGCGCGGTCGCGGTGGGCAACACCCCGGGCGTCCTCACCGACGCGACCGCGGACCTCACCATCGCCTTGCTCCTCGGCGTCGCGCGCCGCCTCGTCGAGGCGCACGAGGCCGTCGTCACCGGACGCTGGCCGGCGTGGGACCCCAACTTCATGCTCGGACGCGACCTCGTCGGCGCGACCCTCGGGATCGTCGGTCTCGGGCGCATCGGCACCGCGGTGGCGACGCGTGCCCGCGCGTTCAAGATGGAGATCGTCGCGACCGCGCGCCGACCCCGCGCGGTCGAGGGCGTTCGCATCGTCGATCTTGACGAGCTGCTCGCACGCAGCGACTTCGTCTCGCTGCACGTCGCGCTCGCGCCCGAGACACGCCACCTCATCGGCGCCGCGCAGCTCGCGCGGATGCGGCCCGACGCGGTGCTCATCAACACGGCCCGTGGCGCCGTCGTGGACCAGGCGGCGCTCACAGCGGCGCTGCAGAGCGGCACCATTGCCGGCGCGGGTCTCGACGTGTTCGAGGAGGAGCCGATCGCGCCCGACGATCCGCTCTGCCGCCTTCAAAACTGTCTGGTGCTTCCGCACATCGGTTCGGCGACGGCGCGCACGCGTGTCGCGATGGCCGACCTCGCGGTCGACAACCTCCTCGCCGCGCTTGGCGGCGCGCCCATGCCCAACCCTGTCGTGGCGCGCCCGTGAGCCGGCGGGGCCCGGGCGTGTCAAGGGGTAGATTTGGGGTATGACGAGCGGCGCGGCGCGACAGGACGGGACCGGGGAGCGGCAGCAGGGGACCCTGCGCGTCAAGCGCGGGCTTGCCGAGATGCTCCGGGGCGGTGTGATCATGGACGTCGTCACGCCCGAGCAGGCCAAGATCGCCGAAGACGCCGGCGCGGTGTCGGTGATGGCCCTCGAGCGGGTGCCGGCCGACATCCGCCGCGACGGAGGCGTGGCGCGCATGAGCGACCCCGCCCTCATCGCCGCGATCCAGGAGGCCGTGACGATCCCGGTCATGGCCAAGGTCCGCATCGGGCACTTCGCCGAGGCCCAGATCCTCCAGGTGCTCGAGGTGGACTACATCGACGAGAGCGAGGTTCTCACGCCCGCCGACGAGGCGCACCACATCGACAAGTGGGCCTTCTCGGTCCCCTTTGTCTGCGGCGCGACGAACCTCGGCGAGGCGCTCCGGCGCATCTCGGAGGGCGCGGCGATGATCCGCTCCAAGGGTGAGGCGGGGACGGGCAACGTCGTGGAGGCGGTGCGGCACCTGCGTTCGATCATCGGCGACCTCCGCAAGATCACCACCGCGGATCCCGCCGAGCGTTACGCCTGGGCCAAGCAGCTCCAGGCGCCGATCGAGCTCGTCGAGGAGGTCGCGGCGACCGGCAAGTTGCCCGTCCCACTGTTCTGCGCGGGCGGCCTCGCGACACCGGCCGACGCGGCGCTCGTCATGCAGCTGGGCGCCGAGGCGGTCTTCGTCGGCTCGGGCATCTTCAAGAGCGAGGACCCGGCGCGCCGCGCGCGTGCGATCGTCGAGGCGACCGCCCACTTCGGCGACCCCGAGATCGTCGCAAAGGTCTCCCGCGGTCTCGGTGCACCGATGGCGGGCGCCGAGATCTCGACTCTGGAGGTCAAGCTCGCCGACCGCGGCTGGTGAGCGGACGCGGCCCGCTCGTCGGCGTCCTCGCCCTCCAGGGGGACGTCCGCGAGCACACGGGTCTGCTCGCAGGCCTCGGCATCGAGGCGCGAGCCGTCCGCCGTCCGGTGGACCTCGACGAGCTGGACGCGATCGTGCTACCCGGCGGCGAGTCGACGACGCTGTCGTTGCTGCTGCAGTCCGCCGAGGTCTTCGAGCCCCTCGCGGCGCGCCTCGCAAAGGGCCTCGCGGCGCTCGGGACCTGTGCGGGGATGATCCTGCTCGCGCGCGAGGTGCTCGACGGCCGGGAGGACCAACGCTGCCTCGGGGCGATCGACGTGAGCGTGCGGCGCAACGCGTTCGGCCGCCAGGTCCAGTCCTTCGAGGCCGACCTCGCGGTGCGCGGCATCGACAAGGCGATGCACGCGGTGTTCATCCGGGCCCCCGTCGTCGAGCGGGTCGGGCCCGGGGTCGAGGTTCTCGCGAGCGTCGAGGGACCCGACGGCGCGAGCCGGCCCGTCGTCTGCCGCCAGGGTCGCGTCATCGTCGCGTCGTTCCACCCCGAGCTCGCCGGCGACGACCGGCTGCACCGGCTCCTGCTCGACCTCGTCGGCTGAGGAGGCCTCAGGGCACGGACGCGCCGAGGAGCGTGGCCGGCTCACCCGGAGCGAGGCGGACACCGTAACCGGCGCGCACCGGGGCGGAGGCGTCGCCGGCGCCGAGCAGCCAGGCGGCGCCGTGTCCCGCGACGCGCCAGATCTCCGGGCCGCCCACCAGGGCGGTCAGCTCGTCGACGCCGACGAGGTGCACCGACGGGTCGCGATGGGAGAGGAGCGACGCGAGGCGCTCGGGCATTCGTCGGGCGAAGGCGTCGAAGTGGGGCACGACGCGCAGATGGGGGAGGAGAGCGAGCCCCGGCTGCGGCGGGGCGTCGGGATCGCGGATGGAGGGGATGGCCGCGGCCATCACCATCGCGCCCGCGCTGCAGCCGGCGAGGGCTGCGCCCCCGCGCCAGGCGTCGACGATCGCCGTCCAAAGCGGCGTTGAGCGCAGCGTCTCGGCGAGGTAGGCGGGCTTGCCGCCCGAGAGGTAGATGAGGCCCGCACCGGCGAGGGCGGCGGCGACGTCGGGGTCCTCGGCGTCCGCCCGGGTCGTGACGTCGAGGATCACGGCCTCGACTCCGAGGCGGTCGGCCTGGGCGGCGCCGAGGCGGTGCCAGCGGCGGACGGCCTCGGGGCCGTCGGGGACCGCCGCGGTCGCGAGCTGGACGTAGCGGCGCGGCCGCCCCTCGAGCAGCGCGGCCTCGACCGCAGCCATCTCGGGCAGGTACTCCCCCGACCCGACGAGCGCGAGCGGGCCCGGTGTCCCGCGGTCCTCCAGCGCACGCGCCACCGCAGCGCCCCCCTTATTAGAGTCTGGCGACCGCGGGGACGACGTGCTCGCCGAGCTGCTCGAGCGGTGTGAGGCGCGAGACGTCCTTCACCCGGCCGTGTGCGACCGAGAAGCCGAGCTCGGCGAGGCGGCCGAGCTCGTCGACGATCTGCGACGCGTTCTTGGCGTCCTCGCCGACGTCGAAGTTGTAGAGGACCGTCTTCTCGATCGCGTCGAAGTCGCGACCCTCCGCCTCGCAGTGCGCACGTAGCACGTCGAGCTTGTGCGCGAGGTCGGCGTTCGCGAACAGGTTGCAGGCGTCCGCGTAGCGCGCGACGAGGCGCAGCGTCCGTTGCTCCCCGCCGCCCCCGATGAGGATGGGCGGGTGGGGGCGGCTGAGCGGTCCCGGCGAGTTCAGTGTCTCGCCGAGGCGGTAGTGCCGGCCGCTGTAGGGGCCGACGTCGTCACCCCACATCTGCAGGCAGATCTGGATCGCCTCCTCGAGCCGCTCGAAGCGCTCGGGGAGGGGAGGGAAGGGAACGCCGAGCCCGGTCGCTTCCTCCTCGTTCCAGGCGGCGCCGATGCCGAGCATCGCCCGGCCCCCCGAGAGCACGTCGAGCGTCGTGATCTGCTTCGCGAGCACGCCGGGGTGGCGGTAGACGGCGGCGGTGACGAGAGCGAGCAGGCGCACTCGGGAGGTGTGCGCGGCGAGGAACCCGAGGGTCGTGTAGGCCTCGAGCATCTCGAGCTCGCGGGGCCCGACGGCGCCGATCTGCCAGAAGTGGTCCATGACGCTCACCCGGTCGAAGCCGGCCCGCTCGGCCGCAGCGGCGATCGCGGCCAGGTCGCCCGCGAGGCGCGGTGGCCCCCCGGGGAAGGTGAACGACGGCAGGTGCAGTCCGAGCTTCACGCGTCCTCCTCGCCAGCCAAAAATGGGCCGCTCACCGCCAGGTGGCGGCGCCCACCCTACCGGTCGGCGCGCCGCGGGCTTCCTCGCGGGGCTGGGCGCGTACGATGCGGGTATGGATCCGACCCGCGAGGTCGACGGGTCGGGCGTTCGGGTTCTCGACCCGGTCACGTCCTGGGACCCGGTCGGCACCGAGGAGCACCACGCGTCGTTGCGCCGCGACGTGCGCCTGGTCGGCCGCCTCCTCGGCGAGGCGATCGAGCGCCAGGAGGGCCCCGATCTTCTCGAGCTCGTCGAGCAGGTGCGCGCCGCGTCCAAGCTCGAGCGCAACGCCCCCGCGGGCCTCGCCGCGATGCTCCGCGGTGTCGATCACGCGACCGCGCTGCGCCTGGCACGCGCGTTCGCGGCGTACTTCCAGCTCGCGAACGTCACCGAGCAGGTGCACCGCACGGCTGCGCTCGAGCGCATCCGCCGGGAGGAGCGCAACTGGCTGCACGGCGCGATCGGGCGGATCGCCGAGCACCGACTGCCGTCCGCGCAGGTCGCGGAGACACTCGAGCGCCTCGAGCTGCGGCCCGTGTTCACCGCGCACCCGACCGAGTCCGCGCGCCGTTCGGTGCTCGCCAAGGTGCTCGAGGTCGCGCGTTTGCTCTTCGCGCTCGACGCGGAGCCCCCACCCGCCGAGCAGCGCCGCCTCGTCGGTCGTCTGAGCGAGCTGATCGAGCTCCTCTGGCAGACGAGCGAGCTGCGCGCGCGCCGTCCTCGGCCGGTCGACGAGGCCCAGAACGTCCTCTACTACCTCGGCCAGCTCGCGGACCATGCCGTGCCGATGCTTCTCGAGGACGTCGACGCCGAGCTGCGCGAGCGCCTCGGACTGCAGCTGCCCTTCGGCGTCTCGCCGCTGCGCTTCGGTTCCTGGGTCGGTGGGGACCGCGACGGCAACCCGTCGGTGACCCCGGCGGTCACGACGGCGGTCCTCGAGCTGCAGCACCGCCGCGCGGTCCGCCGTCTCGTGGCGCTCATGGACGAGCTGATCTCGGCGCTGTCGAACTCGACGGCGATCGTCGCCATCTCCGAGGCGCTCGGCGAGAGCCTGCGCGCCGACAAGGACGCGCTGCCGGAGACCTTTGCCCGGTTCGGCGCGCTCGACGTCGACGAGCCCTATCGGCTGAAATGTTCGTGCATCCGCCAGCGGTTGCTCAACACCGAGAGCCGCGTACTTTCCGCCGGCGTGCACCGGCCCGGCATCGACTACGCGTCGACCGACGAGCTGCTCGCGGACCTCCGCCTGATCTACGACTCGCTGTGCGAGAACCGGGGGGAGCGCATCGCCAACGGCCCCGTGCTGCGCCTGTCCCGCCAGGTCGCGACCTTCGGGCTCTGCCTCGCCGTCCTCGACGTGCGCGAGCACGCGGCCAAGCACCACGACGCGCTCGACGCGCTCTACGCGCACCTCGGCGAGCTCGATGTCGCCTACGCGGCCCTCTCGCCCGCCGAGCGCCGGGGGCTGCTGCGGCGCGAGCTCGCCGGCGCCCGGCCGCTCTCCTCGGTGCGCACGCGCCTCGAGGGCGAAGCGGCGACGACCTTCGAGACCTTCGCGGCGATCGCCACGGCCCTCGACCGTTTCGGCGACGAGGCCATCGAGAGCTACATCGTCTCGATGACGCGGGGAAGCGACGACATCCTCGCGGCCGTCGTGCTCGCCCGCGAGGCGGGCCTGGTCGATCCCCGCCGGGGCGTCGCGCGCATCGGCTTCGTCCCGCTGCTCGAGTCGGTCACCGAGCTGAAGGCCGCCGGGACGATCCTCGACGAGCTCCTCTTTGACCCCTCCTACCGCTCCCTCGTCGCCGCGCGCGGCGAAGTCCAGGAGGTGATGCTCGGCTACTCCGACTCCAACAAGGACGCCGGGGTGACGACCTCCCAGTGGGAGATCCACAAGGCCCAGCGCGATCTGCGCGAGGTCGCCCGCGCACACGGTGTGGCGCTGCGGCTCTTCCACGGCCGCGGCGGCACCGTCGGGCGCGGCGGGGGTCCCTCGGGTGAGGCGATCCTCGCCCAGCCGCACGGCACCGTCGACGGCTTCTTGAAGGTGACCGAGCAGGGCGAGGTGATCTCGGACAAGTACGGGCTGGCGTCCCTCGGGCGGGAGAACCTCGAGGTGAGCCTCGCGGCGGTGATCGAGTCGACCCTCTTCCACCGCCAGTCCCGCCAGCGCCAGGCCACCTTCGACCGCTGGGCGGAGACGATGGAGGTCGTGTCGGCCGCGGCCGAGCGCGCGTACCGCAGCTTCGTCGACGGGGAGGGGCTGCCTGCCTACTACTTCTCCTCGACGCCGGTCGAGGAGCTGGGCGAGCTCAATCTCGGCTCACGCCCGAGCCACCGTCCGGGCGCGGGCGCCGACGTCTCCTCGCTCCGGGCGATCCCCTGGGTCTTCGGCTGGACCCAGTCGCGCCAGATCGTGCCGGGATGGTTCGGGGTCGGGGCGGGGCTCCGGGCGGCCCGCTCCGACGGGCGGGGCGAGGTGCTCGCCGAGATGTACGAGCGCTGGCCCTTCTTCCGCACCTTCATCGGCAACGTCGAGATGACGCTCGTGAAGACCGACCTCGCCATCGCGCGCCGCTACGTCGAGGCGCTGACCGAGGAGCACCTCCACCCCGTGCTCGGCGCGATCGCGGCCGAGCACGACGCGGCGGTGGGCGAGGTGCTCGCCGTCACCCTCGAGGCCGAGCTGCTCGAGCAGCGCCCGCTGCTCAAGCGCACGCTCGCGGTGCGCGACGACTATTTGCGCCCGATGCACCTGCTCCAGATCGAACTGCTGGCCCGCCGGCGCCAGCAGGGCGACGTCGACCCCGAGCTCCAGCGGGCGCTGCTCCTCACGGTGAACGGGATCGCGACCGGCCTGCGCAATACCGGCTGAGGCGCGCCGCCGCGCCCCGGGTCCTTCGACGCGGCGGAGGTGACGACCGGCGGAGCCGGGCGTGGCGCGCCCGCCCAGCATCGCTTGGGACAGCCTGGCCGCAGAGGCCGACCCTTGGGTCATCGGTGCGGGTCGGGGGGAGGGAGACGGAGCGATGACGCGCTTGCGGTACTACCTCGAGCGGGACGCCGACCCCGGCGCCCTCGACGACGGCCCAGTCGCCGTCGTCGGCCACGAAGACCTCGGCTGGCCCGCGACACTCAACCTGCGCGCGAGCGGGCTCGAGGTCCTTGTCGGCAGCCGGAGCGAGCCCGACGCCGAGCGCGCCCGCGAAGACGGCCTCGTGGTCGTCCCCCTCGAAGAGGCGATCGCCGGCGCCGACGTCGTCTGGCTCGCGCTCCCCGACGAGGCGATCCCCGACCTCCGCGCGCCCGGGGCGCCGGTCAGGCCGCGCCCGGGCGCCCTGCTCGTGCTGTCGTCGGGCTACTTCCTCGCATACGACCTCGTGAAGCCCTCGGACGGTCTCGACGTCGGGCTGCTCGCCCCGGGGATGATCGGTCAGGAGATCCGCCGGCGCTACCTCGCCGGCGAGGGCTTCTGCAGCTACGTCTCGGTCGAGCAGGACGCCTCGGGAACCGCGAGGCGCCGCCTCCTCGCCCTGGCCGCGCCTTCGGCGCGCTGCGCCTGCCCGCCGCCGAGATCGACGCGCGTGCCGAGGCGGTGCTCGACATGTTCGTCGAGCAGACCGTCGGACGCCTGCTCGGTGCGGCGGTGCTGTCAGCCTTCGAGGTCGGAGCCAGCCGGGACTGCCACCCGAGGCACTCGCGCTCGAGCTCTACCTCTCCGGCGAGATGGGGGCGACCTGGAGCACGTCTGCCGGGCACGACTTCGTCCCCGGCGTCCGGATCCACGGCCACGCGGCCGCATTCGCCGGGTTCGTCCGCATGGCCGACCTCGACACCGCACAGCTGAAGCGCCGCTTCGCTCAGACCCTGGACGACATCATGAGCGGTCACTTCGCGCTCCGCTTCCAGGAGGAGCTCGCGGCCGGTTCGCCGACACGCGGGCGCATCGACGCGATGGTCGGGGGCGACGACCCTCCAAGGAGAGCCGAGGCCGACGTTCGCCGCGCGGGCGCTGAGGCCCGCGCGCTCCCCGGACCCGCCGCGCGCCGGCGTCGGAGCGAACCCAGAGCGCGGGCGCCTCAAGCACCGCGTGCTCGGCGGCGCCGCCGGGCAAGATCGTCGTGGTTCCCGGCGCCGGCATCGTCGCGGGACAGAGCGCGGGCGCTCGTCGTTCCGCCCTGCGGGAGACCGCTGCCGCGCCTCGGCGGCGGGGCCGCCCTCTGCACGCCGTCGGCAGCCGGTGGCGGGCGGTGGCGGGCGGCTCAGCCGACGGTCGGGACGCCGAGGGGGAGGCGGGGTTCGGGGATCGGGGGCGTGTGGGAGAGCCACGCGTCGGGGTCGGTGCTCAGCCTGCGGACGGCGGGGGGCAGCTGGCCGCTCGCCACGTCCGCGAGGGTCGTGTGCTCCAGAACGGCACGCAGGCTCGCGCGCACGGCGATCCAGACCTCCCGCACGTGGACCGCCGCGCCGTCGTAGGTGAGGGTTTCGGGGCGTTCGCCGCGGACCTCGGCGAGCGGGCCGTCGACGGCCCGGAAGACGTCCGCGAGGGTGATCTCGCTCGCGGGCCGCGTGAGGCGGTAGCCACCCTCGGCGCCGCGCTGGCTTGCGACAAGGCCAGCCCGGCGCAGCTCGGAGAGGATCCCCTCGAGGAATTTCGCGGGGAGTCCCTCTCCCTGCGCGATCGTCGCGCCGGCGAGGGGACCGCCACCTTCGGCGGCGAGCGCGACGAGGGCGCGCACCCCGTAGTCGACTTTGGCAGAAATATGCACCTATTTGCCTACAGCTCGCTCGCCCAGTAATTCGGCGCGTCGATGACGCCGGTGAGGTCGTGCGGGTGGCTCTCGCGTGTCGTGGTGGTCGTCACCCGGACGAAGTGCGCACGCTCGTGCATCTCGGCGATCGTCGCCGCGCCGCAGTAGCCCATCGACTGGCGCAGGCCGCCGACAAGCTGGTGAACCACCTCGCCGAGGGGGCCGCGGTAGGGGACGTTGCCCTCGACGCCCTCGGGCACCACCTTCTCGGGGGTGCCGACGTGCTCTTGCGCGTAGCGGTCCTTGGAGTACGAGCGGGCGGACATCGCGCCGAGCGAGCCCATGCCCCGGTAGCGCTTCATTGGGCGGTTGCCGATCATCGTCAGCTCACCGGGGCTCTCCTCGACGCCCGCCAACAGGCTCCCGAGCATCACCGCGTGCGCGCCGGCGCCGATCGCCTTGGCGATGTCCCCCGAGAATCGGATCCCGCCGTCCGCGATGATCCCGGCGCCGAGCGCGCGGGCCTCGGTGGCGCACTGGGCCACGGCGCTCCATTGCGGGTAGCCGACGCCGGTCACCACCCGGGTCGTGCAGATGGAGCCCGGTCCGACGCCGACCTTGATGACGTCCGCGCCCGCCTCAACCAGCGCGCGGGTGCCGCCGGGCGTCACGACGTTGCCGCCGACGATGACACCGTCGTGCCAGTTGGCACGCAGCTCTGCGATCGTCTCGAGCACGCGGCGCTGGTGGCCGTGGGCGACGTCCACGCAGATCACGTCGACCTGCGCGTCGATGAGCGCCTTGGCACGGGCAATCGCCTCGTGGCCGACGCCGATCGCCGCGGCCACGCGCAGGCGTCCCTCGCCGTCTTTGCATGCGAGCGGGAACGCCTGCTGCTTGGCGAGGTCCTTCACCGTGATCAGCCCGCGCAGGCGCCCCGCCTCGTCGACGATCGGCAGCTTCTCGACCTTGGCCCCCTGCAGGATGCGCCGCGCGCTGGACAGGTCGGTCCCGACCGGAGCGGTGACGAGGTTCTGCGCCGTCATCACCTCGCGAACCGCGACGCTCGGGTCGTCGTGGAAGCGCAGGTCCCGGTTCGTCACGATGCCGACGAGGCGGTCCTGCTCGTCGACGACGGGAACCCCGGAGATGTGGAAGCTCGCCATGAGCTCGAGCGCCTCGGCGACGGGGCGGTCGGGGAGGACCTTGACGGGGTTGAGCACCATGCCGGCCTCGGAGCGCTTCACCCGGTCGACCTCCTCGGCCTGGCGCTCGACGCCCATGTTGCGGTGGATGACGCCGAGGCCCCCGAGGCGCGCGATCGCGATCGCGAGCCGGGACTCGGTGACGGTGTCCATCGCGGCCGAGACGATCGGGATGTTGAGTCGGAGGCGGCCGCCAAGCGCCGTCGTGGTGTCGGTCTCGGGCGGCAGAACGTCGGAGGCCTGTGGGACGAGCAGGACGTCGTCAAAGGTCAGCGCGATGGCACTTGCGCCGCCGGCGCCGTCGAGTTGCATGGTCCCTCCCGTCCAGCCCGCGTCCGCCAGACGCGGCGATACCCCCCAGCCTACCGGCCGCGGCGGCGCTGCAAAGGTTCTCAGAGGCCGAGGGCCGCGGAGCAGACGGGCCAGGGCGACCATCCCCGCAGGGTCTCGAGGCGCATCGCGGCCTGGTCCTGGAGCGCGGGGGGAGCCTGGCTCGGGAGGCCGGAGAAGCCGAGACCCTGCCAGGTCCCGAGGGAGAATTGGTAGGCGCCGTAGTAGCCGTTGCCGGTGTCGGTCAGGTAGTTGCCGCCCGACTCGCAGCTGCGCAGTGCCGCCCACACCCCGCCGAGAGGCTCGTAGCGGCGGTCGTGGCGCCGCGCCGCGAGGTGGTGCAACCACGAAGCGTGGCGCTGTTCCCGGAGGCGGCGCAACCACGCGGCGTGTCGCCGTCGCAGGATGCGGTGCAACCACGCGGCGTGACGCCGGGCCGTGAGCTCGCGCACCCACTGCGTGTGTCGCCGAGCAGCGGCGGCGAGGGCGGCGAGGCGGCGCAACCACGCGGCGTGGCGCCGCAGCGCGGCGGCTCTGAGCGCCGCGTGGCGCGCACGCGCGAGCGCCGCAGCGCGGCGCTCGAGCAGGAGGGCGTGGCGGCGTGCGAGGTAGCGCTGGACGGGGCTCTGCCACGTCCCGAGCACGGGCGCACCGCTGACCGCGAAGGCGACCGCGGCGAGCGCGTAGTCACCGTGGACGGTCGCGGTGAACGAGGTGGTCGCCTCGGCGGTGCGCAGGTCGGTGACCAGCGTGGCCGAGGTGACCGCGTTGCGTTTTGCGGCGGGTGAGGCGTCTTCGGTGGCGCCACGCTGGGCGTGCGCGTCAGATGGGTGGGCGTTCGCGGTCTGCGGGCCGCCGACCTCGGCGACCGCGGTTCCCGCGGTGGAAAGAGCGAGTGCGGTACTAGCCAGTGCGAGCAGCGGCTGCTTGCGCATCGGGCGCCTCCTTGGGCATCTGTCCAGGTGGGTGCGGATGCGGGCAGCCCGTCCTCACGCGGCTCGGGATCGTCCCGATGCGATGCGTGCCTTGGGGCAAAAGGTGCCCCGAGCAAGGAGACGGACGGGTGGCCCTGGTCGGTTTTCGAGCGGCGATCCCTTCTGCTCAGGGAGCGGAAATGGGCAGACGACGCGCCGAAACATGTCGAGAGCACGTCTCAACAGGGCAAAAACGGCGTTCCGACGTCCTCCCGGTCATCCCCCTCGGGGGGCGCGTCGTCTTGCTGGCTTGTGATGACTACAAGGTGGCGACATAGTAGCGCGTCGCGCGCCAGAACGCGCAAATGAGGCTTCTTCCACCCAAATTATCCGACGCGTGGCTGTGACTGAAGTGGTCATTGTGCAATTGGTCGTGCGCACCTCACTGCAACCAGGTGCACACGCGTTCCCGGCCAGGAAGATCTGGAAAGGCACCCCACCGTGATGTCGTGTTGGAATGACAATACACGCGTACGCAATAAGAAGTTTGGTATATCAGTGCACGCTGGTGGAAATGGCTCTAATGAGCCAAAATCTGTTCGGCACGCGCGCTCAGGTGGGGGAGGACGTCGCGGTTCCAGGTGAAGGTGAGCCGCGGCCGCACCCGGGGATGGTCGATCACGAACGCGTAGGAGCGTTCAGCACGCCCCACGGTCGTGACCGTTGCCGCGCTCCCCGCGACACAGCTCTGACAAGTGCTGCCCGTCGCCTGACCGAGCAGGATGCGGCGGTGCTCCCAGCATCCGGGCGCCGCGGGCGCGCCGCAGTCGACGTTGGTTGTCGCGTGGCCGGCCCAGCCGTCGGCGTAGATCCACGCGAAGACGGCCGCCGCGGCGTTCGCCTGACCGCCGGCCCATGCGGCTCCCATGGAAAGGGCGGGGAGCGCCGCATCGGTCGCGGCCGGAGTGGGGTCTCGGCGCGTGGCGGCCGCGACCTGGGCGACGGTGTCGAGGGCGGCCGACAGCCCGACGAGCGGCGGCACGCCCCGCGCGATGCGTTCGAGGTTGACCAGGACGAAGAGGCGTTCGGGCGTCGAGAGCCGCCCGTAGTCGTCGGGGAGCGCCAGCTGCGGGAGTTCCTCGGCACGGCGCCCCGCCTCGAGGGCGCCGATTGCGAGGGCGAGGCAGCGGGCACGGGCGCGCGCCGGGCGGAGGTGCCGGCCCTCGCACGGCGAGGTGCAGCTCCACTGCCCGTGGTGGCTCCGGCAGGTGCTCGCGCGGGCGAGCGGCCCCGGCGGGGCGAGGGAGGACGCCGGCGCGGCGAGGACATTCGTGCCGACGGGGCCGTGACGCGCCGCGGCGCCGTG
>JAKABX010000115.1 GCA_021796545.1 Actinomycetes bacterium
ATGTTCCCAGTCCGCGTTCCGGCAGTCAAGCCGGGCAACCCGACCCGGCTGCCCCGGCCCGGTCGTCCTCCCCCGCCGCCACGGCCACGTGGCCGGCCACGACATCGAGAGCACCGAGCCGACTCGCCGTCGCACGTGCGCCGTCCCGAAGCCACCCTGCGACTGCGGTTCGCGGCAACCGCGCCGCAGTCACGGGCGCTCCTCCCCAGGGATCGCTCCGTCCTCGCCGAGGATCGCCATCGCGTGCGCCCGGGTCTCCCCGACGAGCGCCGCCGCCCGGGCGTGGCGGGGGTCGTCGGGACGTCGGGCGAGGTTCTCCGCGACGAGCAGCGCGCCGGCACGAGCCGCGCCGAGCGCGAGCGCAGCGGCGGTCCCGGCGTCCCCGTGGAGGTTCGGGTTCCCCTCTGGCGCCAGGCGGGCCGCGAGGCGCGCGGCGTCGGCGGCGACCGTGGCGATCTCGAGGGGCACCTCGCTCGCGGCGTCGAGCGCTGCGTCGATGGCTGCACGCCGTCGCGCGGGGTCCGGGCTCTTCGGGAGGGCGAGTGCGCTGAGCACCGCGCGATACGCGACGGCATCCTCGTCCGCGAGTGCAGCGGCGCGCCGCACCAGGCCGTCGGCCTCTGCGGCGAGCGCCGCGGCGTCACCGAGGGTCCTCCCGGAGAAGCGTGCGACCATCGCGACGAGGGCTGCCGCCATCGCCGCCGCAATGGCTGCCGCCGCACCCCCGCCCGGCGCCGGCTCCTCGCTCGCGAGGCGCTCGAGGAACCGGGAGAGGCGCTCGCCCCTGAGAGTCGTCGGCTCCGACGGTGCCCCCTTCGTCTCGCGCTCCTCGGGTATCCGCGCCTCAGGCATCCGCTCGCCCCCGGCATCGCAGCGCCGATCGGGCCTCGCCCACCACGTAGAGCGATCCGGTCACGACCACGGCGTCGGCGTCGCCCGTCTCGCGAAGCGCGAGGTGGACCGAGCCGGCCACCCCCTCCCCGACCACGACCGCCGGCGCACCGGCGGCGCGCGCCACCTCCGCGACCACCTCCGCCGGGAGCGCTCGGGGGGTCTCGGGCGCGCAGGTCACGACGAGGCGGGCGGCTGCCACGTCGAGCGCAGCGAGCATCTCCTCCGCGTCGTGGCCGGCGAGCAGCCCGACCACGACCACGAGGGACCGGCCGACGAGGAGCGGCTCGACGTCGAGGGCGGCCCGCAACGCCCTCGCACCGGCCGGGTTCTTCACGCCGTCGGCGAGCACGAGCGGCGCGCTGGCGAGCAACTCGAGGCGCCCCGGGACGGCCAGTGCCGCGAGCCCCCGGGCAACCTCGTCGTCGTCGAGGCGGCGGTCGAGGGCCGCCTCGGTCGCGAGCAGCGCCGTGGCGACGTTCGCACCCTGGTGCGGCCCGCGAAGGCCGAGGTGGACCTTGCGATGGGTGCCGACGGGGCTCGCCAGGTCGAGGAGCTGGCCGGAGGCGACCGGCGTCGTCACGAGCTGCCAGTCCCGGCCCGCTGCCAGGTGGCGGCGGGCACCCGAGGAGTCGAGGATCGGGAGCAGTCCGGGGTCGACCGGACCACTGACAAGGGTGTGCGCCGACGCGGCGATGGCGGCCTTGTCCGTCGCGATCTCCTCCAGGGTGTCGCCGAGGACCTCGGTGTGGTCCAGACCGACGCTCGTCACGACGGCTACCTCGGCACCGAGCACGTTGGTCGCGTCGCGAAGCCCCCCGATGCCGACCTCGACGGCCGCCACCTCGACGCCAGCTTCGGCGAAGCCAGCCAGCGCGGCGAGGGTGAGGGCCTCGAAGTAGCCGATCTCCTCACCACTGGCGTCGGCCGCCCGTATCACCCGCTCGAGGAGGGAAACGAGTTCCGAAGGCGAGATCTCCTCCCCGCCGAGGCGGATCCGCTCCTCCACCCGCTCGAGGTGCGGGCTCGTGAACGAGCCTGCACGCACGCCGGCCGCCTCCAGCAGCGCTGCCGTGGCGAGCGTCGCGGTCGTCTTGCCGTTCGTGCCAGTGAGGTGGATCGCGCGGAACGACCGCTCCGGGCTCCCGAGCGCGGCGAGCACCCGGGCCACGCGCTCGGGGCTCCCACCGACACGGGCCTGGTGGGTGCGTTCGGCGAGGAGGGAGGCGGCGTCCACCGCCACGTCGCCCGCCCCCACTACGCGAGCCCCACGATCTGACCCGAGTCGTCCAAGTCGATGCGGTGACGGGAGGTCCAACGGGCGTATGCCCTGCGTCTGCGCGCCTTCACAGAGCATGTGCCCCCCTCAGCCTTCGGCGGTCGGGATCGTAGACCCGGAGGGGCCCGACGGTCGCGGGCAGCGAGGAGGGCCAGCCTCCCGACGTCACCTCGACCCGTCGGCCGGGAGCTGCTCCGCGAGGATCGATCCTGGCGAACGCGAGTGGGGCACGCAACAGCGGGGAGAAGGCTGCGCTCGTGACCACACCTGCGGGTGAGCCCGCGGAGAGCACGGCCGCACCCGACTCCGGGGGCGCTCCACCCTCGACGCGCAGGCCGACCAGGCGGGACCTCGGATGTGCCAGCCGATCGGCGAGTGCCGCCTTGCCGACGTAGCTCGGCGCCTTCTGGCGCGAGACGGCGACGGCCAGACCGGCCTCGAACGGGTCGTTCGCTCGGGTGTAGTCGATCCCTGGGAAGGGAAGGCCCGCCTCGATCCGGAGCACGTGGAGGACCTCCCACCCGCCAGGGAGGAGGCCGACCGACCTCCCCGCCTCCATCACGGCGTGCCAGAGCGCGGGTGAGTCGGAGGGCGCGCACCAGAGCTCGTAGCCGCGCTCGCCCGAGAAGCCCGTGCGCGAGACCACGAGGGGAGCTCCCTCG
>JAKABX010000046.1 GCA_021796545.1 Actinomycetes bacterium
CCTGCCCGGCCGGTCGTCGGGGTGACAGCCGGCTTCGAGGTGGCGACGACGGGCGCGTGGAGCGAGGAGGCGGTCGTGCTCGGCGCCCGCTACATCTCCCAGATCCGCGCCGGTGGGCGGCGCCGTACTCGTCGTGCCCGCCGGCGAGAAGGCCGCGGAGGTCCTCCCCCGCGTCGATGCGCTCGTGCTCTCCGGCGGGACCGACGACGACCCCGCCCGCTACGGCGCCGCGCGCGAGCCGACGACCGCCGCAGGCGACCCGGCCCGGGACGCGACCGAGGCGGAGCTCTGCCTCGGGGCGCTCGCAGTCGCCGTGCCGGTTCTCGCCATCTGCAGGGGCATGCAGCTCGTCGACGTCGCGCTGGGCGGGACCGTGGTCCAGCACCTGCCCGCGCGTGTCGGTCACACGGACCATGCACCGGGCCCCGCGACCTATGGGACGACGCGGGTCACCTTGGCGGAACCGAGCCTGCCCGCGCGTGTCGCGGGGGCGACGGCGCTCGAGGTCCCCTGCCACCACCAGGCGATCGAGCGGTGCGCCCCCGCGCGCACGGCAGTGGCCTGGAGCGCGGACGGCACCGTGGAGGCGGTCGAGATGCCCGGGCGCCCGCTGCTCGGCGTCCAGTGGCACCCCGAGGAGCGCGACGACCCCGCGCTCTTCGCGTGGCTCGCCAACGCCGCGACCGCGCGCTGCGTCCCAAGGTCCTGACCGGAGCGCCTCCCGGGCCGGACGCGGCGCGCGTCAGGGTCCCTTCGGGGCGGCGGTGGCGGGAGCCGCCGGGCTGTTCCCCGGTGCGGCGTGCGGGGGGCGCGGGGGCGGCCGCAGGGCGGTCGCGGGAGGCAGGGGGAGCTCGAGCTCGAAGCGCGTCCCGGATCCGGCGCGCACGGGCGAGACGACCGAGCGCCGGCCGCCCATCGCCGCGACGAGTTCGGCGACGATCGCCAGGCCGAGCCCGCTGCCCCCGGCGCGTGCCGCGGTGCGCGCGGTGGTGAAGTGCCGTTCGAAGACGCGCTCGAGGTGTTCGGGGGCGATAGCCGGGCCATCGTTCTCGACACAGAGCAGGACGGCGCCCGACGCCTGTTCGCTGAGCGAGACCGCGACGGCATGGCGCGCGAACTTGAGCGCGTTGTCGACGAGGTTCGCGACGATCTGCGCGACGCGGTCCGCGTCGGCGACCACGCGCACGGGGTGGTCGGGCAGCACCAGCGCGAGCTCGACGCCCACCGCCTCGTGCGCGAGGCGCTGGGCCTCGACCGCGTCGCCGATCACCGCCGTCAGATCGCAGGCCTCCACCTTCAGCGAGAACTGGCGCGCCTCGAGACGCGCGAGGTCGAGCAGGTCGCGGATGAGCCGCTCGAGCCGGGCCGCCTCCGAGACCAGCACGGCCGCGGCGCTCGCTGCGTCCAGGACCGCGCGGTCGCGGATCGCCTCGGCGTAGCCGCGGATCGAGGTGAGCGGCGTGCGCAGGTCGTGGGAGATCGAGAGGAGGAACTGGCGCTCCTGGTCCCGGGCCCGGGCGAGGTTGGCCGCCATCGTGTCCATCGCGTCCGCGAGGCCGGCGAGTTCGGGATAGCTCTTGCCGCCGCGCTCGACGCGTACGTCGAGGTCCCCGCCGGCGATCTGACGCGCCGCCGCCGAGGCGGCGACGACGCGGCGCGAGATCCGCCGGGCGATCGCGCCGGTGACGAGTCCTGCGACGACGAGCGAGATGGCGCCGGCGAGAAGGAAGTACTCGATGCTCGCGAACGCGTCGGTCACGGGCCGCTCGTCTGCGATCGCGAGCGTCACGGCGAGCGCGCCGCCGCCGAGGGTGTCCGAGGAGATCGTTCGCATCGGCGCGATGGCGTAGGCAGTCTGACCGACGACCCCCGAGATGGCCTGGCCGTGCTGGAGGCGGCGGCTGTCACTGCGCCGGTGCGGGATCGGGGCCGGCGGCCCGGCGCCGAGGTACGAGCCGTCCGCGGCGACCTCGACGACCCCGAAGCGGCCCTGGGTCGTCCGGGAGAGGAGGGGGAAGACGCCGGACTCGCCGACGACGCTCGGGTTCTTCGCGACCGCGGTCGCCTCGCGCAGGGCGTCGAGGCGCGCCGAGCTCAGCTCCGCGTCGTGGACGAGGTTGTAGCTGAGCATCCCGGCGAGCATCAGGGCGCCGGCGAGGACCGCGACGACCGAGGCGAGGATCCGCAGCCGCATGGCTCAGGGGCCCGGCGCGTTCAGCGCGTCACGCGCGCGCCGTCTCACCCGCACCGGTAGCCGACGCCCCACACCGTCGCGAGCGGCAGCGCGTCGCCGAGCTTGCGGCGCAGCTGGCGCACGTGGACGTCGACGGTCCGCTCGTCACCGAACCAGCCGGGCCCCCACACCGCGTCGAGCAGCTGCTGGCGGGTGAGCACGATGCCCTGGTTCGCCGCGAAGTGCGCGAGGAGGTCGAACTCCCGCGCCGTGAGGGCGACAGACTGGTCCTCGACGCTTACCTCGCGCCGCAGGGGGTCGACGGTCACCGTTCCGATGCTGAGCGGCTCCTCGGTGGGGCGGTGGCTCGCGTCGGTGCGCCGGAGGATCGCGCGCACCCGTGCGACGAGCTCGCGGGGGGAGAAGGGCTTGGTCACGTAGTCGTCCGCCCCGAGCTCGAGGCCGAGGACGCGGTCGACCTCGTCGTCTCGTGCGGTGATGACGACGACGGGGACGTCGCTGCGCCGCCGTAGCTCGCGGCAGGCCTCGAGGCCGTCCATCGGCCCCGGCAGGCCGATGTCCATGAGGACGAGGCAGGGCTGCTCCTGGGCGACGAGCTCGAGCCCGCGCACCGCGTCGGCGGCCTGGAGCACCCGGAAGCCGGCATTGCGCAGGTAGAGATCGACGAGCTCGGCGATGTTGTGGTCGTCCTCGACGATCACGACCGTCCCGTGGTTCGGCGTCGGCTCGTGGCCCGTCGGTATCGCCATACACACCAGCGTGGCACGTCGTGGCGTCGAAGTGGCGCGCCCTCGGCGCGAGCGGCCCGGCGGCGGCCCGCCGCGGCGGCCTCTGGCTAGGCTGAACGCGCCGTGGCCGCCACCTATCTCGACGCGATCCTCGCGCACCACCGCGCCCGTGCTGCGGCCGACCGGCGCAGCCGCGACGAGCTCGAAGCGGCCGCGGCGCTCGGCGGTCCGGTTCGGCCCTTCCTCGCCGACGCGCCCGCGCGCCCCGTGCGCGGCGCGGGCGACCTGGCGGTTATCGCGGAGGTGAAGCGGCGTTCGCCCGCCAGGGGTCCCCTGGCCGAGGAGCTCGATCCCGCGCAGCTCGCCACGGCCTACGCGGCCGGCGGTGCCCGCGCGCTCTCGGTCCTCACCGACGCCCCGCACTTCGGCGGTTCCCCCGCGGACCTCCGCGTGGCTCGGGGGGCCTGTGGGCTTCCCGTGCTGCGCAAGGACTTCATCGTCGCCGAGAGCGACTGCTACGACGCGCGGGCGATGGGCGCCGACGCGCTGCTCTTGATCGTCGCCGCGCTGGACGACGCCGAGCTCGCCCGCCTGCACGCGCGCGCCGGCGCGCTGGGCCTCGCCGTCCTGGTCGAGGTCCACGACGAGGCCGAGCTCGCCCGCGCGTTGCGTGTCGGGGCGCGCCTTGTCGGGGTGAACCAGCGCGACCTGCACTCGTTCGCGGTGGACACCACGCGCGCGGCGCGCGTCGGCGCGCTGATCCCCGAGGGCGTGGTGCGCGTCGCAGAGTCCGGGATTAGAGACGCGGCGGACATGGCGCGCCTCGCCGACGCGGGGTTCCACGCGGCGCTGGTCGGCGAGGCGCTGGTGCGCGCCCCCGACCCGAGCGCGGCGCTGCGGGCGCTGCGCGGCGTTCCGGGTGCCTGAGGCATGTTCGTCAAGATCTGCGGCATCACGAGCGAGGAGGACGCCCTGCTCGCAGTCGCGATGGGGGCGGACGCGCTCGGCTTCGTCTTCGCCCCCTCCACCCGCCAGGTCGCGGTCGGCGCGGTCGCCGAGATCACGAGGCGCCTGCCGCCCGAGATCATCACGGTCGGGGTCTTCCGCGACGCGCTGGCCGAGCGGGTCGTCGAGGTCGTCCGCCGGGCGGGCCTCAAGGCGGCGCAGCTGCACGGACGCGAGCGCCCCGAGCAGTGCGCGTTCGTCGCGGAACGGGTGCCGCTCGTCATCAAGGCGTTCGGCGCGGGCGACCCCGAGCTCGCGGCCCACGGCGCGTACCGCAGCGACGTGATCCTCATCGACGGCCCGAGCCCGGGCTCGGGCAAGCTATTTGACTGGCGGCTCGTCGAGGGCCTGCCTGCCGCGCGCCGGGTGCTGCTCGCCGGGGGCCTGACGCCCGAGAACGTCGCCGAAGCCGTCCAGCGGGTGCGGCCCTGGGGCGTGGACGTGAGCTCGGGGGTCGAGGCGGCGCCCGGCCGCAAGGACCCGCTCAAGGTCCGTGCGTTCATCCAGGCGGCGCGCGCGGCGGCGCCCGTCGAGCACGACGGCGAGGGCGGCGACGGCCCCTATGACTGGCAGGAGGAGCTGGGGTGGTCGTGACCGGTCAGCCGATGGGGGCCCCCGACCCCGGGGGGCGCTTCGGGGGCTTCGGGGGGCGGTTCGTCCCCGAGTCGCTCGTGCCGGCCTGCCTCGAGCTGGAGACAGCCTTCGCGGCGGCCTGGGCGGACCGGAGCTTCCGTGACCGCCTCGACGGCCTGCTCGCCGACTACGCCGGTCGCCCGACCCCGCTCACCGCCTGCACACGCCTGTCCGCCCAGCTCGGGGTCAACGTCGTTCTCAAGCGCGAGGACCTCACCCATACGGGCTCCCACAAGATCAACAACGTGCTCGGCCAGGCGCTGCTCGCCGAGCGCATGGGAAAGCACCGGGTGATCGCCGAGACCGGCGCGGGCCAGCACGGGGTCGCGACCGCGACCGCCGCGGCGCTGCTCGGTCTCGAGTGCGTCGTCTACATGGGCGAGGTCGACGTCGAGCGCCAGGCGCTCAACGTCTTTCGCATGCAGCTGCTCGGCGCGCAGGTCCGCCCCGTCACCTCGGGGAGCCGGACGCTGAAAGATGCCGTCAACGAGGCGCTGCGCGAGTGGGTCGGCAGCGTCGAGACGACGCACTACTGCATCGGTTCGGTGATGGGTCCCCACCCCTACCCCTACCTCGTGCGCGAGCTCCAGCGCGTCGTCGGCGAGGAGGCCCGCGAGCAGTACCGGGGGCTTTCGGGCGGCGAGGATCCCGACGTCGTCGTCGCGTGCGTCGGCGGCGGCTCGAACGCCGCGGGGACCTTCGCGGGCTTCGTGGCGACCCGGGCGGAGCTCGTCGGCGTCGAGGCCGCCGGCGGCGCCGCAGTCGGGCGGGGCGTTCCCGGTGTCGTGCACGGGATGCGCTCGCTCTTCCTCCAGGACGAGGTGGGCCAGGTGCTCGAGGCCGAGTCGATCTCGGCCGGCCTGGACTACCCGGGCATCGGGCCCGAGCACGCGCACCTCGCCGAGATCGGCCGGGCGCGCTACGAGTCCGTCGGCGACGACGAGGTGCTCGGCGCGTTCCGCCTTCTCGCCGAGACCGAGGGGATCCTGCCGGCCCTCGAGCCCGCCCACGCGCTGGCGTGGGTGGTGCGCGCGGCGGGCAACGGGACGCTGCGGCCCGGTGCGAACGTGCTCGTGACGCTGTCAGGCCGCGGGGACAAGGACGTGCAGCAGGTGAGAGAGATGCTGTCGTGAGCGCCGCGGCGGAGACAGCGCCCGGCTCCCCTGTGCCCGGCTCCCCTGTGCCCGGCTCCCCTGTGCCCGGCTCCCCTGTGCCCGGCGCGCTCGAGGCGCACCTTCGGGCGCGGCGCGCCGCGGGTGCGAAGCTGCTTGTCCCCTATGTGACCGGCGGGCTCGGAGACGACTGGGTCGAGGTCGTCCAGGCGGTCGCCGCGGCGGGCGCGGATGCGATCGAGGTCGGCATCCCCTTCTCCGACCCCGTGATGGACGGCCCGGTGATCCAGGAGGCCTCGGTGCGCGCGCTGCGCGCCCGCACGACGCCGCGGCGCGTCCTCCAGGGCATCGCCGCGGCCGAGATCGGCATCCCGGTCGCGGTCATGACCTACTACAACCTCGTCGCCCGCGCCGGCGACAGGAGGATGGCCGCGGAACTGCACGCCGCGGGCGTCGCTGCCGCGATCCTGCCGGACCTGCCGCTCGAGGAGGCGGGACCCTGGTGCGCCGAGGCCGACGCGGCGGGCGTCGAGACCGTGCTGCTCGCCGCGCCGACGACCGACGGGCCCCGGCTCGCGCGCATCGTCGCGCGCAGTCGCGGCTTCCTCTACGCCGTCGGCCTGCTCGGGGTGACGGGCGAGCGCGAGCACGTCGCGCGTTCGGCCCTCGAGATCGCCCGGCGCGCCAAGGCCGCGACCGACCTGCCGGTGCTCGTCGGCGTCGGGGTCTCGACGCCCGCGCAGGCCGAGGAGATCTGCCGCGTCGCCGACGGTGTCGTCGTCGGCTCCGCGCTCGTGCGCCGGCTGCTCGCAGGCGAGGGGCCCGAGGGCGCCGGCCGCTTCGTCGCAGAGATGCGCCGGGCGCTCGACGCCTGAGCGGGCAGCCGCCGCGGCGGAAATGAATCAGTATGCGGCCTTGTGTATGATCATCCTGTGACCGAGACCAGGAGAACCGCGGGGGTGGTCGGCGCGTCGGGCTATCTCGGCGCCGAGCTCCTCCGCCTGCTCGCGGGCCACGCGGGGATCGAGGTCGCGGCGCTCCAGGCCGACAGCTCGAGCGGGCGGTTGCTCGCCGAGCTGTACCCGGGGCTTTCGGGCGCATACGCGAAGCGCGTCCTCGATCCGCTCGAGCCCTCTCGCCTCGGCGGCCTCGACGTCGTCTTCGTCGCCGTTCCCGCGGGGCACTCCCAGGAGATCGTGCCGGCGCTTCGTGACGCGGGCGTCGGCTGCGTGGTCGACCTCGGTCCCGACTTCCGCCTGCGGGACCCGGCGGCCTACGAGGCGTGGTACGGCTTCGCGCACCGGGCGCCGGCGCTTCTCGCGGAAGCGGCCTTCGGCCTTCCCGAGCTGTACCGGGCGAGCCTTCCCGGCGCCCGCCTCGTCGCGGCACCCGGCTGCTACGTGACGGCGGCGGCGCTCGGCCTCGCGCCCCTCGTCGCGGGGGGACACATCGACCCGGCGGCGATCGTCGTCGACGCGGCGAGCGGGACATCGGGTGCGGGCCGCGCCCCGGGCGCGGCGACGCACCATGCGACGGTGAACGAGAGCTTCAGCGCCTACAAGGTCCTCGCCCACCGCCATACCCCGGAGATGGAGCAGGTCATCGGTGCGACGGTCGTCTTCACGCCGCACCTCGCGCCGATGACGCGGGGCATCCTCGCGACCTGCTACGCGCGAAGCGTTGGGCCGACCTCGACCGCGGCGCTGACCGCGGCGCTGCGCGATGCGTACGCCGGCGAGCCCTTCGTGGAGGTCGTCGACGACCCTCCGGCGACAAGGGACGTGTACGGCGCGAACGTCGCCCGGATCGCGGCGCGCTTCGACCAGCGGACGGGCTACGTGCTCGTCTTCTCGGCGATCGACAACCTCACCAAGGGCGGTGCCGGCCAGGCGCTGCAGGCGGCGAACGTCGCGCTGGGCCTCGAGGAGGGCGCGGGCCTGCCCCACGTCGCGCTCGTCCCGTGAGCGTCACGGCGCCCGCGGGCTTCGCGGCGGCGGGACGCGCGTGCGGCATCAAGGCCGACGGCGTCTTCGACCTCGCCCTTGTCGCCGCCGACCCGCCGCGTCCGGTCGCCGGGGCGGGGGTGTTCACGACCAACGGGGCGGCAGCCGCGCCCGTGCGGGTCTCGCGCGCCCATCTCGGCGCGACCGGTGGCCGCGTCGCCGCGGTGGTGCTGAACAGCGGCTGTGCGAACGCGGCGACCGGCGCGCCCGGGATCGCGGCCGCCGAGCTCACCGCGGCGCAGACCGCCGCGCACCTCGGGGTGCCGCCCGAGTCGGTGCTCGTCTGCTCGACGGGCCTCATCGGCGACCCCCTCCCGCTCGCACCCCTGCTCGGGGGGCTCCCCGCCCTTGTCGCCGGACGGGGGAGCGCGCGCGAGGACGCGCGCGCGTGCGCGCGGGCGATCCTCACGACCGACACCCACGAGAAGGAGGTCGTCATCGAGGCCGGCGGCGCGCTGATCGGCGGGATGGCCAAGGGCGCAGGGATGATCGCCCCGAACATGGCGACGATGCTCTGCGTGCTGACCACCGATGCCGACGTCGCGCCGGCTGTCCTGCACGAGGCGCTCGCGGTTGCCGTCGGCGAGACGTTCAACCAGCTGACCGTGGACGGCTGCACGTCGACCAACGACTCGGTGATCGCGCTCGCCAGTGGCCGCGGTCCGGCGCTCACGCCCGAGGTTCTCACCGAGGGCCTGCGCGAGGCGTGCAGCGCGCTCGCGCTCGAGCTCGCCAAGGATGCCGAGGGGACGACCCGGGTCGCGCGGATCACGGTCGTCGGCGCGCGCAGCGTCGACGACGCGCGCCGCGCCGCGCGGCGGGTGGCCGAGAGCAGCCTCGTCAAGACCTCGCTGTTCGGTGCCGACCCGTACTGGGGACGGATCGTCAGCGAGCTCGGCGCCTCGGGCGCGGCCTTCGACCTCGATCGGGTGAGCGTCGCCTACGGCGGGGTCGTCGCCTGCGCCGGCGGCGTCGCTGCCGCCCACGACCGCGCCGCCGCCGCGGCGGCGCTCGCCGGCGACGTCGTGGAGATCACCTGCGACCTCGGCCTCGGCTCGGCGGCGGCGACGATCGTCACCTGCGACCTCGGGCACGGGTACATCGACGAGAACATGAAGACGTCGTGAGCACCCCTCCCGTCGCCGGCGCGTCGGCCCTGCCGCTCGAGACCCGCGCCGCGGTCCTCGTCGAGGCGATCCCCTACATCCGCCGCTTCGCGGGCCGGGTCGTCGTCGTGAAGTACGGCGGCTCCGCGCTCGGGGCGGCCGGGGCGGGGGGTGAGGCCGGGGTGCTCGCGCGCTTCGCCGAGGACGTCGTGCTCATGGTCTCGGTCGGCATGCGCCCCGTCGTCGTCCACGGCGGCGGCCCGCAGATCGGCGCCTTGATGGAGCGTCTCGGCAAGACGCCGCGCTTTGTCGACGGCCTGCGGGTGACCGACGCCGAGACCCTCGACATCGCGCGGATGGTGCTCGTCGGCAAGATCAACCGTGACATCGTCGGCGCGCTCAACGCGCACGGGCCGCTCGCCATCGGGCTGTCAGGGGAGGACGCGAGCTTCATCTCGGTCGCCGAGCGCGATCCCGCGCTCGGCTTCGTCGGCGACGTTGTCGGCGTCGACGCCTCGGTGCCCGGGCGCCTCGTCACCGGGGGCTTCGTGCCGGTGGTCGCGACGATCGGTGCCGGTGAGCGCGCGCAGGCCTACAACGTCAACGCCGACACCGTCGCCGGCGCGCTCGCCGCGGCGATGGGCGCGGAGAAGCTGGTCCTTCTCACCGACGTCCCGGGCATCCTCGAGCGTCCCGACGATCCGACCAGCCTGCGGGCGGCCCTTGATGTTGCGCAGCTCGACGCGTTGATCGCGACGGGCGCGATCAGCGGGGGCATGATCCCCAAGGCCCGGGCGTGCGCAGACGCGGTGCGCCACGGCGTGCGCTCGGCCCACATCTTGGACGGCCGCATCCCCCACGTCCTCCTGCTCGAGCTGCTGAGCGACGCCGGGGTCGGCACGATGATCACGAGCGCGGAGGAGAGATGACCGGGTCCAGCCACCTCATGGGGACCTACCGGCGCGCGCCGGTGCGCTTCGTCGCAGGGACGGGCTGCCGGCTCGTGGACGACGCCGGGCGGAGCTATCTCGACTTCCTCTCGGGGATCGCCGTGACCTCGCTCGGCCACGCGCACCCGGTCGTCGCCGAGGCGCTTTGTTCCCAGGCCAGCCGGTTGCTGCACGTCTCCAACCTGTTCGAGAACGAGCTCGCCGAGCCCGTCGCGGCCCTGCTCGACCGCCTCGTCGGTGACGGGGCCGAGGCGGGGGGCCAGGTGTTCTTCGCGAACTCGGGCGCCGAGGCCAACGAGTGCGCGATCAAGCTCGCGCGCCGTTTCGGCGGGCCGGGCCGCCACGTCGTCCTGTCCGCCTACGGCGGCTTCCACGGTCGCACGCTCGCGACCCTGCACGCGACCGGCCAGCCGGACAAGCACGAGCACTTCCAGCCCCTGCCGGAGGGCTTCGCGCACGTCGCCTACGGGGACCTCGAGGCGGTCGCGCGGGCCGCGGACCCGAGTCGGGTCGCGGCGGTCCTGGTCGAGGCGATCCAGGGCGAGGCAGGCGTCGTCGTGCCGCCCGCCGGCTACCTGCAGGGACTGCGCGCGCTCTGCGACGAGCGGGGGATCCTGCTCATCCTCGACGAGATCCAGACGGGGCTCGCGCGCACGGGTCGGTGGTTCGCCTTCCAGCACGAGGGGATCGCGCCCGACATCGTCAGCGTCGCCAAGGCGCTCGGAAACGGGGTGCCGGTCGGCGCGTGCTGGGCTCGCGCCGAGATCGCCGCGGCCTTCCGCCCCGGCGACCACGGGTCGACCTTCGGCGGCCAGCCGCTTGCGCTCGCGGCGGCGCGCGCGACCCTCGAGACGATGGTCGCCCTCGACGCGCCGGCTCTCGCGGCCGCGCGCGGGGCCTTCCTCGCCGAGCGCGTGCGCGCGCTTGAGGGCGTGCGGCTGGTGCGCGGTGCGGGACTGCTGCGCGCGGCGGTGCTCGAGGACGGCCTCGACGCGCCGGCGGTCGCGGCCGCCGCTCTCTCGGCGGGGCTCGTCGTCAACGCGCCGGTCCCCGGGGTCCTGCGCCTCGCGCCGCCGCTCATCGTGACCGAACAGGAGTGCACCGAGGCCGCCGCGATCCTCGGCGCGGCGATCGCGCGGGTCCTGAGCGACGGCGCCGGAGGTGCGCAATGACGCGCCACGTGCTCTCGATGAGCGACCTCAGCCCCGAAGACGTCCAAGCCGTCCTCACCCTCGCGTCGGCGCAGGCGCTGGCGCCCGTGCTCGCGGGCGCCGGGGTCGCGCTCGTGTTCGAGCACCCCTCGGCACGCACGAGGAACGCCGCGGAGATGGCCGTGGTCCAGCTCGGCGGGCACCCGGTCACGATCGGCGCGGCCGAGGTCGGACTGGACCGGCGCGAGACCGTCGAGGACGTCGCGCGCACCCTCGGGTCCTACCACCGGGTGCTCGGCGCCCGCGTCGCGCGTCACGCGACGCTCGAGCGCATGGCCGCCGCCCTGGACGCGGCGGGCCGCGAGGTCCCCGTCGTGAACCTGCTGTCGGATCGGGAGCACCCGACCCAGGCGCTCGCGGACCTGCTCACGATCGCGCAGTGCGCGGGCGGCCTCAAGGGCCGGCGCGTCGCGTACGTCGGCGACGCGAACAACGTCTGCCGGTCCCTCGTCGACGCCTGCGCGCTCGCGGGCGTCGACGTCGCCGTCGCGGCGCCGCCGGGCTACCAGCTCTCGGCCGACGACCTCGCGCGGGCCCGCGCGCTCGGCGGGCGCGTGACCCAGGTGACCCGACCCGAGGAGGCTGCAGAGGGCGCCGACGTCCTCTACACCGACGTCTGGGTCTCGATGGGCGACGAGGCCGACGCCGAGCGCCGACGCCGCGACCTCGGTGCGTACCGCATCGACGAAGAGCTCCTCGGCCGGGCCGCCCCGGGCGCGATCGTGCTGCACTGCCTGCCGGCGCACCGCGGCGAGGAGGTCACCGCCGCGGTCATCGACGGCGAGAGGAGCCGGGTGTGGGTGCAGGCGGAGAACCGCATGCACGCGCTCCGGGGGCTGCTCGCGCACCTGGTGGGCGCCGACACGGCCGAGGCGGCCGGCGAGCGATGAGCCGCGGCCCGAAGAACCGCCGCCAGCATCTCGTCGTGCGCCTGCTCGAGGAGAACGCCGTCGTGAGCCAGGCCCAGCTCGTGGAGCTGCTCGCGGGCGAGGGGATCTCGGCGACCCAGGCGACGGTCTCGCGCGACCTCGAGGATCTCGGTGCGGTGCGCGTCCGCCTGCCGGGGGTCGACCGCCAGGTCTACGCGCTTCCCGAGCTGCCGAAGGACCAGATCGCGCCCCTCGACCACCTGCGCCGGGTCCTCGGTGAGTGGGTCGTCGAGATCGCGGCGTCGCACAACCTGGTCGTGATGCGCACCCCGCCGGGGTCCGCGCACGTCGTCGCCTCGGCGCTGGACCGCAGCGCGCTCGACGGCGTCCTCGGGACGGTCGCCGGCGACGACACGATCCTTGTCGTCGCCGACGAGCGCAGCGGGGGCGCGGCCCTCGCCGCCCGCCTCGGCGCGCTCGCCGGCGGCGAGGTGCCCCTCGCCGGCGAAGGCGGGGAGGACCGAGACGGCGCACCGCTCGAGGGGCCACCGCAGTGAGGGCCGCCGCAGAGAGAGGGCGGTCGAGGTGACGCTCTGGGCGCAGCGCATGGGCGCGGGGCCCGCGCCCGAGATGATGGCGTTCAACGAGAGCCTTGCCTTCGACCGCGCGCTCGCGGCCGAGGATTGCGAAGGCTCCGCGGCGCACGTGCGCGGCCTCGGGCGCGCGGGGATCCTCTCGAGCGAGGAGGTCGAGCTGCTCACCGCCGCCCTGGGGCGGGTCGCCACCGAGCTGGCCGAGGGGCGCTTTGTTTTCGCGGCGGGGGACGAGGACATCCATACCGCGATCGAGCGACGCGTCACGGAGATCGCGGGCCCGACCGGCGCGAAGCTGCACACCGGACGCAGCCGCAACGACCAGGTCGCGACGGCGCTCCGCCTGTGGACGCGACGGCGCCTCGGCCACCTCGCGCAGGCCGTGCTCGGCCTCGAGGAGGCGCTCGCCGCGCGCGCGGCGGAGGCGGGCGGCGCCTACCTGCCCGGCTACACGCACCTGCAGCGCGCCCAGCCGGTGCCGCTCGGGCACCACCTGCTCGCGCACGCCTTCGCGCTCGCCCGTGACGTCGACCGCCTGCTCGCCGCCCGTGACCGGCTGAACGTCTCGCCGCTCGGCGCGGGGGCGCTCGCGGGCTCCTCGCTGCCGCTCGACCCCGCGGGGACCGCGGCGGACCTCGGGTTCGCGGCGCCCTTCGACAACTCGATGGACGCCGTGAGCGACCGGGACTTCGTCGCCGAGACGCTGTTCTGCGCGGCGCTGCTCGGCGTGCACCTCTCCCGCCTCGGGGAGGAGATCGTCCTCTACTCGAGCGAGGAGTTCGGCTTCTACCGCCTCGACGACGCCTGGGCGACGGGGAGCTCGATGCTGCCCCAGAAGAAGAACCCGGACGTCGCCGAGCTCGCACGGGCCAAGGCGGGTCGCCTCATCGGCCATCTGGCGGGCTTCCTCGCCACCCTGAAGGGCCTGCCGCTCGCCTACAACAAGGACCTGCAGGAGGACAAGGAGCCGCTCTTCGACACCGTGCGCCAGCTGGAGCTCGCGCTCGGCGCCCTGAGGGGGGTGGTCGCCACGATGCGCTTTGAGACCGACGCGATGCAGGAGGCGGCCGACGACCCCGCCCTCGGCGCGGTCGACCTCGCCGAGTGGCAGGTCGCGCGCGGGACCCCGTTTCGCGAGGCGCACGGGGTTGTCGGGGCGCTCGTGCGCGAGGCGCTCAACTCCGGGACGCCGCTCGCGACCCTGGTCGCCGCGCACCCGGCGCTCGGGCCCGAGGCTGCGGCGCTCGTCGCGCCCGGCGGTGCCGCGTCACAGGAGCGCACGCCCGGTGGTGCCTCGCTGCGCTCGGTCGCGCGCCAGCTCGCCACGCTGCACGCCCGTATCGCGGCCGATCGCGCCCGGATCGGGTGAGCGCTGCGCCCCGCCGGAGCGCTGTGCCCGGCACAGACGGGCGCGTCGTCGTTGGCCCGCTGCGCCCCTTCTGCCGCCGCGAGCTCCAACGCGACCCGGTCAGTGCTGCCCGCGCCCTTCTCAACGCGCTCCTCAGCTGCTCGGGTCGCCTGGTGCGCATCGTCGAGGTCGAGGCCTACGAGGGGTCCAAGGACCCCGCGAGCCATGCGTTCGGGGGCCGGACCCCAAGGAATGCGACGATGTTCGCGGAGGCGGGGCACCTCTACGTCTACCTCTCCTACGGCATTCACCACTGCGCGAACGTCGTCTGCGGCCCGGCGGGGGAGGCCGGCGCGGTCCTGCTGCGCGCGGCGACGCCGGTCGCCGGCCTCGAGGGCGCGGACGTCGCAGCGGGTCGGCTGGGGGCCGATCGCCTGGCCTCGGGCCCCGGGCGGCTCTGCCGGGCGCTCGGGATCACCCGGGCGCACGACGGGATCGACCTGCTCGACCCGGGAGCGGCGGTCCGGTTGTGGCGCGACGATCTCGTGCCGCCGCGGCGCGCGCTGTGCGACGGGCGGGTGGGGCTCTCCGAACGGTGCGGAGATGCCCTATACTGGCCCTGGCGCTTCGTGGTGCCGGGAGCCGCGGCCGTCAGCCGTCCAGTCCCCGGCAGACGGGCCCGGCGGCCGGTTTGACAACGGCCGCTCGGCGCCGGTAAGGTAACAACCCGCTTCGGACGGCAGAGCCGGCTGGAGCGGACCGGCCGAGCGGCTCCACCGCCGGTCGGGCGCAGCGGGAGACAGGTCCCCGGAGTCGGGGAGCGGCGTCCCGCAGAGCGTGTGGGCACCTCCTTCCGAAAGGAAGTGTGTCCCGTCGTCGCTCCTTGAGAACGGAATAGGAACAGCTAAAAGCCAGTGCGGGTAGCCCGCGCGGCGCCTCGGGCGCCGGGCGAGCTGCAAAGTCAATTAGCACTGACAACGGACAACGTTGTTTTGTGCCAGTCGGTTGTGGGCCGAGCCGGCCCCGACCGGCTCTCCAGATCGAAGCGCCGTCCCTCGGGTCGACGCGAGATCTCGATGGAGAGTTTGATCCTGGCTCAGGACGAACGCTGGCGGCGTGCTTCATACATGCAAGTCGAACGGGGTCCAACCGGTGGCAACACCGGGGA
>JAKABX010000047.1 GCA_021796545.1 Actinomycetes bacterium
GCTCATCGGGGTCTCGACGCTCGCGCTCGGCGTCGGCGCCGTGACGATGATTTCGTCGGCCGCCCGCGGGCACGTCGCCGCCGGAGGGCCCCGCCCGGCCCTCCCCGCGCCGGGACCCCTCGGGCGGAGCGATCCCCGGCACCCCCGCGTCGGCAGGCGGCGGGGTTCCCGAACGGCCGCGGTGGGGGCCGTCGACGGGGTAGAAGCAGGCGAAGCGGTGATCGCCCGTCTCGCCCTCGAGGACGGGGTCCTCCTCCCGGCAGCGGTCGCGCGCGTAGCGGCAGCGCGGGGCGAAGCGGCACCCTCGGGGGAGGTGCGAGAGGTCCGGCGGCGTGCCGGGGATGCTGTAGAGGCTGCGGTGCCGATCGGTCTCGAGGTCCGGGATCGACTCGAGAAGCGCCTGGGTGTAGGGGTGGCGCATGGCGTCGAAGATGTCGCCGATCGCGCCGCTCTCGACGACGCGCCCCGCGTACATGACCGCGACGCGGTCCGCGCGCCCCGCGATCACGCCCATGTCGTGGGTGATGAGCAGCATCCCCATGTGCAGGCGGTCGCGCAGCTCGTCGAGCAGGGCGAGAATCTGGTCCTGGATGGTGACGTCGAGGGCGGTGGTCGGCTCGTCGGCGATCACGAGCTTGGGCGAGCAGGCGAGCGCCATCGCGATCACGACGCGCTGGCGCAGGCCGCCGGAGAGCTCATGGGGATAGGCGCGCAGCCGCTCGCTCGGGCGAGGCATGCCGACCAGGCCGAGGATCTCCTCGGCGCGCCGCAGCGCCTCCTTCTTCGTCGCCCCGAGATGGGCGCGCACCGGCTCGGCGATCTGGTTGCCGATCGTCATCGTCGGGTTGAGACAGGTCATCGGGTCCTGGAAGACCATCCCGACGTCCCGGCCGCGCACCTGGCGCATCGCCGAGGGGGAGAGGCCGACGACGTCGGTGCCCGCGACCTTGACCGATCCCGCGGTGATCCGCCCGCCCGGTGGCAGCAGGCGCATGACCGACATCGCGGTCATCGTCTTGCCCGAGCCCGACTCGCCGACGACCCCGAGCGTCTCGCCCGGGCGCACGACGAGCGAGACGTCGTCGACCACCGTCGCCGACCGCCGGCGCGCCGTGATCTCGACGCGCAGGCGGTCCACCTCGAGGATGTAGTCCATCAGCCCCACTCCCGCCCGTTGCGGGGCGCCTTGACGCGGCCGCCCATCAGTGCCGCTGCAATCTCGCGTCGAAGGCGTCGCGCAGTGCGTCGCCGACGAAGCTGAACGCGATGACCGTCAAGACGATGGCGATGCCGGCGGGGTAGATGAGCCACCAGTAGCCGTCGTAGATGTAGTTGAGGCCGTTGTTCAACATCGCGCCCCAGCTGGTGGAGGGCGGCGGCGGGCCGAGGCCGAGGTAGCTGAGCGCCGCGAGCAGCAAGATCGCGTTCGCGACCTGAAGCGTCGTCTGGACGACGATCGTCCCGATCACGTTGCGCAGGATGTGGCGCTGGACGATGCGGACGTGGCGCACGCCCATCGAGCGCGCCGCCTCGACGTACTCGCGCACCCTGATCGCGAGCGACTCGCCGCGCACGAGCCGGGCGGTCGGCAGCCAGGAGACGATCGCGACGACGACGATGAAGACCAAGGTCGTCCGCGAGAAGATCGTCGCCATGAGCAACATGAGCAGGAGCGGGGGGATCGCGTAGAAGGCGTCGACGACGCGCATCATGAGCGCGTCGAGCCACCCGCCCACATATCCGGAGATCGCACCCCAGATCACGCCGAACAGGCTCGAGAGCAGCGCCCCGCCGAGGCCGACCTCGAGGGAGACCTGGCCGGCGACCATGAGCCGGCCGAGCACGTCGTAGCCGGCGTCGTCGGTGCCGAGGGGATGCGCGGCGCTCGGGGGGAGGGTCGAGCTGTTGAAGTCGGTCTGGACCTGGTTGGTGTGGTAGACGAGCGGCCCGATGAAGCAGAAGCCGAGGATCAAAGCGAGTATCACGAGGCCGACGACGGCGAGGCGGTTCTCGCCGAACACCGAGAGGAACATCTTCAGACTGCTCGTGGGTGCCTGGAGCTCACCGCCCTCGCTTTCGCGGCTCGCGACCGCGACGGTCGCGTCGCCGCTGTCGGCGCGCAGCGCCGTCATCGTCGCCCACGCGCCCCGGGCGGGCGCCGGCGTCGTGGCAGTGGCGGGCGGTCAGTCATAGCGGACCCTCGGGTCGATGATCGCGTACAACAGGTCGGCGACGAGGCTGCCCGCCACGGTCGCGACGGAGATGACGACGGTGAAGCCCATCATCAGCGGGTAGTCCTGCTTGAGCGCCGCGTTCCAGAACAGCAGCCCCATCCCGGGGAAGTTGAACACGGCTTCGGTGACGACCGCCCCCGAGAGCACGACGGGCAGGCTGAGGCCGATCAGGCTGATGATCGGGCCGATCGAGTTGGGCAGCAGGTGCCGGAAGAGCACCCAGTGCGACTTGATGCCCTTGGCCCGCGCCGTGCGGATGTAGTCCTGCACGAGGTTCTCGATCGCGGACGAGCGCATGAAGCGGCTGAACATCGCGAAGTTCACGAGCGCGAGCGTCGCGACGGGCAGGATGAGCGCGTTCGGCTGGCTGAGGATCGCCCCGATCGTCGCGCCCTGGGGCGCCTCGGAGGGAAGCACCGGCCAGTAGATCGCGAAGCCGAGGATGAGAAGCATCCCCGCCCAGAACGTCGGCATGGCGTAGCCGACGAAGGCGAACGCCGTCACGGCGTAGTCGCCGACGCTGTTGCGCCGCACCGCCTGGAAGATGCCGAGCGGGATCGAGATGATCAAGGAGACGCCGTACGCGAGCCCGACCAAAAGCGCCGTCTTCGGGACGTTGCTGGCGAGCAGGGCGGCGACGCTCTCGTTGTAGTGGTAGGAGAAGCCGAGGTTCCCCGAGACCAGGCGCTTCAGGTACAGCACGTACTGGATGGGGATCGGCCGGTTGTAGCCGTTGGCGACGTTGAAGCTCAGAATCTCGGCCCTGGTCGCGCGCGGGCCGAGGGTGGCGCGTGCCGGACCGCCGGGGAGGAAGTGGATGAGGACGAAGACGATGAGCGTCACGCCGATGACGACGACGACGGACTGGACGAGCCGCCGCACCACATAGCCGGCCATCGGGGACCCCGCCTACCTGAGGCGCCGTCTAGCGCGCCGGCGGCACCGACACGGCGGCGCCGGCCGGGGCGGGCAGCGGCCCGGCCGCGGTGCGCACCGCCGTGTCGACCGCACCAACGCGCACCTCAGAAGGACCAGTTCTGCGGGTAGATCTGCAGGTACGGGTCGAGGGGGGTCACGCCCTTCAGGCTCGACTTGTACGCGACGATCCGGTACGCCGGCACCGGCAGGAAGATCTGGTACTGCTGCTGCACCATGTAGTTCTCCCACGTCTCGAGCGCCTTCTGAGGGTTGGCGCTCGTGTGGTTGGCCTTGATGAGCTGGTCGTTGTACTTGTTGCAGAGGTTGCCGTAGTTGGAGGCGGCGCCGCAGGCGAAGGTGTTGCCGCCCGTCTCGACGTAGGGCGTCCATCCGAGCGGCCACTCGCCCATCCACAGCTCCATGTCCCAGCTGCAGGTCGACTTGCCGACGCACTGCGCGGCGAGGCTCGGGAGGTTCCCCTGGGGGACCAGGTTGACGTTCGTCTGCACCCCGGCGGCTTGGAACGAGGAGATGATGTCCTGGAGAAGGCGGTAGTCGGACTGGGAGGACTGGGTGCCGACGATCCGGAAGCTCATCTTCGCGCCCTTGGCGATCCCCGCTCCGCACTCGTTGGACTTGGTCCCGGGGCGCTCGCAGGTGGTCGTCCCGTTCGGCACGACCTTCCAGCCGTGGGACTTGAGGAGCTTGACGGCGTCCGAGACGCTGTAGCGGTAGGCCGGCTTGGCCTCCTGGCGCGTCACGTACTGGCCCTTGCCGTTGGGGTTGGGGATCGGCCCGCTCTGGATGGTCGCGTAGCCGTTCCAGATCCTGTTGACGATCGTGTTCATGTCGATGAGGTGCGTGAGCGCCTGGCGCACGTACAGCTGGCTGAGGATGGGCGCCGCGGCGTCCTTCCTCGCGTACTGGAGGATGAGCCCGGCGAACGCCGCCTGGATCCAGGGGGCGATCTTGTAGCCCTTGGCCTTCAGGCTCCCGATCGCGTTCAGGGATTCGAAGGGCACGTAGCCGACGTCGACCTGGCCGGTCTCGAGGGCGTTGAACTCGGCGGTGTTGCTCGCGAAGGGGAGCTCGGTGAAGCTCGAGATGTTCTTCTTGGACGGCCAGGGGTAGGTCGGGCTCTTGGCGAAGGTGACCTGTCCGGTCGAGACGTCGTAGGTCGACATCTGCCAGGGCCCGTCGACGACCTTCCACAGCGGGCTGGTCGCGAACTGTGCCTTGAGGGCCGCCTGCTTCTGCAGGAAGTTGTAGACGGCCTTGGCGCCCGACGGCGTCATGTCGTAGTTGCCGACCTTGCCGGTCGCCGAGGTCTTGTCCCAGGCGTGCTGGGGGATGGGCGTGATCTGGTCGAGCTCGTTGCCGAGCAGCCAGTAGGAGCTGTAGCGGGCGTCGAAGGTGACCTGGAACTTGGACGACGAGAGGTACTTGATCGAGCTCACGTTGTCGGGGAAGGCCCCGGGGACATAGGGCGCGAAGTTGGCCTTGTTGGCGTCGAGCAGGTTCATCCAGAACTGGATGTCGCGCGTCGTGACGGGCTTGCCGTCGGACCACCTGCGGTTCTTGAGGGTGATCGTCGCGACCGTGTGGCCGGCCGCGTTCGTGCTGAACACCGGCGCGTCGGCGAGGCTCGTGGTCGGGTTGAACGCGGGTCGGCCGTTGTTGCCCCACTGGTACAGCGGCGGCCACATGAGGTAGGAGGCCCACGGGATGTAGCCGGTGTCCCAGTAGGCGGCCGTGTACATCGGGAAGACGTAGGTCGGCGGCTCGCCGACCAGTCCGGCGAAGGTCGCGCCCGAACCCGACGAGCCGGAGTGCGCGCGCAGCTGCGGCCGGGCCGCGGCCGCGCTCGGCGACGCCGGCAGGGACGACGCGGCGAAACCCGCGGCCATCAGCAACGGCAGGGCCGCGCCTGCGACCGTGCGTCCTCGTCTCGGGCTGCGCATTGAGGTTCCCCCGCTTTCCCTCGTCGATCGACCCGCCGCTGGCCGGGCGAGGCCGCCGGCGCCGGTGCCGCCGGAGCGCTCGTCCCACGAGGCCGGGTCCTGGTTCGGCGGGATCGTACCGCGCGCTCGTCGAGAGATGAAGCCTGCGATACGCGTCGCGCGCGGACAAGTTACGCCCCCTCCCCGGAGGGTTCCGGGCCGCTTCAAGGGCCCGGGCGCCGGCGCCGGCGCCGTCACGCTCGGCGAACGCGCGCGCGATCTTCACGGCGGCGCGCGCGTCGCCACGACGGAAATCGTCGCGACCTTGGCCGGACCGGGAGCGTTTCACGCGATCTTCACGGTGCGACGAGCCGGGGCCCTCGTCAGGCGACGGGCGCGACCCCGGTACGGCGCAGCCAGATCGCGCCCCCCGGGTTCTCGAGCATCCGGGGGAGCGCGGCCGCGATCGCCGCCTCGTGCTCGCAGGCGAGGTAGTGGTTCCACAGCGCGATCTCGAAGGCGTCGTTGAAGGCGAGGAACGCCTGCAGGAGGTAGGACTCGTTCCACGCGCGCCCGGATTCGACCCAGTGCCGCAGGTACTCGAAGGGCCAGAAGATGTCGTGGATATGGACGTGCACCCCGGGCCGCAGGATGGGGAGGACCTCGCCGTAGAGGAATTGCGCGTCGCTCCCGGTCTTCAGCACGTGCGAGCAGTCGATGAACAAGACGTCGTTCGCCTCGAGCGCGGCGAACCGGGCGAGGGGCACCGTCTGGACCGGCTGAGCGACGACCTCGACGGGGTCACCGGGACGAAGCAGCGAGCGCATCATCGCGGGGTAGGGCTCGATCGCCGTGACGGCCATCTGGCCGTCGAGGTGCCGCTCGTTCACGTCCAGGGCGAGAGCGGTCGTGAAGCCGGAGCCGACCTCGAGATAGTGCCGCGGCCTCAGTTGGCGGAGCATCGCGACGAGCATGGAGGCGTCCCCGATGCCGTAGTTCGTGTTGGCGAGCCCGTAGCGGGCACCGTCGCCGGGTGTCTCGGCGAAGCGCTCCTCGGCGGCGAGCGGCGCGAGCTTCGAGAAGAGCTCGAGCTGGCTCGCGGTGTTGAGCCGCACGCCGGGCAGCCGGCGTGGGCCGAAGAGCCAGCCGGCGTGGCGCTCGATGTCCGCGAGATCGGGGACCGCCGAGTAGAAGTGCCCCGGCGGGTTGTCGGTGAGGAAGGGGGCGACGCTCGCCGGCACCGCGATGCGGGTCACCCCGTCGTCCGGCTCGTGGGCCTCGAGCGTCGCGCGCAGCGCGCGCACTTCGCTCTGCAGCGCCGCGACCTCGTCGGTCCGCCGGATCCGCCGCACGACTTGGTCGAGCGCCGGCGAGCGGCGCGCGAGGGCGCGGACCTGCCGACGCCAGGCTGCCCGTTCGGCCATCTCGTCCCCCGGTCTCAGCGAGCTGTCCCGACGCTACCGGCTCGGGTCGCCGCGCTTGCAGCCCCCATGGGTCGCGCCGTCGCCGGTTCAGCTTGGCGGGGTGACACGGGTGACCTTCAGGCCGTAGACGTTGACGAGGTCCGGGTAGGCACCCGGTGGCCGGGTGCCGGTTGCGGTGGCCCAGGCATAGACCCGGTTGAGGCCGCGGACGAAGCGCACGGTCACCTGAAAGACGCGCCCGTAGGCGAGCGGCGCGGCCGTCGTCTTGGTGCCCGAGCGCACGTGGATCACGACGCGCCCGTGGGCGGGGGCGCTCGCGGTGCGCTCGAGCCGGGAGGAGAGGCGGTAGAGCCCGGGCGCGGGGGCGTTGATGTCGATCTGTTCCTGCTCGGGGAGGAACGTGAAGCGCAGCGTCCCGGGCTCGTAGGTGCCGTAGGTGCCGAAGTTCATCGGGTAGCTCGCGAGCGGGTCGATGACGCGCACGACCTGGGCATGGCCGGCGAGGGACGCGAACCACCCGTTGAGAGGCGAGAAGGTGTTCTCGAGGGACTGGTAGGCGGCGGTGTTGGAGGTCTGCATCTCGTCGTTGGGCCCGGCGACCGAGACCGCCATGCCGACGATGCATCCATAGACGAGCGCGAGCGAGCCGACGCCGGTCACCGCCCAGGCGAGCACGCGGCGTCTCGGCGTCCACGCGAGCCAGGTGAGCACCGCGGCGAGCACGAGCATCGAGGCGTAGTCGGCCTCGTAGCGCATCGTCCCACCCGGCACGCTGAAGGAGATCGCGCCGATCATGGCGACCGACACCACGGCGAGAACGCCGACGATCCGGCCGAGCTCCGCGCGCTCGCGCACGAGGACATAGGTCGCGACGAGCAGACAGACCAGGATCGGGGTCGTCATCACAATGCCGCCGAACAGCTCGGGCGCGTACGCGGCCGGTGTGCCGCCCGGGTAGAAGGGGGGCGGCCCGAGGGTGATGTAGGGGAACGCGCCGGTAAAGCGGGGAGGGGAGAAGACGTAGTAGTAGAGGTTCGGCGCCACGTAGCCGAGCTGGTTGTAGGCGACGGTGGTGGGGTTGAATCCGGCGAGCTGGTAGAGCGAGCCGATCTGGAACGGGCTGTTGAAGCGCAGGTCGTTGTAGACGAGCACGAGGCCGGTCGCCACACACCACGGCAGCGCCGCGGTGCCGACCCGGCGCCAGCGGGCGCCGGGGCGCTCGTCTTGCGTGCCGCGGGAGACGCCGAACGCGACCGCGGCGACGATCCCCCCGTCGAGCAGGAACTCAAAGCGCGCCCCGACGGCGACACCGAGGCACAGGCTGCCGACTCCGAGGGCGAAAAGGCGCCCCCTGCCCACCCGGCGGCCGAGCTCGAGAAGGTAGAGCCCCGCGCCGAGGAAGCAGTACGCGCAGGCGATCGCGACCTCGTAGAAGAGCGGGCGGCGCAGGAGGTAGGCGACGACGCTCGACCCGACGAGCGCGAGCCCGGCGAGGGCGACCTTGGCCGGCGGTGCCCGCCGGAGGTAGCGGTGGACGAGCAGCTCGAGGAGCGCGAGGTAGAAGCCGAGACCGACGACGCTGTAGATGAGCGTTGCGAGGTTGCTCGGCAGCCCGCCGAGGCCGAGGGCGCGCCAGGGGAGGAAGAGCGTGACCACCGGCGCGGGCCCCCACGACAGGTAGAGGTGGCCCCTGTAGAGCGAGAGGTCGTGGAACTGGGCCTGGAAGGGGGCGTTCTGCGCCGGGTCGTAGGGATCGGCCAGGTGGAGGAGGGCCGCGGGGGGCTTGGTCGGGATGTAGAGGTGGCCCTGGAGGAACCCGTTGGTCAGCTGGTTGTAGTAGTCGTGCTGGGGGACGTTCAGGCGGATCGGGTCACCGCTTGTCACCGCCGTCCAGGTGAAAAAGAGCGAGCCGACGATCCAGACGAGCGCGAGCAGCGCGACGCGCACGCCCCGGCCGTTGCGCCGCGTCCCGTGGTCGGCCGCAACCGGTCCGGGCACCTGTTGGTCGGCGGGCGCCGCCGCGCCGATCACGTGCGGGCCCAGTTCGCGACCTCGACGCCGAACTGGCAGGTCACCCCGACGATGCGGGTCGCCTTCGGCACCAGCGCGACGACGCGCCCGGCACGGGCCACGCCGCCTTGGAGGACGAAGATGCCGGTGCGCGTCCAGCCGTTGGAGATCGCGAGGTCGGAGGGATAGACCGTGCCGTGGCGCCCGACGACCGAGCAGTAGCTCGCGAGGGCGTCGCCGCTGCGCACCGTGGCGGCGGGGTTGCGGGTGCGCACGGACAGGTCGAAGTAGATCTTGCGGACGCCGGGATCGAGCGGGGGGACGGGCCCCGGCCTCAGGTCGCTGACCGTGACGAGAAGCGGCGGCCCCTGGACGAAGGACATCGTCGCCGTCGTGCCGAGCGCAAGTGGCGTGTCGGGCCGGGCGAGCGCCTGGCCGGCGAAGACCCCGCCCGTGATCGCGACCGCGAGCAGGGGCCCGAGGCGCCACGTCCGGCGTACCACGCCCGCGGCGAACCTGCGCCGGCTCACGGGACGCCCCCGGCGCTCAGCGCCGTGAGGAACGCGTCGGTCTCGGCGAGTGCGGCGGGGCTGCCGATCTCGTAGAAGCGCTCGGTCGCCTCGAAGCCGCACAGCTCCCCGCTGCCGGCGAGGACGCTGTGCAACACCGCGAGATCGCGCTCGCCCGGCGCTGCCGCGTCGAGAGCCGCCCCGCTCAGGCCGCCGAGCCCGTAGTCGATGTAGGTCATCTCCGCGGAGGGGTTCGTCTTGTCATAGGCCGTCACCCTCGTCCCGTCGAAGCGGGCGTTGGAGGGCCCCCAACGGTTCTCATTGCGCAGCACGGTCATCAGCGCGCTGAGGCCGCTTCTCTGCCAGGCGGCCTCGGCCGCGGCGTAGTCGATGCGGAGGTAGGTGTCGGCGTAGAGGTAGAGGAAGCGTTCTCCGAGAAGCGGACGGGCGCGCCGCAGCGCTCCGAGCGTGCCGTCCAGACCCGGGCCGTCGTAGCTGTACGCGATGTCGAGGCCCTCCCGACGGTGCCCGACGGTCTTTTCGATCTGTGCGCCGAGGTGGCCCACGCAGTAGACGACCCGCGTCGCCCCCGCCGCGCGCAGCAGCCGCAGCACGTGGAAGGTGAACGGCTCGCCCGCGACCTCCACGAGCGCCTTGGGGCGGCCGGCCGCCGCGGCGCCGAGGCGGGTGCCGAGCCCCCCGGCGAGGAGGCAGATCGGCGAGATCGCGCCAGTGCCGGGCGAGCTCACCGCGGTCCCGGGCGCGAGAGCGCGCCGAAGAACTGGTCGTCGATCCGCCGCAGCGTCGCGAGGTCCGCGTCGCGACGCAGGCGCTCGCGGAACTCGGGGCGGCGCCAGGGGTCCCAGCGCGCGCTGATGAGCTTGCCCGTGATGCCCTCGGCCGCGTCCGAGACGAGGAAGGCGACGAGGTCCGCCGCGTCCTCGGGCGGGTCGCCGCCGGAGGCGAGGGCCACCCGTGTCCGCTCGTAGTACGCGGCACCGACCCGCTCGGGCCCGGCGCTCAGCGTCTCTTCGTGCATCGCCGAGACGACGAAGCCCGGCGCCACGGCGTTGCAGCGCACCCCGTTCGGCGCGAGCTCGACCGCGAGGTTCTCGGTCAGGCGGACCACGGCGGCCTTGGACGCCGCGTACGCGTCAAAGCGCGGGAAGGGCCCGGTCGCGCCGCCGCCGGACAGCGTGACGACGGCGCCTTGGGCTCGGGAGAGGGCGTCGAGGGTCGTCGTGACGGCGAGCAGGGTCCCGACCAGGTTGACGTCGAGCGTGCGCCGGAACGCCTCGATCGAGAACGTGCCGACCGGACCGATCGGGGCGAGGACACCGGCGGCGGTCACGAGGCCGTGGAGCAGCCCGTCGCGCCCGAGAGCGTCTTGCGCGCTGTGCCAGGCGCCTTCGTCGGTGACGTCGAGCGCGACAACATCGTGCGGCCCCCCCGGGAGCGTTCTGAGGAGGGAGGCGCACGCAGCGCGGTCCCGGGCGACGAGCGCGAGGCTCGCGCCCTTTGCCGCGAGGCGCCGGCAGCACGCGGCACCGATCCCGCGGCTCGCGCCCGTGACGGCGATCCGTCGGCCCTCGAGCGTGCCCATGGTTCAGCCGGGATCGGGCGCGCCGGCGCGGCCCTGGGCGGCCTCGACGATCGACCAGGCGTAGCGGGCGGACGCGAGGTCCCCTCTGAGACGCCGGCCGTCACCGGCGCGGATCGCGCCGGTGAAGTGCGCCCACTCGCGCTCGAAGGAGAGGTCCCGGTCGGGGTAGCGGGTCTGCTCGAGATCGGGCGGGCCGAGCTCGGGACGCATGCGGTAGATGCTGAGCACCTGGGGGCCGTAGGAACGCACGAGCCCCTCGACGGTGATCTTGGCGGTCCGGCAGGCGATCTCGAGGGCGAAGGTGTTCTTCCACTCGGTCCAGCTCACGGCGAGCACGGCGAAGGGCGACGCATCGCCCGCTCCCGCTTCTTGTCCGAGCACGATCACGGCGTTGTCGTCGACGGGCGCCTGCCAGAACTGGGTCCGAAGCAGCGAGGAGTGAAGGGGCAGGGGGCCGAGCAGCGCGTGGGCGAGGTCGAGAAGGTGCATTCCCTGGTCGACGATCTCCCCGCCGCCCGACAGGCGCGGATCGGCGCGCCACTCCTGGTCGTAACCGGGTCGTCCGCCGTGTCCGTAGCGCGCCCGCAGCGAGAGGATCTCGCCGAATTGCCCCGAGCACGCGAGCTCGACCGCGCGCTCGATTCCGGGATGGAAGCGGTGGTTGAAGCCGACTTTGACCAGCCGGCCGGCGCGCGCGGCGTGCGTCGCGATCGTCTCGACGTCGGCGACCCCGGTGCCCGCGGGCTTCTCGACGAGCACGTGCGCGCCCGCGTCGAGCGCGCGCGCGGCGAGCGTCGCGAGCTCGGCGTGGACCGCCGCGACCACCACCACCTCGGGGCGCAGCGAGACCAGCTCGTCGCGGCTCGCGCACGCGCGGCCTCCCCGGCTCGACGCGAGGCGCGTCGCGGCGCCGGGGTCGACGTCGTAGGTGGCGACGAGCTCGTCGGGCCCGAGTGCCTCGGCACGCTTGGTCCCGATCAGGCCGCAGCCGACGATCGCGACGCGCAGCGGCGGGGGTGCGCTCACGCGGTCCCGCTGGCGAACGCGCCGCCGTACTCGAAGTCGAACGCGAGCTCGCTCGCGTGCATCTCGGCCATCGCCGCGCGGGTCTGCTCGGGATTGACCGAGTAGACGAGGAGGAAGCCGCCCCCACCCGCACCGACGAGCTTGCCCCCGAGCGCGCCCGACTCGCGGGCGCGTCCGTAGAGGTCGTCGACCCGCTCGCCGGCCATCCCGGGGGAGCGCCGGCGCTTGTTCAGCCAGTGCTCGTGCATGAGCGCGGCGTAGCCCTCGAGGTCACCCTTCTCGAGCAGCTGACGGCTCAGGTGGCCCATCTCCTTGGTGCGGTGCAGGTTCTCGATCATGACCTGGTCCCCGGCGCTCGAGCGGCGGTGCTGGTCCGACAAGATGGCCGAGGCGGAGCGTGCCTCGCCGGTGTAGAAGAGCAGGAGCCGGTCACGCAGTCGGCTGAGGGTCTCGGCGTGCAGCTCGAGCGGTTCGACCTCGACCGTGCCGTCTCGGCGGAAGTGGTAGGCCGAGATCCCGCCGTGCGCCGCGACGTACTGGTCCTGCTTGCCGACCGGCTCGTGGAGGACGTCGATCTCGATCTCGCAGGCGGCCTCCGCGAGCATCGCCGGGGTGCTCGCCTGATGGCGTGCCTGGGCGAGCGCTTTCAACAGGCAGACGGTGTACGCGCCTGAGGAGCCCATGCCCGTGCCCGCCGGCACGTCGGCCACCGAGGCGATCTCGATCGGATCGCCGTGCCAGTGGCGCACCAGCGTCTCGCGCAGGATCGGGTGGCGGATCTCCGCGGGATGGTCGACCTCCTCGATCTCGGAGTACTTCATCCGGTACCGGCGCTGGAAGACCGTGTGGACGAACATGTAGACGTACTTGTCGATCGCGCCGGCGACCAGGAAGCCCTCGTGCTCGGCGTAGTAGGAGGGGAGATCCGTCCCGCCGCCGCCGAGCGAGATCCGCAGCGGTGCGCGGCTGTAGATGACGCTCACGGCGCACCGCCCGCGGGCGCCTGCCAGATCGCCTCGTTGTCCCCGAGCCACTCGACGGTCCGCCGGACCGCCTCGGCGATGCTGAGCTGCGGGGACCAACCAAGGGCGCGGATCTTGCTGGTGTCGAGTCGGATGAGGGGGCTGTCGCCCGTCCAGCCGCGCGTCCCGCCGGTGTGGCGGACCTTCGGCGAGCAGCCGAGGGTCGCACAGATCAGCGCGAGCGAGTCGTCGACGACGATCGTCTCGTCGGTGCCGAGGTTGTAGACGTGGGTGCCGCCACGGTCCTCGTGGTGGGCGGCGGCGGTGAGCATCGCCTCGACACAATCTTGCACGTAGAGATAGGACTTCTCCTGCCTTCCGTCTCCGAGAACGGTGATCTCGGTCGGGTCGGTCCGCAACGCGCGGAAGAAGTCGATCACGTGACCGTGGGTGTAGCGCTCACCGAGAATGGAGACGAAGCGGCAGACGACCGCTGTCAGGGAGAAGCCGATGGAGAACGCGCTGATCAGGCCCTCGCCGGCCAGCTTCGACGCGCCGTACAGCGACGTCTGGAGCGGGAAGGGCGCGTTCTCCGGCGTCGGGAACACCTCCGGCTCGCCGTAGACCGAACCGGTCGAGGAGAAGAGGACGTTCTTGACCCCGCTGCGGCGGGCCGCGTCGAGCACGCGCGCGGTGGCGACGGTGTTCTGCTCGAGGTCCAACAGGGGATGCTCGAGCCCGTGGCGGACGTCCGCATTCGCCTGGAGGTGGAACACCCAGTCGCAGCCGCCGAACGCGTCCTTCAGCACCGCCTCGTCGAGGACGTCGCCCTCGACGAGGCGGAACAGCGCGTTGCCCGCGAGCTGGTCCAAGAACGCGCGTCGTCCGGTGCGGAAGTCGTCGACCACGACGACCTCGACGCCGTCGGCGACGAGTCGGTCCGCGAGATTGGAGCCGATGAAGCCGGCGCCGCCGGTGATGCACGCCCGCCTCATCGCCGCACCCCGAAGCGGCCGGCCGGACGCGACGGCTTCGGCGCTGCCACTACAGCGAAAATCCCGCGGCGTGCGCGTCGCGGTGGAACATCTGCACCGTCTCGAGCGAGTACTCGTCCAACCCCTTGCCGATCTGGCCGAGCTTGCCGAGCAGGTCGTGGGTCATCGTGATGATGTGGCAGCCGATCGCGTCGGCCTGCACCAGGTTGAGCACCTCGCGGGGCGAGGCCCAGATGCACTCGGCGAGGGGCGCCGCCTGCATGATCGAGAGCGCCTCGCGCACGAGCGGGACGGGATCGCGTCCGCTGTCGGCGATGCGCCCGGCGAAGATCGAGATGTTCGCGGGCGCGCCGTCGCTCAGTGCCTTGGTGACGCGCTCGACCTGGGCGAGGCTGAACACGGCGGTGACGTTCACCTTCACGCCCGATTCGGAAAGCTCACGCACCACCGCGTCGAGCGGCTCCCGCCGGGTGGTGGTGACGGGGACCTTGACGTAGACGTTCTCGCCCCATGCCGCGATCTTCAACGCCTGGCGGCGGATCTCGTCCTCGTCGTCCGCGAAGACCTCGAAGGAGATCGGGTGCACCCGGACGTGCTCGAGCAGTGTGCGGGCAAACGCCTCGTAGTCGCCGATCCCCGCCTTGCGCATCAGGGTCGGATTGGTCGTGAAGCCCGAGATCCGTCCGTCGGCGCACAGCGCCCGGATGCCCTCGATATCGGCGCCGTCCGCAAAGATCTTGATCCGCAGGTCTTCGAGCACTGCGCGGGATGGTACCAGCCGTGCCTGGTCGGACCCGTGCGAGCGCGGGGTCGGCGCGGCCTACGCGGTGCGGGTGCGCCGCGCGATCACGGTCACGAGCGGGGGGAGGATCACCGCGTCCTCGCCGGGATCGACCCCGGTCAGGTCCTCGAGGTACGCGGCGACGGCGCCGTGGCCCGCACCGGCCGGTGCCTCCGCCCACGCGTCGACGAGTTCGAGTCCCACCGAGCGCACGAGCGCCGGCAACAGGGCGCCGACGTCGGGGTGGCGGGCGTCGGGCATGGAGAACGGCCGCCCGTCGATGCGTCCGGCCGAGGTGATCGGTTCCTGCGCGACGAGGTGGCCACCGCTTCGCAGCGCGCGCGCCATCTGGGCGAGCGCGGCGCGCGCGTCGACGACGTGGAGGAGGAGGAAGCGGCAGAACACGAGATCCATGGGCTCGGGCAGGCGGAGCTCCTCCGCGCTCTGGGTGATCGCGACGACCTGGGCGGCGCCGCGGCCCGCGGCCGCGTGCGCGACCGCGTCGCGG
>JAKABX010000116.1 GCA_021796545.1 Actinomycetes bacterium
ACCAACGGTTCGCCACCTTCCGCACCCTCGGCCGCCACTTCTACGAGACCTTCCCCCAGCTGTCCGACGTCGGTTTCTCGCATCGTTGGGGAGGCGCGATCGACACGTGCGGCAGGTTCTTCGCGTTCTTCGGCACCGCCATGCGCGGCCGGGTCGCGTACGCGGCGGGGTACACGGGCCTCGGGGTGGGCGCGAGCCGCTTCGGCGCGCGGGTGATGCTCGACCTGCTCTCGGGACGCCAGACGGAGCTCACCGAGCTCGAGATGGTGCGCACCAAGCCCACCCCCTTCCCGCCCGAGCCCTTCGCCTGGCTCGTCGTCCAGGCCACGCGCCTCTCCATCGCCCAAGCGGACCGCAACGGAGGCCGGCGCAACGCCTGGCTCCGGCTGCTCGACCGCCTCGGCCTCGGCTACGACTCCTGAGCCGCCGCCCGGCGTCAGTATCCTTCGTCGAGGTCGACGAGATTGACCAGCGGCTGACCGGCGAGGTCGCGCCCGATGTTCTCCACGACGAGCCGCGCGACGGCGTCGAGGTACTCGGGCCGCCAGTTGTTGGCGACGTGGGGAGAGAGGTAGACGTTGGGCGCGCCCCACAAGGGGCTCCGTCGGCTCAACGGCTCTTTCGCCGTCACGTCGAGGACCGCCGCGCCGAGGTGCCCCGAGCTGAGGGCGGCGACCAAGGCCTCCTCGTCGACGAGCGCGCCTCTCGCCACGTTGCAGAGCACCGCGCCGGGACGCATCGCCTCGAGCTCGGCTGCCCCAACGAGCCGGCTGGTCCGGTCGGTCGCGGGGACGGCGAGCAGGACGGCGTCGGCAGCCGGGAGCTCGGCGCGAAAGCCCTCCGGGCCGACGACACGCTCGAAGCCGGCCGGCGTCCCGAGCTCGGGGCGGCGTCGCACACCGATGCAGCGGAGGCCGAACGCCCCGGCACGGCGGGCGAACGCCTGTCCGATGCCGCCCGTGCCCACGACGAGGACCGACCTTCGCGCGATCTCCGCCGCGTCGACCTCCTCGGGGGCCCAGCGGCGTGCGCGCTGCAGCGCGTCGAGCGTGCGCGCGTCGCTCCAGACGGTGAGAAGGCGCGCCATCGCGAACTCCGCCACCTTGTCGCCCGAGAGCCCGGCCGCGGAGGCGAGCCGGATGGACGTCCCCCGAAGGGTGCTGACGAGCGCCCCCACCCCTGCGGCGGTCGCCTGGACGAACCGGACCTTCGGAGCGAGCCGCTCGATGTCCGAGGGCAGCTCGAAGCCGACGAGCACGTCCGCTCCGGCGAGCGCCTCCCGCTGCACCTCGTCAAGCGGACGCTCGTGGGCGCGGACCCGCGCGGCCGACCGCTTCCCGCCGGTCCTCGCCCGCCGAGCGGCGGGGTCGTCGGTCCAGTCGACGATCCTGAGCTCGACGGGCACCCCCGCCGCATCGGCGTGCGCACGGACGGCGTCCGCCAGCATCGGCGCGAATTCCGCCGGGGAGAGGAGCGCGACGACCACGCGCTCGCCGAGCATCCCGCGCGTCAGGGTGCCGTCGCCTCGGAGATCGCGCCGACCTCCTCGGGGCTCAGCCCGCACTGCGCGGCGGCGGCGTTGGCGTGGACCTGCTCCGGCTTCGTCGCGCCGACGAGGACGCTCGGGACGACCGGCTGCGCCGCCAGCCAGCCGATCGCGAGCTCGAGGAGCGTCCGGCCCGCCGTCTTCGCGATGGCGGACAGCCGTTCCACGCTGTCGAAGGCCTCGTCGGTCGCCACCTCGGCGAAGCGCGGCGACGACGCCAGGCGCGTGCCCTCGGGAGCGGGCTTCCCCCGCTCGTACTTTCCGGTGAGGAGACCCGACGCCAGCGGGTAGTACGGCACCACGGCGACGCCGTAGGCGGCGCACGCCGGGACCACCTCCTCCTCGATCCCGCGCCGCAGCAGGCTCCACTCGGACTGGCTCGCGACGAAGCGCGCCGTGCCGCGCGCCCTCGCGAGGTGCTCCGCCTCGACGATCTGCCAGCCGGCGAAGTTCGAGCTCGCGGCGTAGCGCACCTTCCCCGCGCGCACGAGGGTGTCGAGGGTGTCGAGCGTCTCCTCGATCGGGGTCTTCGGGTCCGGCCAGTGCTGGTAGTACAGGTCGATGTAGTCCGTGCCGAGCCGCCTGAGGCTCGCGTCGCAGGCGGCCAGGAGATGCTTGCGCGACGCGCCCGCGTCGTACGGGCCCTCCCCGACGCGCGAGCTGAACTTGGTCGCGATCACGACCTCGTCTCGATGCCCGGCGAGCGCGCGCCCCAAGAACTCCTCCGAACGGCCGCCGCCGTAGGAGTTGGCGGTGTCGAAGAACGTCACCCCCACGTCGAGGCACGCCTGCACCACCGAGCGGGAGGCGTCCTCGTCGATGCGTGAGCCGAAGTTGTTGGCGCCGAGACCGAGCACCGACACCTGCAAGCCGGAGCGGCCGACCGTGCGAATCTCCATGGTCGATGGTCTAGTTGCCCGACGCACTTCGGCGCTCGTGTTGCCGGGCCTTCGGGGACTGCGGTAGGAAGACCTCCTGCCGAAACCCACCGGCCGGGCGCCGCCGGGAGCGCCGCCGGGAGCGCGTGGGAGGAAGAGCACGTGGACGCGTACGCGCCTATGGAGCAGGGAGAGCCGACGGGGCTGGGCGAGCCGACGGGGCTGGGCGAGCCGACGGGGCTGGGAGAGCCGACGGGGCTGGGCGAGCAACAGGACCTTCGCCACCTTCTCACCGAGCGGCTCGAGCTT
>JAKABX010000048.1 GCA_021796545.1 Actinomycetes bacterium
GCCGCCGAGACCTGAGAGCGTCGCCGGCGCCGGCGGGCGGGCGCGGCGCTCGAGCTTCTAGCATCGGGGCGCGCGGGCGGGCGCCCGCCGGGCGACGAGGGAAGGACACGGCGTGGGCGACGACCTGCTCGCGCGGCACCGGGCGGTCATGCCGGCCTGGGTCGCGCTCTACTACGACGAGCCGCTGGAGCTGGTCTCGGGGGACGGCTGCATCGTGAGCGACGCCGCGGGCAACTCCTACCTCGACTTCTTCGGGGGCATCCTCACGACCATCAGCGGCCACGCCGTGCCCGAGATCGTGGACGCGATCCGCACGCAGGCCGGACGCCTCCTGCACACCTCGACCGCCTACCTCATCGGTCCCGCCGTCGAGCTCGCCGAGCGGATCGCGTCGCTGTCAGGGATCCCCGACGCGAAGGTCTTCTTCGTCAACTCCGGCACCGAGGCCGTCGAGGCGGCGCTGCTCTTCTGCAGCGCGGCGCGCGGCTCGAACGAGGTCCTCGCGCTGCGCAACAGCTACCACGGCCGGTCCTTCGCGGCGATGGCGGTCACCGGGAACCGCTCGTGGCGCGCCTCCTCGCTCAGCCCGCTGCGCGTCAACTACGTCCACAATGGCGACCGCTTCCGCAGCCCCTTTCACTTCGCGGACGACGCCGAGTTCATCGCGGCGTGCGCCGCGGATCTGCGCGAGGTGCTCGCCACGACCACCTCGGGTCGCGTCGCGTGCATGATCGCCGAGCCGATCCAGGGCGTCGGCGGCTTCGTCGTGCCCCCGGACGGCTTCTTCGGGGCCATGAAGGAGGTCCTCGACGAGCACGGGATCCTTTACATCTCCGACGAGGTGCAGACCGGCTGGGGTCGCACCGGCGAGCACTTCTGGGGATACCAGGCCCACGGTATCGTGCCCGACCTCCTCACCTTCGCCAAGGGCCTCGGCAACGGCCTCGCGATCGGCGGCGTGGTCGGGCGGGCGGAGATCGTCGACGCGATCTCGGCGAGCGGGCTGTCGACCTTCGGCGGCAACCCGCTGGCGACGACCGGCGCGCTCGCCAACCTCGACTACCTCCTCGCGCACGACCTCCAGGCGAACGCGGCGCGCGTCGGCGCGCAGCTGCAGGCCGAGCTCGCGCCGCTCGCCGCTCGCGTGCCGATCGTCGGCGAGGTGCGCGGCAAGGGCCTGATGATCGGCATCGAGCTCGTCGTGCCCCACACGACGCGGCCCAACCCGGCGGCGGCGAACCTCGTCCTTGAGCAGGCGCGCCGCCGAGGCGTCCTGATCGGCAAGGGCGGGCTCTCGGGCAACGTGCTGCGCATCGCCCCCCCGCTCTCGGTCTCGAGCGAGCAAGCCAAACAGGCCGCGGGGGCGATCGTCGCCGCGATCGAGGCGGCGGACGGCGCGCTTGCGGCTGCCCGGGCCTGAGCGGGGCCCGGAAATCGGCGTCTGTCAGGACAGCTCGGCCGCCACGTCGGCTGCCGCGCCCGACGTGGCGGCCTCGCCGACGGGCCGCATGAGCACGGCGGCGAGCACGAGCACGGGGACGCCCGCGAGGGCGTAGGAGAGCGGGAGCGACACGGTCGCGATCGCGGCGAGGGCGAGCGTTCCGACGCTCGTGAGCGCGGCGATCATTGCGACCATGGTCGTCTCGACCTGGGCCATGTGCTCGATCGGGGTGAAGCGCGAATAGGTCGTGCGCGCGCCGATGATCCACACCGACGCGGCCCCCGCGACGGCGTTGGCGGCGGCGAGCGCGCCCCAGCCCGCGTGCACGGCGAGCGCGACCGCGCCGCCCGCGAAGGCAACGCCCCACAGCGCCGCCGCCCCGAGCTGGCGGCGCAGGTTCTCGAGCACGCCGAGGCGCCCGGCGAAAAACGACGTGCACAGTCCGCCGAAGGGCATCGACGCCATCAGGACGGGCAGCGCCGCCCCGTGCGCGAGGCGCGGTGCGAGGGTCTCGGGGAGGAGGCCGCCGACGATGCCGACAAAGACGACGGGGGTGACGAGGCGCAGCACGGGTTCGCGAAACACGGTGCGGATCCCGGCGGTCGGCGAGGGGCGGCGCCGGTGCACGGCCGGAAGCACGCGGGGAAGCTGCGCGAGCAGCGCGGCGCCGATGACGAAGGTCGCGGCGTCCAGCCCGAGCGCGATGCGCGGCCCGATCTCGGTCGTGAGCGCGGCGCCGCAGACGTAGCCGAGGACCGTCGCGGACTGGCTGATCACGCCCGACGACGCGAAGAACGGGCCGCGGCGCACCGGGGGGAGCTGGTCGACCACGACGGAGGCTTGGAGGCCGAACGACGCGGTCCGGGCGCCCTGGAGGATGGCAGAGGCGACGAGCGCCAGCAGGAACGTCGGGCGCATCGCGACCCCGCCGACGGCCAGAGCACCGAGCAGGGCGAAGGCGACGAGGCCGGCGCGCCGTTCGGGTCGCTCGAGCCACGAGCCGACGACAGTGCTCAACAGCACAGCCGGAACGAGGCGGACGGCGAAGATCGCGGCCGAGCCGAGGACCGAGCCCGAGCTGCCATACGCGAGCAGGAGAAGGGCTGCGAGCCCGATGAAGTCGCCGGCTTCGGAGACCGTCTGGGTCGCGAGAAGGATGCGGGTGACGCGCCTTCCGTGGTCGCGGCGGTGTGCGCCGGTCACGCCGACGGGACGCGTCCGCGCCCGGACGGGAAGCTGCGGGTCACCGGGACTGCGTGCCCGCGCTGAGGCGGGGAACCGGTGCTCCGGGGACCCAAGCTGCCCTCCGGGTCTGCGTGCCTGCGGTGGCGATCGTCTGCTCGGCACGCATCGGCGGTCCTCCGCTGTCCATCATCCCGGATCCCGTCGCCCCGATCGCCGCCGTGGCGCCGGCCGTCGCTCACCGGATGCCGCAACATAACTGTCGCCACCGCTTCGGTCAATCGTCACGGAGCAGAGCGCGGCCCTCGCCCGCACCGGCCCGTCCGGCGGGAAGCGCGGGCCGCGCCCTGTCAGGCGGCGTCGGCACCGGTGCAGGCCCGGCGCCGCCGGTAGAGGGCGCGCGAGGGCGAACGCGCCGCATCGGGGCGTGGGAGCGGCTCAGGGCGCCTGCGCGAGGCGGTGTTGGAGACCGCGGATCGCCCGGTCCGCGACGCGGCGGAAGGCGAGGGTGAGCAGCGGGTCGGCGATGCGCAGGCGGCCCCGGAGGAAAAGGCGCGCGTCGTAGACGACCTCGGTCGTGCCGCCCAGCGGGGAGACCGTCACGGTGTCGACGGACTCAAGGGCGGCGGAGCGGGCGGTGAAGGTCACGCGGCCGGGCGCGTAGTCCGTGATCTCGTAGCGCAACGGCAGGCGGCGGCCCGGAACGCGCACGAGGAGCGCGAAGGCGCTGCCGAGGCCGACCTCCCCGGTGTCTTCGCGCGTCGCGGCGATCACGCCGGGGTCCCACTCGGCGGTGTGGCTGAAGTCGGCCAGGTAGGCAAAGGCCTCTTCGGGGTCCCAGTCGGTGGTGACCCGCGCAACGACGTGTGCCATGCGTTCTCCTCCAATTATCACTAAAATACTTTGGGGTGTTCCGGAAGCGCCGCGGATGCCTCTTCTGAGCTCCGGGACGGGAGAGCGATGACCCGAGACGCGCGCGGCGCGACAACCTGGGCGTGATCGGTCTCCAGGAGGCGGCCGAGCGTCTCGGCGTCCACTACATGACCGTCTACCGCTACGTGCGCACGGGCCGGCTGCCGGCGGTGAAGCGGGGCGGAGAGTGGCGCGTCGAACCCGCAGCGCTGGAGCGCCTGCGGCGGGTGCAGGAGGCGCCGCGTCGCCGCCGGCCCCCGCGTGCCGGTGCGGCGGAGCGCCTCCTCGACCGTCTGCTTGCGGGTGACGAACTCGGTGCCTGGAACGTCGTCGAGTCCGCGCTCGCCTCCGGGGCGCAGCCGTCCGAGGTCCACCTCGACCTGGTCGTGCCCGCGCTGCGCACGATCGGGGAGGACTGGGCCGCGGGCCGCCTGAGCGTGGCCGACGAGCACCGGGCGTCCGTCGTCGCGCGCCGGATCCTCGGCCGGCTCGGCGTGCTCTTCACTCGCCGGGGGCGCAAGCGGGCCTGCGTCGTCCTCGGCGCGGTCGCCGGTGAGCGCCACGAGATCCCCGGCGCGATCGTCGCCGACCAGTTGCGCGCCGCCGGCTTCGACGTCGTCGACCTCGGCGCCGACACCCCCACCGAGTCCTTTGTTGCCGCGGCGCGCCGCTACCGCCCGCTCTGCGTGCTCATCTCGGTGACGGCGCCGGGTCACGACGCCGCACTGCGGGCCACCGTCGCCGCGCTGCGCGCCGAGGCGGACGTGGCCCTGCTCGTCGGCGGCGCCGCGGTGCCCGACGAGCGGACGGCCCGGGCAGTCGGCTCGGAGGCCTTCACCGGGACAGACGCCCGCGCGGTCGTCGCGGCGGTCGAGAACATGCTCGCCCGCCGACTGGGAGGATGACGTCCTGGGGTGTCGGGCCGGCGGACCGCCTCATGACACCAGCGCGAGCGACGGGCGCCATCGCGGCTTTGCGAGCACCATCTGGACGTCGCTCACGCGTCGCTCGAGGAAGCCGGCCTCGCAGTAGGAGAGGTAGAAGCGCCACATGCGGACAAAGCGCTCGTCGAAGTCGAGGTCGTCGATCTCGCTGCGGTGAGCGTCCAGCCGCGCCCGCCAGCGCCGGAGGGTCTCAGCGTAGTGGCGGCCGATGTCCTCGAGGCCCACGATGCGCAGATCGGTCCCCGCCGCAACGGCCGACAGCGCGGAGATCGACGGCAGGCAGCTCCCCGGGAAGATGAAGGCCTTGATGAAGTCCCGGCCGTTCTTCGCACGTTCGTAGGCGGCCTCGTCGATCGTGATGGCCTGCAGCGCCATCAACCCGTCGGGGCGCAGGAGTGCCGCACACGTCGAGAAGAACGACGGGAGGTCGCGCCAGTCGACCGCCTCGACCATCTCGATCGACACGAGCTTGTCGTAGCGGCCACGCAGCGCGCGGTAGTCCTCCTGGAGGATCGTCACGCGGTCCGCGAGCCCGAGCTCGGCCACCTTCTTCGTCGCGTACGCGTACTGCTCCGTCGAGACCGTCGTCGAGGTGACCCGGCAGCCGTAGCGCGTCGCCGCGTGCAGCGCGAAGCCGCCCCACCCGGTGCCGATCTCGATGAGGTGGTCGCGCGGCGAGAGCGCGAGCTTGGCGCAGATCCGGTCCATCTTGGCGATCGAGGCCTGTTCGAGTGAGACGTCCGGCCTCTCGAACAGTGCGCAGGAGTAGCTCATCGTCGGGTCGAGCATCAGCGCGAAGAACTCGTTGCCGAGGTCGTAGTGGGCTTGGACGTTGTGCCGGTCCCGGGACGGCGAGGGGGGACGCAGCCGGCGGACCGGGGTGCTGAGGCGGCCGGCGAGGTCCCCGAGGCGGTCCTGGAGACGACCGATCGTGCCGCGGCTGCGCAGCAGGAGCTGGAAGAGCCGCGTCAGGTCGTCGCACTCCCACCACCCGTCGATGTAGCTCTGACCGAGGCCGACCGTCCCGTGTCCGAGGACGGCGGAGTAGGTGCGGGCGTCGTGCACGCGCACGTGGACCTCGGGGGTCGTCCGTCCGAGGAGGTATGCGCCGGCTGCGTCCTCCACGACGAGGCCGCCCTGGGCGAGTTCGCGCCCGAGCGCGACGGTGGCCGCCCGGGCGAGACGCGCCGCGATCGGGCGCGGATCCGGGCCGGGCGCGCTGCGCGTGAAGGCGCGCACTGCGGTGTCGACCTTGGTCATCGGGGGACCCTCTCCCTCCTCGTGGGCGATGCCGCGGTCGCGGCGCGCGAGCGCACCGGCACGCGTGCTTCGGGTGTCCCCGGGCGTTGCGCGCTGCGGCGGGGGTGGGGGACGAAGGGCGCGCCGGAGCGCCAGAGCGCGAACGCCTGTCGGTAGATGCCGGCGCTCACGCGCAGCGTCATGAAGGGGTAGCCGAAGACGAGGCGGCTCAGCGCCCGGCGGTCCATCTGGCGCCGCTCGAGACGCAGCGCCGCGCGGAAGACGGCTTGGCCCTCGGTCAGGGCGGACATGCGCATGAGCAGTTGGTCGCCCGGGGGGCTGTAGGCGAGCTCGTAGTCCATGTCCATGGAGAAGAACGGGGAGACGTGGAGGGTCTTCGAAAAGCGGTGCGACCCCGGCGCGCCGACGCTGTAGACGCGCCTCTCGTGCCAGGGGGTGTTGGTGACCTCGCCGACGAGCGCCTCGACGCGTTCCCCGGTGGCGTCGAAGCAGTAGAAGAGGGTGATCGGGTTGAACAGCCATCCCCAGGTCCGCGGGTGGGCGAGCATGGCGACCGGACCCGTCGGCCGGTACCCGAGACGCGCCGCGGCGGCGTCGCGGGCCGCGTCCGCGAGCAGGGCCGGCCCGCCGGGCAGGTAGTCGCGACGGCGCACGGTGACGACGTTGCGGCGCTCGCTCGACCACAGCGGGTGGAGCGCGCACAGTTCGTCGAGTTCGTCGAGGTCGATCAGCGGGAGCGCGACGCGGTAGGAGAAGCGGTGGTCGATCGGCTCCCGGCGGTGGTGCAGCACCGTGCCCTCGTACAGGGCGCTTCTCACCGGCGGACCGGGCGCGTCACAGCGGTGCGCCGAAGGTCCGGCACACCCGGAGCGCACTTTGGACGCCGTCCTCGTGGAAGCCGTACCCCCAGTATGCGCCGCAGTACCAGGTCCCGTTCTTCCCGTTGATCTCACCGTGTCTCTTCTGCGCGGCGACAGCGGCCCCGTCGAGGACGGGATGGTCGTAGGCGAAGACCGCGTGCACGCTCTCGGGATCGATCGCCGCGTCCTGGTTCAGCGTCACACAGATCTCGTGGCGGGAGTGGAGCGACTGGAGGCGGTTCAGATGGTACGTCAGCGTCGCCCCGCGGTCCTGTTCGGGTGCGAGGCGGTAGTTCCAGCTCGCGCGTGCCCGCTTGGTGCGGGGCAGCAGCCGGGCATCGCTGTGCAGGACGGCGCTGTTGGGCTGGTAGCGGATCGCACCGAGCACCTCGCGCTCCGCACTCGTCGGATCACCCAGCAGCGCCAGGCTCTGGTCGGAGTGGGTGGCGAAGATGACGTGGTCGAAGATCTCCGGACCGAACCGCTCGCTCAGCACCTCGACGCCCTCGGTTCGCCGTGCGACCTTGGCGACCGGTGTGTTCAGACGGACGCGCCGAGAAAGGGGCCTCAGGATCCGCTCGACGTAGGTCCGCGCGCCCCCGTCCACCGTTCGCCAGCGGGGCTGGTCGCCGAGGGAGAGCAGACCGTGGTTCTCGAAGAAGCGCGCGAAGGTCCCCGCGGGGATCTCGAGTGCCCGGGCGGGGGCGGCCGACCAGATCGCGGCGACCATCGGCGCGAGGTACCAGTCGACGAGCTTGTCCGAGTACCGCCCACGGGCGACAAGGTCGGCGAGTGTCGCGCTCTCGGGGATCCCTGCGGCCAGCTGGCGACGGGCGGCGCGGTTGAAGCGCAGGATGGCGGCGAGCGCGCGCACGAACTCGGGGCGGAGAAGGTTGCGCCGCTGGGCGAACATCGTGTTCGGTGAGGTTGCCCGCCACTCGATGCCGCTCTGCGGATCACTGACGCTGAAGCTCATGTCGGACGCCTTGGTGGCGACACCGAGGCGTGCGAACAGACGGACGAGTCCAGGGTAGTTGCGCTCGTTGTACACGATGAACCCCGTGTCCACGTCGTGCGCCTCGGCCTCGAACTCGACCCGGACGGTGTTGGTATGTCCTCCGGGGCGTCCGTCGCGCTCGAAGACGGTCACCTCGTGGTGGGGCGCGAGCAGGTGGGCACAGGTGAGGCCGGAGATGCCGGTCCCGATGATGGCAATGCGCATGCAGGTCTTGCCCGTCCTCTGCTCGCCGCGCCCTTGGCGGCGGTGGGTGTGTGGCGGACAATTTTTAGCACTAAAATCGCACCATGGTGACAGCAGCGGTCGACGGGCCCCACCCCCCGGCCCGGGACCGACCCTTTCGCCGATACCCGACCGTGATCGGTGAAGCACTGGACAGCGTGCTCGAGGCGAGCATCGTCGGCAGCTTCTCGCGTGCCGGCTACCTGCTCCGACGCCGTGTCGGGCACTTCGCGCCCCTCGCGCGCCTCGAGGGCCGGGTCGTCCTGGTGACCGGCGCCTCGTCGGGCATCGGGCGGGCGGCCGCGCTCGCGCTCGGCGCGCTCGGCGCCGAGGTCTTGGTGAACGGGCGGGACACAGCGCGGGCCGAGTCGGTCGTGGCGGAGATCCGCGGCGCCGGAGGCGGTGCGCAGGTCGCCCGCTTCGACGTCGCCGACCCGGTGCAGGTCGACGCGTTCGCGGACCTGCTCGGCTCCCGGCGCGACCGGCTCGACGGGCTCCTGCACTGCGCCGGCGGGCTGGCGCGCCAGTACCAGAGCGCGCCCGACGGCGTCGAGCTGACCGTCGCCACGCACGTGCTCGGCCCCTTCCGCCTGACGTTGCGACTCGCGCCGCTTCTCATCAACGCAGCTCGGGCGACGATCGTGACGGTCTCCTCGGGCGGCATGTACACCGAGCGCTTCGACCCGGCGCGCCTCGAGACCTCCCGGGAGCACTACGACGGCGTCCGCGCCTACGCGCGGGCCAAGCGTGCCCAGGTCGTCCTCGCCCACGAGTGGGCGCGACGCCTCGCCCCCTTCGGGGTCGCGAGCTACGCGATGCACCCCGGCTGGGTCGACACGCCCGGGCTCGCGCGCGGCCTGCCCGGCTTCGCGCGCCTCGGATTCCTGCTGCGGCGCCCCGAAGAGGGTGCGGACACCGCGGTGTGGCTGCTGGCCGAGCGCCCGCGCCCTGGAGACCGCACCGGCGCCCCGGGCGCCTCGGAGGTCCTCGACGGCTTCTTCCACGACCGCCGGCGCCGGAGCGAGCATTACCTTCCCCGGACCCGTCCACGTGGCGGCGCCGGTGACGAGGGGCGACGCCTGTGGTGCTGGTGCCTCGAGCGCTCCGCGCCCGGCGCCGGGACGGGCGCGGCGGTGCCCGAGTGGGCGTGACCACGTCCCCGGCTGCGCCCCGCGGCCGGGAAGCTGCCGTGCGCCCCGGGTCCGGTCCGTTGCGCACCGCGCGCACGGGGCGGTGCCGGTGACGGCGGGCGAGGCGCCCGTCGCCCTTGTCGTGTTCACCCGTGACCTGCGTGTCCTTGACAACCCGGCGCTGGTGGCCGCGGCGCGCGGCGGGCGGGTGGTCTGCGCCTTCGTGCGCGACGCCGCGATCGTCCGGGGCCGCCCTTTCGACGCGCGCCGCGACGCGTTCCTCACCGAATGCCTCTCCGACCTCGACGCCGCGCTCGGGCGCCTCGGGACGCGCCTCGTCGTGCGGGCGGGGGAGTGGGTGGACGAGGTCGTGCACCTCGCGGCGGAGGCGGGTGCACGGGCGGTCCATCTGAGCGACGACGTCACGCCCTACGCCCGCCGCCGCTTCGCCCGCCTCGAGGCGGCAGCCGGCACACGTCTCGAGATCCGCCGGCACCCCGGGCTCAGCGTCGTCCCGCCGGGCGCCGTCCTGCCGGCCGGGGGCGACCACTACCACGTCTTCACGCCGTACCACCGGCGCTGGCTCGCGGCGCCCCGGCGGCCCGTGCTGGCAGCGCCGCGCCTTCGGGACGGGGGTGGCGACCTCCCCGGACTGCCGGTGCCGCCCGGGCCCCGGCCGGCGGGCATCGACCACGGCGGCGAGCGCGCCGCCCGCGCACGACTGGACGCGTGGCTGCGCGACGCCCTGCCCGACTACGCGCGCCGCCGCGACGCCCTCGAGAGGCCCGGGGGCGCGCGGCTGTCGGCGGCGCTGCACTTCGGCTGCCTCTCGCCGCTCGCCGTCGTCGAGGCCGCAGCGCGCCGACCGGGAGCGGATGGCTTCGTCCGACAGCTGTGCTGGCGTGACTTCTACCTCCAGGTCCTTTCAGCCCGCCCCGACGCGGCGTGGGACGACTACGTCGCGCGCCCCGGTGCGCCCCGGCGCGACCCCGGCGTGCTCGCGGCGTGGCGGGAGGGGCGCACGGGCGTTCCGATCGTCGATGCGGCGATGCGCCAGCTCACCGCCGAGGGTCTCGTCCCCAACCGCGCGCGGATGGTGGTCGCGTCCTACCTCACCAAGACCCTCGGCCAGGACTGGCGATGTGGCGCCCGCCACTTCCTCGACCACCTGCTCGACGCCGACCTCGCGGTCAACAACCTGAACTGGCAGTGGACGGCCGGGCACGGCACGGGGAGCCACCCCAAGCGTGTGCTCAGCCCGACGCGCCAGGCGCGTCGCTTCGACCCGGGGGGCGACTACGTCCGGCGCCACGTCCCCGAGCTCGCGGCCCTCGACGCGTCCGTGATCCACGAACCCTGGCGCCTCGGCGCAGCGGCTCTCGCGCGCCTCGGCTACCCGCTGGCACAAGATGGGCTGATGGCGGTGCAGCCGTGAGCGCGGCGCGCGGCGTCCGCCCGTGGCAGGAGGAGGGCCGATGAGCATCGAGTTCTCGAGCGTCGTCGACCACCCCGTCGCCGAGGTGTTCGCCTGGCACGAGCGCCCCGGGGCCTTCGCCCGGCTCGTGCCCCCCTGGCAGCCGGTGCGTCTCGTCGAGGAGGCGAGCCCGCTCGCGACGGGGCGAGCGGTGATCCGCCTGCCCGGCGGGCTGCGCTGGGTCGCGCAGCACCGCGACTACGAGCCACCGCACCGCTTCGTCGACGAGCTCGTCTCGCTGCCGCTTGCCTGGCGCCACGCCCACGAGTTCGGGGAGGAGGCGCCGGGACGCACGCGGGTCACCGACCGCGTCACGACCCCTGTTCCCGCACGCCTGTTGCGTCCGATGTTCGCCTACCGCCACCGCCAGCTGGCCGACGATCTCGCCGCCCAGCGCGGGCTGCGGCGCTTTGGTGCCACACCGCTCACGGTCGCGGTCACCGGCTCCTCGGGGCTCGTCGGCAGCGCGCTGTGCGCCTTGCTCACGACGGGGGGCCACCGCGTCGTGCGCCTCGTCCGGCGCGCGCCGCGCCGAGCCGACGAGCGGCGGTGGCAGCCGGAGGATCCCGGGACGGCGGTGTTCGAGGGTGTCGACGCCGTCATCCACCTCGCCGGGGCGTCGATCGCCGGCCGACTCGGCCCGGCGCGGCGCGGGCGCATCGCCGCGAGCCGGCTCGGTCCGACCCGGCGCCTCGCCGAGGCGCTCGCCGCCATGGCCGACGGTCCCCGGGTGCTCGTCTGCGCTTCGGCGATCGGCGCGTACGGCCCCGATCGCGGCGACGAGCGCCTCGGCGAGGACGCGGCGCTCGGGGGCGGCTTCCTCGCGCAGGTCGTGCGCGGCTGGGAGGCCGCCACCGCGCCGTCCGCCGAGGCGGGGATCCGCGTCGCGACGCTGCGCACGGGGATCGTCCAGTCGACCCGCGGGGGGATGCTCCGGCTCGTCCGCCCGCTGTTCCTTGCCGGTCTCGGCGGGCCGATCGGCGACGGCGGCCAGTGGATGTCGTGGATCGATCTCGATGACCTGACTGACGCGTATGCCCGGGTGCTCCTCGATGACCGCCTCTCCGGGCCGATCAATGCGGTGTCACCCCATCCCGTGCGCAACCGCGAGTACGCAGCGACGCTCGCGGGCGTGCTCGGCCGTCCGGCGCTGCTTCCCGTGCCCTCGGCGGCGCTGCACGTCCTCGCCGGCCGGGATGCGGCGCGCGAGATCGCGCTCGCGAACCAGCGGGTCGTGCCCGAGATCCTCTCGGCAGCCGGGTTCAGGTTCCGCCGCCCCGCGCTCGCGGACTGTCTCGCCCACCAGTGCGGTCGATTCTGATGCCCGGTGGGACCCCGCCCGGTCCGACGTTGTGCGCGGTGCGCGACCCGGTGGGTCAGGCGACGCAGTCGCCTCTCAGCTCGCGGGGCCGGCCACCTCGGGGCAGCGGGCGAGCGCGGCCGCAAGCACCTCGGCGGCCGGCGCCGACGCGGCGATGAGGGGGCCCGGCCGGCCGAGGACGTAGGGGCCGACAACAGAGCGCACGGTCCCGCCCGCCTGCTCCACCAGCGCGACGCCGGCAGCGACGTCCCAGATCGACGGCCCGGCGTGCACGACGCCGTGGACGACGCCGGCCGCGACCAGCGCGAGGGCGAGCGCGCCCGAGCCCATCGTGCGCGGCGAGCCCCCCGCTTCGATGACGGCGTCGGCGACGGGCGCGAGCACGCTCGGCGAGGTGCCGGAAGGCACCTCGAGGAGCACCATCGCGCCCGCGAGGTCCGCGCCGGGAGCGACCGAGAGGCGCTCGCCGCCACGGGTGGCGCCCGCGCCGGCGCAGAGGTAGAGATCGCCGCTGAAGGGGGCGACCACGATGCCGGCGAGCGCCACCCCGTGTGCGAGCACGCCCACCGAGCTGCACGCCCAGGGCATCCCGTGGACGAAGTTCATCGTCCCGTCGATCGGGTCGACGACCCAGCAGCGTTCCGCGAGCGGGTCGGGGTGACCGCCGCTCTCCTCGCCGAGGAACGCGTCGTCGGGATGCCGTGTTGCGACAAAGGCGCGCACCCGGGCCTCGATCTGGCGGTCGGCGTCGCTCACGAGGTCGTGCGCCGAGCTCTTCTGGGTGACCGCGAGCTCCGCGCGCCGGGCGAACGCGGCGGTGAGCGCCTCGTTGAGCTCGTCCCCGAGCGCTTGCAGGCTCGCCACCAGAGTTGCGTCGGGCGCGGCCCCCGGCGTTCCTGGTGCGGCCACTCAGGCCGACCAGGGCATCGTCGGGGGTGCGTACGCCTCGCGTGGGTCGTCGAGGAAGATCCCCGCGAGCGGCCAGGTGCACAGCTCGGCGAGGTCGAGGCGGAGCTCTTCGCCGTAGAGGCTGACGAGCACACCGGCCTCGCGCAGCGACACCACGTCCTGCGCGGTCACAAAGGCGCGCCGCAGGTTCCAAAGGCGTGCCGGGATCGGCGAGAGGACCGCCGCGGCGTCGGCCAGACGTGCGTCGCACAGCGCCGCGAGGGGGACCTCGGGGGCGAGCGCGTGCATCTCGGCGAGCACGACGTGGTCGAAGGAGGAGACGAGGCAGCGCTCCGGACGCGCCGCGAGGCGGCTCGCCACCACCCCCGCGAGCCGGGGGTCGTAGGTCCAGCCCGCCTTCAGCTCGACGTCCAGCCAGATCCACGCGGGGAGCGCGTCGAGGACGGCCTCGAAGCGCTCCAGGGGGGCGCGCCGGCCGTCGGGGAAGACGATCGGCCCATCGGCGAGATCGGCGAAGTCGATGTCGCCGAGAAAGACCGGGCGGGTCGAGCCGTCCCTGGGCGCGCGCAGGTGGAAGCGCTCGCCGTCGTGATGCAGCTGGGGGTCGTGCAGGACGATCGGGTGCCCGTCGCGCGTCAGCTGCACGTCGAGCTCGATGCCGTCGGCGGCGAGCTCGCAGGCCCGAATGAACGCGGCCATCGTGTTCTCGGGCTCCAGCGCGGATGCGCCCCGGTGGGCCCAGACAAAGGGCGGATTCGGTACCTGAGCATCGAAGGGCGACGCACCCCGGGGCGCGCGCGGCGTGGTTCCCTCTCCGGTCGGCGGCATCGCCCTAGGCCCCCGTCGCCAGCGCGAGCCGCGGATCGTCGAGGAAGAGCCCGGCGACGGGCCAGGTGAGGACGGTGTCGAGGTCACCGAGGAGCTGCGAGCCGCCGATGCTCACCTCCACACCCGCATCCGTCCAGCGCCGCACGTCGTCGGCGGTGAGAAACGGCCGGTCGATCGAGGCCATCACGGCGGGGATGGTTGCGAGCACGCCGACGAGGTCGACCGGGCGAGCGTGCAAGATCGCAAGGAGCGGGATCTGCGGGGCGATCGCCGCGACGTCGCGCAGGATGACGTGGTCGAACGAGGACGCGAGCACCCGCCCGGAGCGCCGGCGCGCGCACGCGGCGAAGACTGCGGCGAGGGCCGGGTCGTAGGTCCAGCCCGCCTTCAACTCGACGTCCAACCAGAGCCAATCCGGCACGGCCTCGATCACCTGCTCGAAGCGCGCCAGGCGCTCGGGGCGGCCGTCGAGCCAGATCACGGACGCGCTCTCGAGCTCGCGCCAGTCGAGGTCGCGGACCCAGACCGGTCGCAGCGCCCCCCCACCTGCGTGGCGGCGAAGGTGCAGGCGCGTGCCGTCGGTCCAAAGCAGCGGGTCGTGGACGACGAGGGGGACGCCGTCGCGGGTCAGCTGGATGTCGAGCTCGACGCCGTCGGCGCCGAGGGCGGCCGCTGTCTCGAAGGCCCGCAGGGTGTTCTCGGGCTCGAGCGCGGAGGCGCCCCGGTGCGCCCAGACGAACGGGCGGGCCGCAGCGTCCTTCGGACGCGGGAACGCGCTCCGGTCGACGTGCTCCCAGAGTGGATGTTCACCCATTGCGTCGAGGACTCCTTTCTGATGGGGGACTGTTTCCCGCCTGCCGTTGTCGCCGGGGCGCCCGCCGCGCGCCGCAGCGGGGATCGGGCGAGGTCACCTTTTTAGGACCGCGGGACGCGCCGCTTGGCGCAGGACGTCGGCGACGGCCGCGTTGCCCGCGACAAGG
>JAKABX010000117.1 GCA_021796545.1 Actinomycetes bacterium
CCTTCGACGAACGGCGGGATCACGACGAGCCCCTAGCTAGGGCGCATGGACGATCAAGGAGAAGGTCTGTGTCGCCTCGCCGAAGTCGTTCTTCGCGCGGATCGTGATCTGGTAGGTGCCCTCGCTCCCTGGTGCCGGGATCCCCCGGATCTCGCCGCGACCCGAAAAGAGCGGGATGGAGAAACTCACGCCCGGAGGAAAGGTGCCCGACACGTGCAGGTCCGGTGGTGGGGTCCCCGCGGACACGAAGTCGGCGACGACCGGCTGGCCCACGGTGAGGTCGAAGTGGTCGGGGCTCAAAATGGTCGGCGGCGGTTCGTGGTAGAGCGTGATCACGAGCTTGACGAGCCCGTTGCCCCGCGGGGCGAGCGCGTGGGTGACATCGAACGCCTCGGCAAAGTTCCAGCTCCGTCCGCCGGCTCCGCTCCCCCCCGCAGCGCCGAACCCGCCCGCCGCACCGCCCGAGCCGCCGTAGCACCCGCCGCCGCCTCCGCCGCCGCCGCCGTCGAACAGGCCCGACCCCGAGGCCCCGCCGGCTCTGCCCACCAGGCGAGCGCCATCGGCGCCGAACTCGGGACACGGGGCGTTCAGCGACCCGCCGGTTCCGTCGCGGCTGGACCGGCCCGGCGCGTCGGCGTTGGCGCCGGGCACCCCGCCCGAATCGTAGGCGCCGGTGCCGCTGGCGCCCCCGCCGCCACCGGCGACGAGGAGCCATCGATGCGAGGTCACGTCGTACAGGCCCGAGCCGCCTCCGCCCTGGCCACCGCCCGCGCCCTGCCCCGGGGTGCCGGGGCCCCCGGCACCGCCGGCGAGTGGGTTGCCGTAGTCGACGCTGCTGCCCTTCAGTCCTGGGTACAGCGCCAACTGATCGCCCACGCGGATCCCGTGACCCATCACGATTCTCGCCGAGACCTCCGCGCCGAGCCCGCCGAGCGCACCGGGCCCCTGTGGGGTCGCCGACTCGCCGTCGCCACCCGAGGCCCCATCGAGCGTCACCCGCAGCGAGGTCACCGTCGAGGTGACGGTGAAGTACTGAGGGCTGCCCGCTGCGACGATCTCGTAGGCGACGGTCGCACCAGCGGCTGGACGCGCGACCAAGAGCCCACCGAGCAAGGCGCCGGTCGCAACGACAGCGGCGGCTCCCGTTCCTCTCCAACCAACCTTTGCCCGCATGGCCTCGATCTCCCCGGTCCTCTCCGCCACGAGCCGGCAGGATCAACAGATCGCCGCCGACCTCGGCACACAGCACGACGGGGGCACGATAGCCGGCGACAAGGCCCTGATGTCGGTGCCATCCGCCCCAGTCGCGTGGTCGCGCGTCGCTGCGACGTTCACCTGATGGCGAGTCAAAGCGATGCGCAGAGCGGCACTCGCGAGAACCGTCTCGCCCTCGTCGGCGACGTCGTGCTGGCCGTGTTGGGAGGGCGCGACGAACGCCTCGCCGGAGGCGCTCCGGCCAGTGCGCGCCGCGCTTTCCTCACGCCAAATGCTGAGTTTTGGCGCTCGCAGGTGGCCGTCAGCGCCTCGATCGTTCGTCGAAGGAACGAGCTCGCCGGCACGCGCGGCGCGGGACTGAGCACTCACGAGCGGCGGAGCCGGTCGAGCTCGCGCCGGTCGCGCTTGGTTGGCCGTCCGCTGCCCGGGTCGCGGACGAAGGGGGTGAGCCGCTCCTCGCGCCGCGGGGGTGGCGGGGAGTGATCGACGATGCAGGTCGCGGCGATCGGAGCGCCCACCCGGCGCTCGATGATCTTGGTGACCTCGACGATCCGCTCGCGGTTCGGGCCACGCACGACGACCTCGTCGCCGACGCGCACCGGTGTCGCCGGCTTGGCGCTCTGGCGGTTCACGCGGACGTGTCCGGCCCGGCAGGCTTCGGTCGCCGCCGTGCGGGTCGGAAAGAGGCGCACCGCCCATAGCCAGCGATCGACCCGGGCGACCGCTCCCACCTCAAGGCTCACTCATCGCATCTCCCGCTTCCCCGGAACCGCCACGAGGCGCCGGAACGTGAGGTTGATCCGTGCGCCGACCTCGCGGTTGGTCTTCAAGATCGCATGCTGCCAGCACCGCTGGGTGGGCCCCGCCATGATGAGCAGCGAGCCGTGCTCGAGGTCCACCGCCACGCGCTCGGCCGCGTCGCGATGGCGCAGCGAGAAGCGCCGCGTCGCGCCGAAGGAGACCGAGGCGATCACCGGGTCGCTCCCCCACTCCGCCTCGTTGTCCGCGTGCCAGCTCACGCTGTCGCGGCCGTTGCGGTAGTGGTTGGCGAGCACGCAGTCCATCTCCGCGGCGACCGCCGCGATCGCGTCGCGGATCTCGGCGAGCACGGGCGCCATCGCCCGCGGAGGATGCACGACGCCGCTGTAGGCATAGGAGATCGGTCCGTACCAGGCGGTGCGGCGCGGGAGCGGCACGGCTCGGCCGAAAAAGCGCGCCACCTCCTCGCCCCAGGCGAGCTCGTGCCGGCAGCGCTCGAAGAGCTCGTCGGCCCGGGCTGGTTCGAAAAAGCCGGGGTGATACGTCACGAGCCCGTCGCGACCAACGAGGTTCTCCCCCGCCGCGCGCCCGTGTTTGGCGGCCGCGACGTGGCCCGTCGCCGCGCGGCATCGCTCGGGACTGGCGCTCGTCTTGGTCGGGGCCACCGATCCAGGCTAT
>JAKABX010000118.1 GCA_021796545.1 Actinomycetes bacterium
ACAAGGTGAGGCGGAGGACGCCAGAGCCTGCCCCGGTGTAGCGCAGCGTCGGTACCCCTCTGCCGGGCACGGCGTCCGCAGCCCAGCCGTTCGCCTGAGCCAGGACGAGCTCGGACGGGTTGAAGAGACAGGGGATCGTTGTGCCCTTCTCGGTCTTCAAGAAGGCCTTGGTTGTGCTCGACGCCATCAGAAGACCTCCGGGACGTGCCGACGTCCCCGTCGTTCGAGCTCCGCCAGCACGCGCTGCTCGACCTCGTCGATGATCCACTCGAGCACCTCGGCGGCGCCCGGCGCGCTCGAGGGGAAGACCGTCGGCGGGGTGGGGTCATGGGCGCGCGATGCCATGGTGGGCACTCCCTTCTCAGCGATGAGCGACGGCAGCCTTGCGGGCACGGCGCCGCGAGGCACCTGGTCCCCGCCGAGCGCGAACCCCTGCAAGGTCGCCGGTACGGGCAGTGTGGGCGATACGACGCCAGCCGATTCGCCGTACCTGGCCGCACCCGGGGTGCCCGGCCCGATGTTTGCCTGGAAGCCCGGCTGGAAGCCCGCGCCACCGGCGCCGCCCGCTGCGCCAAACGCGATGGCTCCCCCGGCACGACTCGCCCCGTCGCCGGCGCGCCCGATGCCATGGCGTGCGAGCAGCGCGTCCAGCCCCGCTGCTGCCGGTCCCTGGCGCAGCGCCTCGATACCGGACGCGCCACGGAGACCTGCGAGACCGAGGTGCGACGAGCCGCCGTCGACCGGCGCGCCCGTTCCCCGCGACGCCAGCCCGAGCGGTGGGCGCGTGCGAGCTTGCGGCGCGGCGCTGCGCGACAGGGTGCCTGGCACGGCTCCTCGTTGCCCCGGCGCGCCGAACGCGCTCGCCACCGCCGATGACACCTGCTCGCTCGCGTCGGTCGGTGCCAGCTGGACGAGGAGCGAGCCGATACTGGCGGCGCCGCCCGCACGCGCGCCGGCATCTGCCGTCGTCGACGACGCGCCGCCCGCGCGCGAGACGAGCTCGCGAACCAGGGCGCCGACGTGGCGCGCGAACCCCTCTTCACGGTCGATGACATCGTCGTCGAAGAACCGCGCCGTCGCCGTCGCCGGGGCCGTCGCCGTCGTCGTCGCCGGGGCGTGGTGCTCGTGGTGCTCGGCCGCCGAAGTGCGCGCACTGTGCCGATCGTCCGCAGTGTGCGCAGTGTGCGCAGTGTGCCGATCGTCCGCAGTGTGCTGCTCGTGCTGATGACCTGCACCGCGCGCGGCGGCATGAACGAGCTCGTGCGCGACGACGGCCGCGGTCCCTGCGTCTGTCCCGGGCCGCCGAGCCAGATGGATCACTCGACCGACGGTGGCGGCCGGACGCCCGGCGGCGGCGAGCGCCGCGGCGCTCGCCGGGCCGGCGCGCAGCTCGAAGGGGAGAGTGCCGCCAAGGGCACGTGCGAGCGGCGCGAGGCGTGGAGGGAGCGCCACGACGGGGTCTGGCGCCCGCCGTGCCAACGCCGCCATGAAGCGACGCGCGCGCGCCGTGCGCCGTGCACCGCCCGGACCCGCGCCACGCGCGGGCTCGGTGCTCGGTAGGTCGCCCCGCTCCGGGGATGCGGCGGCGGGAGCCGCCGGGCCGCCTCCGGTCCCAGGGGAGTTCGATGGCGCTGGCGGCCTTGCCATTGGTCCCCCTGGTGCCCCTGGTGTGATTGGTGCCCCTGGTGCGATTGGTCCGATTGGCGCCCCTGGTGCCCCTGGTGCGATTGGTGCCCCTGGTGCGAGCGAGCGCGCGCGACGTCCGGCCCCTGGTCGGATCTCGGGGCTCGCGGACGGGGCGGCCTCGGTCACGCTCTCGTCGAGCGTGCGACGTCCGGCTACCCCTTGCGCGAGCGGCCGGGCGAGGGCGCGCCGTGCCGCAGGCGTCACCGCGTCGGCGCCGAGGTCTTCACCCGGCTCGGTCGCGCGCGGCAGCGTGGGTACTGACCCGATCGTCCCCACCACGGCTCGTGCCAACGTGCGAGGCCGAATGGCCTCGGCCGAGATCACGCCCATCGGATCTCCTGACGCGGGCGCCGGGAGGGTGCTCGCACCGGTACCAGCAGGCACGGGAGCGCTCGTGGTAGGTGCCGCGGCCGTGAACGCGCGCTCCCGGGTGGGCATCGTCATTGGTACACGGTCGGGCACCGCCGGCGCGCGACGAGCGTCCCGTGCGGTTCCCGGACGAGTGTCGCCGAGTCGCCGATGTGCACGACCAGCGCGTGTCGCGCCCTGCGCCGGCGGCACGCCGCCACCGACGCTGAAGCTCCCGCCACTCACGTCACCGCTGTCGCCAGGCGCGCCAATCGTCCCGGCGTGACGCCGGGCATGGCGATGCCGAGCAGCGGGCGACGTCGGCATGGTCGCCACGGCGCGCCGGCGGGGCCGTTGCGACCATCGCGGCCCGGTCGACGCCAGCGCATCGGCCACCGTCGTCGCCATCCGGGCCGGCGCGTCCCCGGCGGCCAGCGCGGCAAGATGCGCCGCCAGCGCAGAGGGAGACTCGCCCGCTGGTTGGCCGACGAACACAGGCGCAGCAGTCGACGACGGGCTGAGATCGGACGTGGGTGCGGGAAGGCGAGAGTGGAGAAGGGCTGCCGCGCCCACTGCGTCGCCGGGCGATGACGTCGAGGTGCTCGT
>JAKABX010000049.1 GCA_021796545.1 Actinomycetes bacterium
GACAGGGCAGACTGGTCGAGGGCCACTGGGGTGCTCTCCTTCGTGGGTTCGGCTAGGAACACACCGAGGATCGCTCCAGTGGCCCACCTCAGTGGTGGACCCTCCGGCTCACCTCAAAGCCCACCACTCGGGGGGACGCCAACGACTCCGCGGCGCGCTTGAGCTCTGGGCGGTGGTGCCTTCGGTCCCCGAGCCCGGCCTGGCGACCGTCGGCTTCGCAAAGCGGGACGCGCCCTCTGAACTCGACCTGCCCATCGCCCTCCGCCGGGTGCCCTGCGCGGCGCGACCCCGAGCCGTTCACCGACGCCGAGGTCATCGCGCTGGACGATCAGCACTGCGACCTCCGCTTTTCGCCCGCACGTCCGCTCGCGGTCGGTGACCGCCTGGGCTTCGGGCTCTCGCACCCTTGCACCGCGTTCGACAAGTGGCGGAGGGTGTTCCTGGTCGATGACGCCGGGTGCGTCGCCGGGGACCTCGCGACCGCCTTCCACCGAGGGGCGCGAGGCGGGACCTCAGGGTGCTCCCGCGGCCCGGTGCAGGAACACGCCGATCTGCTCGAATGCTGCGTCCTGCATCGTGCGGTCGAAGCGGTGGCCGCCGTCGTAGAACTGGGCGGCGTAGGCCTCGGGCCGGCCGAGGGCCCCGTAGCGGTCTGCGAGCATGCGGTCCGCGGCCCGCATCCCGTCTTCGGGGAACAGCTCGTCGTCGAGTACGTACTGCACGAGCAGCGGCGCGGGCGCACGGGAGAGGACGACGTCGGGCCAGTCGAGCTCTGGGGCGAGGTTCGGCGGGAAGAGCATCCACGTGTGGGTCGCGACGTGCCCTTCGACCATCGGGCGGTAGCACGACATCATGGCGACGACCGCGACGACGTCGACGCTCGCGCCGGTCGCGCCGACGAGCGCGGCGCGAGCCCCGCCACCCGAACAGCCAATCGCGGCGACCGGGCCGAGGCACCGGTCCGTCCGCGACCGAAGGTAGTCGAGCGCGATCGCGTCCTCGTAGGCGACGACGCCCGCGAGGCTCGTCCCAAGGACGCGGCAGAGACGCTCGACGATGTCCTCGTGCAGCGCCGCGACGCGGTTGTAGGAACCCGCGCCGGCCCGCGCTTCGTCTGGTCGGGCGTCCGACGCGGCCTCGAGGTGGGGCCGGAGCCACTCGAGATGCGATGCCGAGCGCAGCGAGGCGTCGATCGCCTCGTAGTCAAAGCGCCGGCTCCCCCACAGAAAGACGTCGGGCACCAGCACGGCGAAGCCCTGGAGGGCGAGCGCGTTCGCGAAGGCGCGGTCGCCATAGGCGGCCCGAACGGGTCCGACCTCCTCGCAGGTGCCGTCCGGGCCGTCCGCGATCTTTTCCTTGCCGAGGAGCTTGAAGTCGTCGTGTCCGTGGAGCGCGAGCGCGCCGGGCAGGGGACCGGTGGCCGCGGCGGGGCGAAGGAGCCAGGCACGCGTCCGCGGCCCGAAGCCGACCGACCAGGAGACCTCCTCCCCGGCCACGCCGTCGCGCTCCCAGGTCCGTTCGACCCGCGCGTCGAGCGGACGTCCGCCGCGTGGCATCCGGATCAGATCGGGGAGCCCCGGGCGCGTCCGCGCTCCGGGCGCCATCGATCCGCCTCGACCGGACGCGAGCGCGAACTCTGGCCAGTCCACGTAGGAGCCGAGGTGACCCGCCACGGCACGCAGGTGTCCTTTCGCGAGAGCGGGGCGACCCGGTTGGGGAGCGTGGGGCCGCCGCCGCCCGCACACTAGCGAACGCGCCCGCGCCCGGCCTTCATCCCGGACCCGGTCAAGGGGCGCCTTCGGGGTGCGGGCCCGGGGGCCCGGCCCGGCGGATGCCCCGGCACGCGATCTCCCACCGTCGCGGCGCGCCCGCTTGGCCGGACCGCAGACAGGTGCGCTGCTCTCTGAGGGGTCCTCGGCGCAGCGGCCGGCCACGGCGCGCAGCGAAGGAGACGCGGGACGTCCGGTCGCTTGCCGGGCACCCGTCGATCCTGACAAGGTGCCCGGGTGGGCAGTCTCGACGTCGGCGCCGGGATCGACGCGCTCGTCTTCGACTTCGACGGGGTGATCCTCGACACCGAGACGGTGATCCACGACGTCTGGCGGGAGGTCTATCAGCGCTTCGGCGCCTCGTTCACCTGGGAGGAGTGGGTGACCTCCGTGGGGACGCACGGCGGGTTCGAACCCTACGGTTCGCTCTGCGAGCGCACCGGTGCCGCGCTGCCGCCCGAGAGCGTCCTTCGACGCGATGTCGACGCGGAGATCGCGGCTCGCACGCGTCGCCTGCAGCCGATGAGGGGGATCCGCGAATGGATCGGCGCCGCCGGTCGCCTGGGCCTTCGGGTCGCCATCGCCTCGAGCTCGCCCGTCTCGTGGGTCGACGGCCTCCTCGGTGAGGTCGGCCTGCGGGAGGAGTTCTCCTGCATCTCGTGCCGCACCGACCAGCTGGCGGCCAAGCCGGCGCCGGACGTCTACCTCAATGCATGCCGCGCGCTCGGCGTCGAGCCCTGGCGCGCCGTCGCCGTCGAGGACTCCCTCAACGGTCTCGTCGCCGCGCGGGCGGCCGGCCTCCGCTGCGTCGCCGTCCCCGGCCCGCTCACCGCGAGGTGCGACTTCACGGGCGCGGACCTGGTGCTCGGTTCCCTGGGAGACGTGGAGCTCGAGGCCGCGGTCGCGCACCTCGGCATCCGGTAGCCGTGCCGGCGTCCCCGGCCAGGTGGCGGGCCGGAGGGCGGAAGCGGGCGACGCCTCTGCTCCTTGTCGCCGGTCCCGTCGCCCGCGGCGGGTGCCGATGCCGGCGTCCCGCCTGGGGGCGGTCCGGGCAACGGCTCGCCTGGCGGCCGGCCGGGTGCCCATGTCCTCTCGCTCGAGCGCCAATACAGCCCGTCGCGAGGGCGCCGTGTCACGGCGCCAGCGTGCTCGCCCTCCGGGGATCGGGGGCCCGTGACGGCGCGCCGCGCCGCCGCGGTCGCCGGCACCGCTTCCGGGCCGGCGCCAAGGTGGCGGTGCGCGTCGCGGCCGGAGGCGGTACGCACGGTGCCGGTCGAGCTGCGCTTTCGCGCACCGGCCGCGCGTTGACCGACGCTCCTGCTGCTGATAGACCCCAGACGACGCGGCAGGAGGCCCCGGAGTTCGACTCGCCCACCGAGGACCGTCGCCGCCCCGCTTGGCCCGGGACGCGATGTACTGGTGCGCAGTGTGAACCGAGGAGGAGGCCTGTGCCAAAGCGCAGCCCAGTGAGCCGGCACCGGGGGGCCGGCGGGAGATATCGCGGGCTGGTCGGCCTCGTGCCCGCCGTGCTCGGCGCTGCCGGACTGCCGGCCGCGTCGGCGGCCGGCGCCCTGGCACGCAGCGCTCGGGTGGAGCCAGCGCTCGTGGAGGTCTCTGCTCGGGCGGCACTCCCCGCGGGCACGGTGCGGGTCGGCAGCGTCGCGCACCGGGCGACCATCTCCTTCGGCCTCGGCCTCGCCGGGCGCAACCCGGCCGGCCTCGCGGCCTACGCGGCGTCGGTTTCCACAGTGGGGTCTTCCCTCTACCACCACTTCCTCACCCCAGCGTCCTTCGCAACGCGTTTCGGCGCCCCGCGGAGGGCGGTTGCGGCGCTCGAGGCCACGCTGCGCCGCGCGGGCCTGAGGGTCGGGCGGCCCTCGACGAACGGGCTCCTTCTTCCCGTCAGCGGGACCGCGGCGCGCGTCGAGGCGACGTTCCACACCTCGCTCGACCGCTACCGCATGGCGGACGGATCGCTGCGTTGGTCGCAGAGCTCGCCTGCGTTCCTCCCCGCGCGCGTGGCGTCGACGGTCTCCGCGGTCGTCGGGCTCGACAGCCTGTCGGCGCCGCGGTCGATGCTCGAGCGGGCGCCGAGCGCGGCCCAGCGCGCGGCTGCGGGCCTCGCACCCTCTCGGGTGTCCTCCGGCGCGCTCGCGGCGCCCCTCGCGCCGGCCGGGGCAGCGCGCGCGTGCCCGGCGGCGACGGCCGCGGCGGTCCAAGGCGGTGGATGGACCGACCAACAGCTTGCGAGCGCGTACGGCCTCGACGGCCTCTACCGCCGGGGCGATCTCGCACAGGGCCAGACGATCGCGGTCTTCGAGCTCGAGCCCTACCTGCCGAGCGACCTCGCGAGCTTCGACCGCTGCTACTTCGGCGCCAGCCACGCCAGCCAGATCTCCGTTGTCCGCCTCGACGGCTTCGAGCTCACCGGCAGTGGCTCGGGGGAGGCGCTTCTCGATCTCGAGGACCTCCAGGCGCTCGCTCCCGCGGCGAAGATCATCGTGTACGCGGCGCCGAACACGACCTTCGGCGTCGTCGACGCGTACAACGCGATCGTGAGCCAGGACCGGGCGGCCCTGGTGTCGACGAGCTGGGGCGAGTGCGAGACCGCCCTCCAGCAGTCCGCGCCGCAGGTCCAGCTGCTCGAGAACACCCTGTTCGAAGAGGCCGCGGCGCAGGGTCAGACCGTCTTCGCCGCCGCGGGGGACACCGGCTCGGACGACTGTGCGAGCACGCCCTTCGGCTCGACGTCGCCGGCACTGCCCTATCTCTCGGTCGATGACCCCGCGAGCCAGCCCTACGTCGTCGGCGTCGGCGGCACCTCGATGCTGAACGACGCAAACCCGCCCTCCCAGACGGTCTGGAACGACGGCGCGAAGTGGGGCGGCGGCGGTGGCGGCGTCTCGAACACCTGGCCGAGCCCCTCCTGGCAGGCCGACTCCGGTGTCGCCGGGGTGAGCCGCACGCTCCGCCGGCAGGTCCCCGACGTCTCCGCGACCGCCGACGAGTGGCGCGGCATCACCGTATTCAGCGCGCTGTTCGGCAACCCGCCGGGCGGCGCGGCGCGGTCGTCGGTGAGCGCGCCGACGCCACCGGCGGGCTGGACGACCCTCGGCGGGACGTCGTCGGCCGCGCCGATCTGGGCGGCGGTCGCCGCGGAGATCGCCGCCTCCCCGGCGTGCGCGACCCTGCCACTGACCAACGGCACGCGCAGCCTCGGTTTCCTCGCGCCGATGCTCTACGCGGTCGCCGGCGATCCGGCGTCCTACCGCGCCTCGTTCGACCAGGTGACGACGGGCAGTAATGACGTCTTCGGGCTCGGCCTCGGCTACCGCGCGCACCCCGGCTACAACCTCGCCGCCGGGCTCGGGACGCCGGTCGTCACCGACGCCACGGGGGCGGGGGGCCTCGACGCGAGCCTCTGCGCCCTCGCCGCCTCCCCCGCGCCAGCGCCGGCGGTCACCGCCCTCGCGCCGTCGGACGGGCCGACCACCGGTGGTGGCGTGGTGACGATCACCGGCACCGGGTTCCCCGCCGGGGACCCGGCCGCGCTGAGCGTCCAGTTCGGCGACGCCCCGGCAACGGTGAGTGCGGTGCCCTCGTCAACGACGGCCGTCGTGAACGCGCCCGCTGCGCCGATGACGTCGGCGACCCCGAACCCCTCGGATGCGGCGGGAGCCGGTCCCGTCCAGGTCAGCGTGAGCGTTCTCAGCCGACAGGGCGCACTGACCAGCCGTCCGGGACCGGGCGCGACCTACCAGTACTTCGCGGCCTCGAGCACGGGAGCGGCGCTGCCGACGGTGAGCGGCGTCGGCCCCGAGGGCGGCAACGCCGCCGGCCGCAACACCGTCACCGTCTACGGCACGGGCTTTTCTGCCGCCGTACCGCCGACGGTCACCTTCGGGGGCGTGCCCGCCACCGGGGTCCAGGTGCTCGGCTGGACCGAGCTGCGTGCCGTCGTCCCGCCGGAGAGCGCGGCTACCGCGTGCGCGACCGGGCCGGGCTTCGCCCCGGCGGCGGCGTGCCAGGTCCAGGTCGTCGTGACCGACGCGAACGGCACGAGCCCGACCGACCGCATCCTCCCGTCCCTGTCGGGACCCGTCGTGTTCCGCGGCGACGGCGTCATCGCCGCAAACGCGGTGACCGAGATCGCGCCGGCGCCGACCGAGTACGACTACGGCCCGACGCCCAAGATCACCGCGGTCTACCCCGATCCCGCCGACGCGACGGGCCAGACGCCGGTGATCATCGCGGGCTCGGGATTCAGTCTCAACACCTTCGAGTGGGTGAACTTCGGTCCGCCCGGGTCGGTTCTCAGCGAGCAGACCCAGATCCTCGACATCACGCCGACCCAGATCGTCATCGTTCCCCCGACCGCCAACGTCGCCGGTGCGATGCCAAAGCGGCTGCGCGGCGGGATCAGTGTGCAGACCCTCGCGGGCCGTAGCGCGTCGCTACGGTTCTCCTACGGCGGAACCCCGACGGTGACCCACCTTTCCGAGCTCGGCGGTCCGAGCACGGGTGGCACGGCGCTGCGGATCACCGGACAGGGGATGTCTGCGGTCGACGTCGTCGAGTTCCAGAGCCAGGTCCAACCGACCGGGTTCGGTGCCTCGGTGAGCGTCCAGCTCTCCGCGGTGCGCGGCACCAGCCTCACGGTGCGCACGCCGGCGGATCTCCCCGGGCCCGTCGACGTGCTCGCGTGCAGCGCGACGGCGTGCTCCCGGCCCGACCCGCGCGCCGACACCTTCGTGTACTACTCACCGGCACGCCCGAGCGTGAGCCGGGTGACCCACGCGAGCGGCCCGGCATCGGGCGGAACGCTCGTCACCTTGTTCGGCAACGGCCTGAACGGCGCGACCGGTGTGCGCTTCGGCAGCGTCGTCTCGGCGCGCCTGCAGGCTGTGCCGGGCTTTCCCGACGGCGATCCCTTCATCCTCGCTGTCAGCGCGCCGCCGGGCCCGGCGGGCCGCAGCGTCGCCATCGCTGTGCTCAGCCGAGCGGGGACCAGCGCCCCCGTCGCGGGCGCGACGTTCCGTTACGTCCCGAGCGGCCCGAGCCCCCCCCAACACGTCGCGCTGCGCGTCGCGGGGCGGACGGCGGCGGTGTCCTGGCGGCCGCCGCTCAGCGACGGTGGCTCTCGCGTCACCGGGTACACGGTGGTCCTGCTCGCGAGCAACGCGGGCGCCGAGAGCCAGAGCGTGGGACCCTCGACCGACCACGTCGTCTTCGGCGGCCTCGCGGCCGGCGAGACCTACACGGTGCGGGTCGCAGCCGACAACCGGGCCCACGGCCAGGGTCTCATCGCCGAGGCCGGCCCGGTCCGCGTGCACTTCAGTTCCGACGGGTATCGCATCAGCCGCTCGGACGGTGTCGTCGTCGGCCTGGGCTCCCTCCCCGGCCTCGGTGGCATCGGCGGAACGCCGCTTTCGAGCCCGGTCGTCGGCATCGCCGGGACGTCGGACGGGCTCGGGTACTGGATCGTCCAGCGCGACGGTGCAGTGGACGCCTTCGGCGACGCGACGCGCCTCGGCTATGCGCACCCCGCCGCCCCCGTCGTGGGCATCGCCCCGACCTCGAGCGACCGCGGCTACTGGCTCGTCGACGCCGCCGGGACCGTGTACGCCTTCGGCGACGCAAGGAACGACGGGTCACTCGCGACAGGGCGCCTGGCGAGGGGCGCGACCATCGTCGCGCTCGTTCCCGCCCCCGGCGACGACGGCTACTGGCTCGTTGCCTCCAACGGCGCACTGTTCGCCTTCGGCAAGGCGCACCATCTGACCTCGCCCCCGCCGGCGGCCGTGGGCGCCGCGCCCGTGGTGGCGGCGGCGCGTGCGGGCGGCGGGCTCTGGCTGGTGACGGCGGCGGGGCGGGTGCTGCCCCTCGGCGGGGCGCAGAGCGAAGGCTCGGCCGCGCCCGGCCGGTCGCCCGTCGTCGCGATCGCGTCGAGCGCGGACGGCCGCGGCTACTGGCTGCTGCACGCCGACGGCGCCGTCAACGGCTTCGGCGACGCCGCGGCGCAGAGCGCGGTTGTGCTTCCCGCCGGGGTCACCGCCACGGGGATCGCGACGACCTGATCTCGTCCTTCGACGGGAGGCGGCGGTCAGTCGAGGAAGCGGCGCAGACGCCGTCTCCCGGCGCGTCGCCACAGCCGGGGGAGCGCCGCGTCGAGCTCGGCGATCGCGGCCCGTTCGCGCTCGGCAAGGATGCCGTAGGTGAAGCCGTTCTCGCCGGGGCGCACGCCGGCGCGCGCCCCCTCGCGCGCGTAGTGCGCACGGGCGACGACGGCGTCGTGGCGCTCGCCGAGGACCTCCTGCAGGGAGCGGAAGCCGGCGGCGAACCGGGCGGCCGCCTTCGGCGCGAGAGGCGCGATCGTCTCGGCCGCATAGCGGACACGCTTGGCCGCCTTGCGTGCCTCGTGGATCGCAGCGTCGCGGCCCGGACCGCGTGTGCGCAGGGCGGACTGCCATGTGGCAATCGCCCCCCGGAGCTCCCGGCGGACGCAACGTCGCAGGGCGCGCGCGCGAACCCTTTCGCGCACCGGCGGCCGCGCGGCGATCTCGGCGAGCGCGACCAGCAGCTGCGCGTAGCGCGGCGTCCCCAACGCGGCGCGCACCTCGTCGCGTGCGGCGGCCGCCGCTCCGGCGAGCGGCCCGGCGAGCGCGGCGCGCACGGGCCCGAGCCGCTCCTCGGGAGCGAGCGCGTCGAGCGCCCGCTCGGTATGCGCGGCCAGGACCTCGCGTTCGCGAGCGGTCCCGAGGACGCCACCGAGCCAGGCGAGCTCGCGGACCACCGGTTCCAGCGCGCGCTTTTCAAGCAGCGGCTTGAAGGTCCTGAGGAGGCTGCGGAGACGACGGATCGCGACGCGCAGGTCGTGGACAGCTTCAAGGCGTCCCTGACGGAACGCCAGGTCCTGGCGGATCACCTCGCCGAAGAGCGCCTCGAGCTGGGCTGGGAGGACCTGCCCCGGCTGCCGCGTACCCCCGGTGCCGCTGCCCGGTGTCCCGGGTGTGACGCCGAGCGCGCGGGCGGCCTTGGACCCGATCGCGGCGGGTCGAGCTCCTGCCCGTTCGAGCAGGCGCGCCGCGCTGGACGCGAGCTCGCCGTCCGCGCCGAGCCACTCGACCTCGATCTCGCGCCACGCTTCCACACCGCCGTCGATGAGCCGTTCGGCGACGACGCGGTCGTCGGCGAGCTCGACGCCACCGCTGTCGCCCCGACGGACGACCCGGGCGGTGCGGTCGGTCTGGAGAGCGAGGACCGGCCGCAGCCCACGACCCCGCAACGGCGCAGTCAGGAGGTCGACGAGCTCCGGGGGCACGGCGTCGGACGAGCTCTCGAGGGGCAGGCGCAGCTCCGTGCGCTCCCCCGGCGCGTCCGCGGGGAGCTTCAGATGCCAGCCCGCGTCGTGGCCCCCGACGCGGCGGCGGAGCGTGATCCCCGCGTGGAGCAGTGCGAGGTCCTCGGTGTCGTAGTAGGTGGCGCGCAGGTGCTCGACCTCCGCCTCCCCGACGGTCGCGCCACCTCTCGCGAGCGGGGAGAGCAGCTCACCGAGGCAGAACGCGTCGTCCACATCGAAGGTCTGCTCGCGCTCTTGGTGACGCTCCACGTGCAAAGGCTACCTTGCCCCCGGCGAGTCTTCTCCCGCCCCGCCGCGGGCGCGCCTCACGGGCGCGCTGCGCTGAGGGGCACCTCGACGACGCTGACGAGGGGGGCGCCACCTGCCGGCAGATCGATGCGCGACAACGCGGCACCCGGGAGCGGCACAAACGTGTGGACGCTCGTGACGTCACCGCGATAGGCGAGCGCCGGGGAGACCCAGACGGGGATGCCGGCGAGAGCCGATGCGGCCGCGTGGTGGTTGTGGCCCGAGACGATGAGACGGACGTCGCTCCCCCCGAGCGCGTCGGCGAGCGATCCCGGTTCGCGCAGCGCGATCTCGGCCATCGAGGCGATCGGCGAGGGGACGGGGGGGTGGTGCAGCGCGAGGACAGTGCCGTCGGGTGCCGGGTCGGCGAGCGCAGCGCGCAGGAAGGCGAGCGTCTCCTGCGCGAGTTCACCGTGCTCGGCTCCGGGCACGCTCGTGTCGAGCGCGACGACACGCAGGCCGCCGTGGTGGGTGACCTGGTTGATCGGACCATCGCCTGTGCCTGCGTCGTCGAGCAGGTGGCGGCGGAACGCGCCGCGCTCGTCGTGGTTGCCGGGCAGGTACACGACGCTCGCCCCCCTCGCAACGAGCGGCGCGAGGCGCGCGCGCAGCTCGTCGTAGCTCTCGCCCTCCCCGGCGTCGGCGAGGTCGCCGCTGCAGACGACGAGGTCGGGTGAGAGCCCGACGCGCAGGATCAGCTCGATCGCGCGCCGGAGGTTCTCCGAGGTGGGCGCCCCGTTGCTAAGGACGCCGCCGACGCGCAGATGCACGTCGGAAAGCTGGAGCAGGAGGTACCCGGGCACCGCCGCCCCGACTCAGTGGCCGGCGATCGCGTGCGGCTCGTAGGCGTGCTCGAGCACGGCGATCTCCGCATCGTCGAGGGCGACGTCCAGCGCGCCGAGCGCGTCTGTCAGCTGTTCCGGCCCCGTCACCCCGACGATCGGTGCCGTGACGACGGGCTTGTGCAAGAGCCACGCGAGGGCGATCTGCGCGCGGCTGGCACTGCGGCTGGCCGCGAGGTCGGCGACGCGCTCGACGATCGTGCGGTCCTCGTCACGGTAGAGACGGGCGCCGAACTCGTCCTGCGCGCTGCGTGCGGTCTGCGCGTCCCACTCCCGGGTCAGCCGCCCACGCGCGAGCGGGCTCCAGGGGATGACGCCGACGCCCTGGTCGGCGCAGAGCGGCAGCATCTCGCGCTCCTCCTCGCGGTAGAGGAGGTTGTAGTGGTTCTGCATCGAGATAAAGCGCGTCCATCCGTGGCGCTCGGCGGCGCTTTGCATCTTCGCGAACTGCCACGCGTACATCGACGAGGCGCCGAGGTAGCGGGCCTTGCCCGCCTTCACGACGTCGTGCAGCGCCTCCATCGTCTCCTCGACGGGGACGGCGGGGTCGAAGCGGTGGATCTGGTAGAGGTCGACGTAGTCCATCCCGAGGCGTCGGAGACTGTTGTCGATCTCGTCGAGGATCGCCTTGCGCGACAGGCCGGCGCCGTTCGGGCCCGCGTGCATGCGCCCGTGGACCTTGGTCGCGACGACGATCTCGTCTCGGCGCTGCCCGGCGAGGGCGCGGCCGACGATCTCCTCACTGCTACCGGCCGAGTAGACGTTTGCCGTGTCAAAGAAGTTGATCCCGGCGTCGAGCGCCAAGGCGATGATGGAACGCGACGCGCTCTCGTCGAGCGTCCAGGCGTGGTTGCCGCGCCCGGGAGCGCCGAAGCTCATGCACCCGAGACAGATCCGCGAGACCTCGAGCCCCGTCGATCCCAGCTTCACGTACTCCATCACCCGACCCCGCCTTTCGTGCCACCGGCCTCCACAGCCGTCGCCACGTTAGAGCGTGGTCATCCCCGGGCGAGGCGGGCGTCAAGGGCCTCGGCTTCGAGGGCGAGGCGGCTGAGGAGGCCCGGCACGATCCGGCGCTCGGCCAGCGGGCCGATGAGTGCGACGGCGACGACGAGGTCGCCCTCGAGCACGCGCAACGTGCCCGTGCCGGCGGGAGCGAGGCGGAAGTCGGCCGCACCGTGGAGGCGCGCCGGGTCGTGGGCGGCGGCGAAAAGGATCCGCCCCCGTGCGGCAGACCGGTCGACGCGGACCTCCTGGGTCCAGGTGAGGGTGGAGCCGGAGAGGAGGCGCGCCGCGACCGGATCGAGACGGCCGATGTAGGTCGAGTGCAGTCGGACGACCGTCTCGTGGTCCTCCTCGCTCACCCCGAGCACGACGGCGGGCGCGAGATCCGGGAGGCGCAGCGCCGCGTAGAAGTCGGGGTCGCAGAGCGCTTCGGCGACCGCGCCCGGCGGTGCCGCGAGACGGTGGCGCGCGACGAATCGCACCGCTCAGCGCGTGTCGCGCGCGGCTCGACCTGGGACCGCTCGGCGCCACCACATCGCCGCCAGGGTAACGGCCCCGGGGCCCGGGGCGGGTCCGTCGCGCGGGTGCGGAGCTCAGGGCTGGGGCGCGCGCCGGCGGGTGGCCCGCCCGTTCGGCCCCGGTTGGGCACCGTCGCCCGGCAGCGCGTCGTGAAGGAGGTGGATGATGCGCGGGCGCGTCACGCCGAACATCTTCGCGATCTCGTCCACCGTCAGTCCCTCCGCACGTAGCGCGACGGCGGCGGCCCGACGGAGTACCGCGCCGGAGAGCGCGAGCCGCTCCTGGCTCATTCGCAAAAGCTCGACGATGTGGGGGCGCTGCAAGACCCCGGCGATCTCGCGGAACGAGCGCCCCTTGTCCCGGGCATTGCGCACGACCTTGGCGCGTCGCACGATCTCTCGGCGCATCGTCTCGGTATCGCCGAGAGCGGCGAGCACGGCATCGAGCGCCTCGAGGACTGGGTCCGAGATTGCCGCCATGGTGTGACAGTACCTCCGGGTCTGGCCCGCGTCACCGCGGTAACGGAACGCCCCGCATCTTTTCGGTGCGCACTGTGGCGGGACTGCTGTGACGCGTCCGCGCGGAGCGCGCCGTGGGTGTCCGCAACGACGACGACCTTGTCAGGGGTCCTTCCCCGGGGCGAGACAGGATGCGGCCGTGGCCGCGAGCGACATGGCGTGCGCGGCTTTGCGGCGCGCCACGGCGCCGGCACCTGCTCGCGTTGCGGCACTCGTCCGGCCGAGCGGGGCGGCTCCGGGCATCAAAGACGCCGTGGCCGCGCCGCCGCTGGACTCGGGGAGCCGGGTGCGTGCGCGTCGCGTGGCCCCGCACCCGACCGCGCGCGCCGGCAGCGACGGCCTTTCTCGCTGCCGAAGCGCGTGGCGGGGACAGCCCACGCGAGACCGAGCGGTCGGGAGAGATCCGCGGGGCGCCTCCGAGGTCGCCGAAGCGCCGTCGGGGTGCGGCGGGCGCATCTAGCCGTCCAACAGCTCTCCGGTCTCGACGATGTACCGGGCGATCGCGAGCGAGGCGGTCGCCGCGGGAGAGGGAGCATTGCGGATTGCGACGACGGGGCCGATCCGCTGGATCGCGAAGTCATCGAGCAGTGCGCCGTCGGCGGCGACCGCCTGGGCACGGACTCCTGCTCCGGCGCGCTCGACGTCGTCTGATGTGAGCTCGGGGAGGTACCGGCGCGCCTGGGAGAGGTAGATCGTCCTCGACAGAGAACCGGACAGCTCGCGAAAGGCGGTGCGCCAGTGCCGGCGCGCCATCTGCCGGAATCCGCGCCATCCGGCCATATCGACGAGGTCGTGCGGGCAGACGTCCCTCCAGCGGTACCCCTCCCGGCAGAGCGCGAGCACGGCGTTCGGACCCACGTCGACGCTTCCGTCGATTCGGCGGGTGAAGTGCACCCCGAGGAAGGGATACCGCGGGTCGGGAACGGGGTAGATCAGGCTCCGCACGAGGTGGGCGGCGCCGGGGGTGAGGCGGTAGTACTCACCACGGAACGGGACGATCGCGGGATCCCGCCCGGCTCCGGCGAGCGCGGCGACGCGGTCGCTCTGCAGGCCCGCGCAGAGCACGGCGCGGTCCACCTCGAGCTCCCCCGCCGTGGTCTCGATGCGCAGCACCTCCCCGCGTCCGCTGAGCAGGCGACCGAAACCGACGACCGCGGCGTTGCAGCGAACCGTGCCGCCTCGGCGCGCGATGTCGTCGACGAGCGCGCGGGTCACCCTCTTGTAGTCGACGACAGCGGTCTCGGGGGAGTGCAACGCGGCGACACCGGCGACGTGGGGTTCAATCTCTCCGAGCTCCCGGGGCGTCAGCCGGCGGATCGTCACGCCGTTCGCGAGCGAGCGCTTCTCGATCTCGGCAAGCGCTGGCAGTTCGCTGTCGTCGAGGGCGACGACGACCTTGCCCGACTCGACGATCGGAACGCCCGCTGCCGCGCAGAACGCGCGGAGAAGCCGGCGGCCTTCCCCGGTCAGGCGAGCCTTGAGGGAGTTGGGCCGGTAGTAGATCCCCGCGTGGATGACACCGGAGTTGTGACCGGTCTGGTGCGCGCCGGTGGTCGGCTCTTTCTCGAGGACGGTCACCTCGGCCCCGGGGCGCGACTCGAGGATCTGCCGCGCGACGCTGAGCCCCAGGATGCCCGCACCGACGACGGCGAAGCGGTCCCTCACCGGGCCCCCGCGATGGCGCGCGCCCGCCGGTCGCCGCGTCGCTTCCGTCGCCTCCCGGCGCGCCGCGGGGCGGCCGGATAGTCGACCGGACGCGTCGCCGGGGCGTGCCCGGTGAGCCCGGTCACCGCTTCTCTCCACCGCTGGGCGCACCGGCCGGCGACCCTGGGCGGGCGTGACGGGGCGCGGACGCCGGTGACGCCCGCGTCCGGGCGCGCTGTTGCCTCCTCGGGGCGCACGTCCTCG
>JAKABX010000050.1 GCA_021796545.1 Actinomycetes bacterium
GGCGCGGGGCGGCCGCCTCGCTCGGCGGTTCCGGCTCCGCCGGGGCCGCCCCGGCGCGCCGCGGCGTCGGCTCCTCTGCCAAGCGCGGCACCGCGAAGCCGCGTGACAGCTCGGTCGCGGCTTGGCTGCGCCCGGGCGGTGCACCCGCGGCGGCGCGCACGGGAAGGGGATCGCTCGCGGACCGCGTGCGCGCAAGGCCATGTCCGGTCGTGGGCCCACGCCCCCCTGCGGCCGGCGATCCCACCGGCGCCGGGGCCGCGCTCTTGGGCTCCGGCATCCCCGAGGGCGCGACGCTCGGGTCACCACGGCGGTGCGCGGCGCTGGCCGACGGCGTCGTGCGGGTCGTCGCGCGCGCCGTGCCAGACGCCGGCGGGGACGCGGGCCCAAGCGGTGCGGTCCCCGACGCGAGCGCCAGCCCGATTGCGGTTTCGCAGCTCTTGGCCCCGTCTCTCGTGCCGCGGCCGCCAGCACCCTTGGTGCTCCCGGTCGCGCCATCGACCCGGACGCCGCCGGGCACCGGCGCACCGGCGCGTGGCTTCGCCAAGGACGCGGGCGGCACGGCCGTGGGGTCTGTGGCCGGGGATCGGGTGGTCGTTGGCGCCGCGGCGCCGGCGGCCGGCCCCGGTGTCGTCGGCGCCCGCGGTGCGCTCGCGGCGAGCAAATCGGCGAAGCTCTGCTTCGCCCCGCTGTGCGGACGGGCGGGGGCGACCGCCTCGCCCGCCGCCGTGCGCGCGGCGACGACGTCGCTCAGCGGCTTCACGCTGTGCTCCTCGGGGTCGTCGCGGAGAGGCCCGCGCGGTCGAGTACCTGTTGGACATAGGCCGTGGTCTGCCGGTAGGGCGGGAGCCCGCCCGCCTCTGCGACCGCCCCGGCGCCCGCGTTGTAGGCAGCCAGTGCCGCGGGCAGCGAGCCGAAGCGTCGGAGGTCTGCGGCGAGCAGCCGGGCCGCGCCGTCGATCGCCTGCGCGGGGACGAAGGGGTCGACACCGAGCGCGGCGGCGGTCTGCGGCATGAGCTGCATGAGCCCCTCCGCCCCCGCGGTGGAGACGGCGGTGGGGGAGTCGTTGGACTCGACGCTCGCCACGGCGCTCAGCACCGAGACGGGAACTCCCGTCGACGCCGACGCCGCGGCGAACAGCGGCGCCAACACCTGGGGAGAGAGCCCGGTCGCGGGCAGGATCCGGCGGATCGCGACGGGCGTGCCGGCCGGATCGATCCGCACCGACGCGCCCGTGTAGGGCGCGTCGATCATCTCGTTGTGGCCGATGTAGATCCCGACGTGGCCGGGCGCACTCGGGGTCCCGTCGCTGCCGGCGTAGAAGACGAGGTCGCCGGGCTGCGCGTCCGCAAGGCTCGAGACGGGCGCCCCGACGGTCGCCTGCTGCTGGCTCGTGCGGGGGAGCGCGACGCCGAGCTGGCCGTACACGTACTGGACGAGGCCGGAGCAGTCGAAGCCGCTCGGGGACGCCCCCCCGTACAGATAGGGCACCCCGAGCAGCTTCTCCGCCTGCGCGACGACCGCCGCGGCGCGCGCGGGCGCGGGTGCGCCGGCCGGCGTCGGCGCGGGGCCGGGTGCGCCGGACGGGACCGGGGTCGCCGTGCCGGCGTCGAGGAGCGACAGCGCCGCGTCGAGCACGACCGCGAAGTTGCCGCTTGGTGCCGCGGCGGCGAGGGCCTCGGGAAGGCTGCTCATCGCGGCGTGCACTGAGCTCATCCAGTCCTGGATCGCAGCGACGCCGCTCATGAGGTCCCCGGGTGCGCTCCGGCGCGGTGGCGCGCGGTCGCGATCTCGTCGAGCACGACCGCCTCGGCGCGCGCGGCCGCACGCGCGGCCTCGCTCCGGCGTCGCTCCTCGAGGCGCTCGAGCACGGCGACGCGCCTTTTCGCCGCGACGTACGCGTGCGCGGCCGTCTCGACCCGGAGCGTCGCGTCGCGCCAGATGGCCTCGGCGGCGGCGACGCGCGCCGCGGCGAGGAGGCCGTCCTGGTGCACGGCACGCAGGGCCTCCGCGTTGTCGGGGGGGAGGTGGGCGCTCGTCGCCCGCGCGCGGGCGGTCTCGGCGTCCAGTGCGCCACGGGCCGTGCGCGCCGCTTCGTGCGCCACCGCGAGGGCGCCGCGGACCTGCGCGCACTCGGCGCGGCGCAAGCGGAGCACGGCCTCGAGGCGGAAGTGCAAGCTCACCGGGGAACGGCCTCTTCGTCGCCGGCGCCGAGCAGCGTGGACAGCTCGGCAAAGGCCGCGTCTCGTGCCGTCGTCTCGGTCAGCTCCTGGCGGAGGAAGGACGTGATGGCGTCCTTCAGGCAAAGGGCGCGGTCGACGAGCGGGTTGGTTCCCGCCACGTACGCACCGACGTCGACGAGGTCGCGCGCGTCGCGCTCGGCCGCCAGGAGGCGGCGCAGCTCGCGAGCGAGCGACCGCTCCTTCGCGGTCGCGACCGCCGGCTCCACCCGCGAGACGGACTCGAGAACCTCGACGCTCGGGAAGTGGCCCGCGGTCGCCAGGCGGCGCGAGAGGACGAGGTGGCCGTCGAGGATCGAGCGCGCGGCGTCCGCGATGGGCTCGTTCATGTCGTCGCCCTCGACAAGAACCGTATACAGGCCGGTGATCGAGCCCCGCTCCGCGGCCCCCGCCCGCTCGAGCAGACGCGGCAGGAGCGAGAAGACCGAAGGGGGGTAGCCCCGCGTCGCGGGTGGCTCACCGGCCGACAGAGCGACCTCGCGCTGGGCCATGGCGAAGCGGGTGAGGCTGTCCATGAGCAGCAGGACGTCCGCGCCCTGGTCGCGGAACCACTCCGCGATCCGGATCGCGCTGAACGACGCGCGGATGCGGATGAGCGCGGGCTGGTCCGAGGTCGCGACGACGACGACCGAGCGGGCGAGGCTCTCGGCGCCGAGGTCGCGCTGGAGGAACTCGGCGACCTCCCGCCCGCGCTCGCCGATCAGCGCGAGGACGCAGACATCGGCGGCGGTGCCCCGCGTGATCATCGACAAGAGGCTCGACTTGCCGACACCCGAACCGGCGAAGATGCCGAGGCGCTGGCCCTTGCCGCAGGGCACCAGGGTGTCGAGCGCGCGCACGCCGAGGGCGAGGGGCGTGCGAACCATCTCGCGCCGCAGCGGGTGCGGGGGGTCGGCGTCGATCGGGACCGCCTCGAGATCGAAAAGGCGCGGCCCGTTGTCGATCGGCTGGCCGAGGCCGTCGAGGACGCGTCCGAGCAGCGAGCGCCCGACCGAGACGGGGAGCGGCCCGCCCAGTGCCTCGACGGGATCGCCGAAGCGCACACCCTTCAGCGGACCAAAGGGCATGCACGCGAGCCGTGCGCCTTCGAGGGCAACGACCTCGGCGGGAAGGACCGTCCCGTCCTGGCGCTCGACGAGGACCGCGTCGGAGACCGCCGCCTCAACGCCTTCGACCTCGAGGCGCAGCCCGACCAGGCGCGCGACGCGTCCGACCCGCCGCGGGCGCGCGGCCGCGCGCAGCGACTGGCGCAGCGACTCGGCAGCGAGCGCGGTCACGCGGACTCCGCCGCGGAGATCCCGCTCGTCTGGAGCACGGCCCGGACGCGCCCGAGTGCGGTCGCGATCTGCGCGTCGATGCGGCACGCGCCGGCCTCGAGGACGCAGCCTCCCGACTCGACGCGGTCGTCCTCGACGAGGCGGACCCGCGTCGCGTCCGCCGGGGAGACCAGGCCCCCGAGATCGAGGGGGAAGCCCGGCGGTACCCGGACGACCAGGTCCTCGCCTGCGGGCGCGATGGCGAGCGCGCGCTCGAGGACCTCGGCTGGGGGCACGGCGCGGCGGACCGCCTCGTCACCGAGGATCACCGCGAGCAGCTCGCAGCAGAGCCCGAGCGCGTCCCGCGTCGCCTCCTCGACGATGGCCGCGCGCGCCGCACCGACCTGCGCGACGCCCGCCGCGAGCGCCTCCGCGGCGCGCTCGGCCGCCGCGGCCTGACGGCGCGCCGCCTCGGCGCGTGCGTCCGCCACGCCCTGTGCGCGCCCCTCCGCCATTGCCTCGGCGCGCGCCGCAGCCAGGAGATCCGCGCTCTCTGGCGTGCCCGAAGGTGCGAGCAGACGCCGGGCGCTCTCGTGCGGGACGACGGTCGCCGCCGGCAACAGCTCGGCCGTGAGATCGCCGCGCAGGACCCTGGTGCCCCTGGCGTGCGGCCTAGCCGACGAGCTCATCGTCGCCCCTCTCGAGGGTGATCGTGCCGGCGTCCGCGAGCGCCCGCACCGCCTTCACGATTGCGGCCTCTGCGGCCTCGACCACCGAGAGGCGCTGGGGGCCGAGGGAGTTGATGTCCTCGAGCAGCTCCTCGGCCGCGCGCTCGGAGACGTTGCGCAGGAACTTCGCGACGACCTCGTCGGACTTGCCCTTCAACGCGAGCGCCACGTTCTTGGTCACGACCGTGCGCAGCACGGTCTGCAGCGTGAGATCGTCGAGGTTCACGACGTCGGCGAAGACGAACATCTCGTTGCGGATCTGCTCTGCGACGTCCGGGTCGCTCGTCTCGAGGTCCGCAAGGATCTGCTTCTCGGTCGCCTGGTCGGCGCTCGTGAGGATCCCGACGATCGTTGCAAGACCCTCTACCTCGGTCGAGCTCCCCCCCGCGCGCACGAAAGCCGACAGCCGGTACTCGAGGTCGCCGGCGAGTCGGCGGATGACCTCGGGGGGCAGGGGGCTGATCTTCGCGACCCGGCGCGCCACCTCGGTGCGCAGGTCGTCGTCGAGGCGCTCGACGATGCGCGCCGCCTGGTCGCGGTTGATGTGGGCGAGCACCAGGGCGAGGATCTGGGGGTGTTCGCCGGACATGAAGCCGACGATCTGGCTCGGCTCGATCCGGTTCATGAACGCGAGCGGGTGGTCGACGAGGACGTTACGCAGGTCGTGCATGACCTCGGCCGCCCGCGCCGGGCCGAAGCGTTCCGAAAGGAGGCGCTCGGCGAGGTCCGCACCACCCTGGCGGACGTCGGAGAGCGCCTGGGTGCTGACCGCGAGCTCCTCGACGACGGAGTCGACGTCGTCGGCGGTCATGATCGGCAGGCGCGCGATCTCGGCCATCAGCTCGATGACCTCCGCCTCGCTCATCGCGCACAAGACCCGGTTCGCGCGCTCGGGGTCGAGCTGCGCGACGATGACGGCCGCTTGTTGACTGCGGGTGAGCGGCGCCGTCACTGGTGCAGCCACTCACGCAGCACGGCGGCGACCTCATCGCTCTGGCGGTCGACGATGTCTTGAACCGTCGAGCCCCGCGTCGCGACAAGTGGGGTGGAGACGGCCGGGATCTCACCGGTCTTCTCCTCCGCGTAGGGGAGGCTGGCGAGCTGCTCGAGCAGCACCCGCTCGAGTGCGGCGTCGCTCGCCGCCGCGCTCTTGCGCGCACGGCGCGAGGCGCGCCAGGCGAGGAAGACCAGGAGCAGCACGAGCAACAGCGCGATGCCCGGACGCAGGTCGGTCGCGAGCAGGCTCGGCTTCTCCGCCGGGGCCAGGGCGCGCGCCGGCGGCGCGAAGGGTGCCGACGCGAAGCTGAGGACGTCGCCGCGCGCCGGCTGGATGCCCGCCGCCGCCGCAGAGCCCTGACGCAGCTGTGCGAGCGAGACCCCCTTTGGCAGCGCCCGGGCGTTGACGAGCACGGCGACCGACTGGCGGACGACGGTCCCGGGGGCCTGGACGACGGACTTGGTCCGCGTGCCCGCCTCGCAGGTCTGCTGGGTGGAGGACTGGGTGTAGCTGCCGGTCCCCGCGCCGCCCGCCCCGGTGGCGAGGGTGGTGCCGGTGACCGCGGGGGGTGCCCCGTTGCCCGTGTAGCGCTCGTTCGAGCGGTTCGTGCTGGTGCAGACGCTCTGGACCTTTCCGCCCGGACCCGTGAGCAGGCTCTGGGTCGTCGTCTTCACCTGGTCGAAGCTGAGCTGGGCGTTGACCTGGACGTCGGCATTGTTCGGGCCGAGGACACTCGCGAGGTAGGCGGCGACCTTGGCCGAAAGGTTCGCGTCGTAGGCGGTCGCGGCGTTGGACTGCGCCGCGCCGTTGTCGTTCACGCCCGGGCCGGCGAGAAGGTTGCCGTTGGAGTCGGCGACGGTCACCTCGGCGGCGGACAGGCCCGGGACCGCCGAGCCCACGAGCGAGGTGATCGCCTGCACCTGGCCGTAGGTGAGGCTGTGGCCCGGCGCGAGGTCGACCAACACCGACGCGCCCGTCGGTGTCGTGCCCCCGAGGGCGAAGGTCTGGTTCGCCGGTAGGGCGATGCTGACCTGGCTTCCCTGGACGCCGCTGATCGCGTCGATGGTCTGCTCGAGCTCGCCCTGGAGCGCCTGGAGGTAGTCGGCCTGCTGGGTGAGCTGGGAGGTGGTGAGCCCCTCCTTGTCGAGGAGCGAGAGGCCGACGCTTCCCTGGGCCGGCAGCCCGGCGGCCGCGGCGGCGAGGCGCTCCTGGTCGACGGCGTTCTGGGGGACGAGGATGGTGCTGCCGCCGTCTTGGAGCTGGTAGGGGACGTGGTTGGTCGCGAGCAGCTGGGTGATGGACGCGGCGTCGGAGGCCTTCAGGTTGGTGAACAGGATCGAGTAGGTGGGCCGCCCCGAGAGCGACATGAACAGCGCGGCGACGATCACCACCCCGACGAGCGCGAGGACTGTGACGGTCTTCTGCCCGCGGGAGAAACCCGACGCGAAGCGCCGCGCGCCTTCCTTCAGCCGGGAGAGGTCGGCAGGGACGAGAGCCATCTCAGAAGCTCATCTGCATGATCGACTGGTAGGCGGTGAGCGCCCGGTTGATCAGGTCGTTGGTCACCTGGGTGTCGAGCGAGGCGCGACTCGCGGCGATCATCGTGTCGGCGAGGCTCCCCTGGCCCGCCGCCGCCTGGGCCTCCGCCGTCGAGGCGGTCGCCTGCGCCTTTTGCAGCGCGTCGACCGCCGTGCCGATAGCCGAGGAGAAGGAGTCCGTCCCCGCGCCCGCCGGCGCGAGCGCGCCCGCGACACCCGTCTCAGGGAGGTTCGGGATGCCGGGGACGGAGGGGATGGGGGCGATGGACATCTCAGCTGCCGATCGCGAGCCCCGACTGGTACGCGCTGATCGCCTTCTGCAGCGCCGAGGTGTCGGCCTGGTACCCCTCCTGAGCCTGGATGAGGTTGACGAGCTCGCTCGACAGGGAGACCGCGGGCAGCTTCACCTCACCGTTCGCGTCGGCGAGGGGATTGTTGGGCTGATAGGCGACGACGCCGGCCGCCGAGCCGAGCTGGACGCTCGCACTCACCCCCTGGCCGACCTCGCCGGGCAGCGCGCCCGCCGAGGGGGTGAGGATGGTCGTCTCGGGCGCGTACGCGGGCTTGTTCATCGCGACGGCGTCGTTCGCGTTGGCGATGTTGCCGCCCGAGGTGTCGAGCCAGACCTGCATCGCGTCGATCCCGCTCGCGCTGATCCCGAGCGCGCCGAACAGGCCGCTCACTGGAAGCTCCCTCCGGCCGCGCCCTGGATCAGGCGGAGCTGATCGGTGAGCGCCTGGCTCACCGATTGGTAGTGGAGCGCGTCCTGCTCGGCGGCGACGAGCTCCGCGGCGAGGTTCACGTTGTTGCCGTTCGATGCCGGCGGTGCCGTGGACGGCGCGCTCGTCACCTGGGCATCGGCCGTCCCGTGCGCGGCGAGTGCCTGCTGCAGGCTCTGCTCGAAGCTCACCTCGGTCGCGCGGTAGCCGGGGGTCGCCTGGTTGGCGAGGTTGTCCGCCTGCGCGTTCTGCTGGGCGGTGATCGCGTCGATCGAGAACTGGAGGATTCCGATGATGCCAGACGTCACGGTTCGCTCACCCTCCGTTGCCGGGATCCGAGGCCAACGCGCTCCCTGGACCCGTCCTTGGGCGGCGACTGAGGAGACGTCCGTGCCTCGCTGCTCTCGATGACGGCCGCGCGGCGATCAGATTTGAGCAGAAATTGCCACGTGCCCGACCATCGCCACGCGCCGTGTTCCTACCTGCGCGTCCGAACGACGCGCGCCTGCTCAGACGTGCGTATCGTCCCCGACCGGAGCGTGAGTGGCGCCGAGCTCGGAGAGGAGCTCGTCGTAGCGGGCGATCTTGCGGTCGAGCTCGTCGAGGAATTCGCTCAGCCGGGTCCGCTTCTGCGCGACCCGGTCGCGCAGCGGAAGAGTCGCCGCGATCCCCTCCTCGAGGATCTCGCGGCGCTGGCCGGGGTCGTCGCTCGCCCACCAGCGCGAGCGCAGGGTCTCGAGGCGGTCCTCGGTGCAGAGCACGGCGCGGATCTCGTCGAGGTTGAAGCCCATCAGCTCCTGGAGCTCGCGGATGCGCAGGACCCGCGCGACCTCGGCGTCGCCGTAGCGGCGGTTCCCCCCCGGGCTGTGCGAGGCGGGGGCGACGAGGCCGATCTCCTCGTAGTAGCGAAGCGTGCGCTCCGAGACCCCCGCACGCTGCGCGGCCTCGCCGATGCGCCACATCACGACTCGGCCTCCAGCACGAGGGGTACGAGGTCGTCCTCGTCCCCAAGCTCTCCGCGCGCGGCGACCGGCTCGTCGACGCGGGTCACCCCGTGGATGTACTTGCCACCCCGCAGCCACGACGCGGTCGCGGCGACGAGCGCGGCGCCGATCGCGAAGCTGAAGGCGCGCGTGAGCCCGGTGTGGAAGGGTCCCGAGATGAGCCGGGGAAAGAAGCTGCGGCCGGTGAGGTAGGCGGCGCGGGCGTGGGGGAGGTGCCCGAGCGCCGGACCGAGGAGCTGGTGCATCGGGTTGTAGCCGAGGAACGCGGCGAACAGGCTCGCGACCGGCGGGAGCTGGGCGACGCGGGCGGCGACGCCCGCGGGCACGCCCTGGGCGACCAGGCCGTGGTCGAGCACGTGGGGCAGCCCGGCCGCGAGCCCGAGGATCACCAGGGTGAAGAAGACGCCGATCGAGAGCACCTGAGCCGAGTTCATGAACGTGTTGACCATCCCAGCGCCGACACCGCGGCTGTCGGGCGGGAGGCTGTTCATGATGCCCGCCTGGTTGGGTGAGGAGAAGACCCCCATCGACAGCCCCATGAGCAAGAGAACGAGCGCGAAGAGCACATAGGAGAAGTTCGCGGGCAGCACCATCAACAACGCGAAGGCTGCGGCGGTCGACACCATGCCGGCGGTCGCGAACGGCCGCGCGCCGAATCGGTCCGAGAGCGCGCCGGCAAGTGGTCCGGCGAGCAAGAAGCCGATCGTGAGGGGCAGCATGTAGATGCCGGCCCACAGCGGTGTCTCGGCGAAGCTGTAGCCGTGCTGGGGGAGCCAGATCCCCTGGAGCCAGATGATGAGGAGGAACATCAGGCCACCGCGCGCGAGCGCGGCGAGGAGCGTCGCGACGTTGCCAAAGCTGAACGCGCGGATCGAGAAGAGCGAAAGCTTGAACATCGGGGCCTCGACCCGGGTCTCGATGACCGCGAAGGCGACCAGGAGCACGACGCCGCCCAACAGGCAGGCGAGGACGAAGGGGCTCGTCCAGCCCATCGTGTGGCCGCCGTAGGGCTCGATGCCGTAGGTGATGCCGACGAGGAACGCGATGAGCCCGATCGCGAAGGTGGCGTTGCCCCACCAGTCGATCCGGGAGCGGACGCGAAGCCCCGAGTCCTCGAGCTTGAGATAGGCCCAGACGGTGCCGAACAGGCCGAAGGGCACCGAGACCAAGAAGACGAGGTGCCACTCGACCGGGGCGAGCAGACCGCCGAGGACGAGGCCGAGGAACGAGCCGCCGACGGCCGCCATGGTGTTGATGCCGAGCGCGAGGCCCCGCTGGTGATGGGGGAAGGCGTCGGTGATGATCGCGCTCGAATTGGCGAAGAGGAACGCCCCACCGACCCCCTGGCCGACGCGCATGACGATCAGCCAGACGGCGGCACTGGGGCCGCCGAACCAGGTGACCGAGAGCAGGATCGAGAACACGGTGAAGACGGCGAAGCCGAGGTTGTACATCCGGACCCGTCCGAACATGTCCCCGACGCGTCCGAGGCTCACTAACAAGACCGCCGTCACCACGAGGAAGCTCATGAGCATCCACAGCAGGTAGCCCGAATTGCCCGGGGTGAGCGGATTCAGGTGGATGCCCCGGAAGATGTTCGGCAGCGCGATCAAGATGATCGAGGAGTTGATCGTCGCCATGAGGATGCCGAGCGTGGTGTTCGACAGGGCGATCCACTTGTAGCCATCCCGGTGGTGCTGACCTGCCGGCACGTCCGGTCCCGTCGGAACCGCCGTCGCCCCCTTGCTCCTCATCGCGCGCCCGCTCCCGATCGTCTCGCTGGATGCCGGCGGCCGCCGTGGCACCGGTCACCACGACCCTAACGGGTCGACGCAGCGTATCTTACGTTGACGTCAGGAAGAAGATTGTGCGGCGCGTCGCGCCGGGAGGCCTCAGTGCGCGAGGTCCGCGATGTCGATCACCATCAGCGCGACGACCAGCGCCATCACGGCCGCGTAGACGACCGTCATCTGCCATCGGGAGCGGTGGTTGGCAACGAAGAACCGGCGGATTCCGAGCACGTCGAAGTAGAGCGCGACGACGGCGAGGGGGAGGCCGATCGCCGGCCCCACCCCACCGGCGACGCCGAGCACGGGGCCGAGGAAGGGGAGGACGACGTAGCTGAGCAGGCAGCGCAGCGCCGAGAGGAAGATCCCGGTGCTGAACATGCGCTGGACGTCGCGTTCCCGGACGCGGCGCGGCGCGCTGGGGATGAGGAGCAGGCGCCTCATGAACGCGTCGGCCGCCGAGAACTCCGCTGCGTCGAGCGCCCCGGTCGCGGTGTCGGTCACTTGCTCCAGGCTAGAGGGCGCCCGCGGCGCGCAGCACGCGCGACACGCGCCGGCCGACGGGCCGGTCCACGCCCGCGCAGAGCACCGCCACGTGGTAGCGGTCCGCCGAGTCTCGGCGCCCGGGGTCGCGCGCGCCGTGGTCTTGTCGGCGCCCCGGTGCGCGCCGCGCGCGGCGCGCCGGCGCCGATGGGCACCGGCGCCACCTCATCAGGCGTCGGCGGGCGGCAGGAGGCTCAGCACGATCCGCATCCCCGCGACGTCAAAGCCGACCGCGTGCAGCGCCGAGGGACCGCGCCGTGGGCCCGACTCATGGCTGACGGTGGGCAGCGAGAGACGCGAGGGTGCCGGCAGCAGGGACTTGAGGTTGCCCCCGGCCATGTTGGCCAGCTCGCCGAGGGCGTCGTGGATCTCCTCGGGTTCGCTGGTGCCGCCCGGCACGCCGAACATCGCGCCCGCGATGCGCGCGGCCAGCTCCGCCTCGCAGTCGATCGTGACGGCGCCCTCCCACTCGCCGGTGATCTCCACCCGGCCGACCAGACGGGGCCGTCCCTCGAGTGCCGCGCCGTCTCGCGCCTGGTGGAGGTCGTCGGCCGTCGGCAGCTCGGGGAGCCCGCCGCCGGAGAGCCCCTCCCAGATGGCCCCCATGATGGAGCGCATCTCGTCGGCTGTGACCATCACGCCTTGCCTTCTGCGGATCCAAGGAGCCGGTAGGCGCTCGCCTTATTGATCCGGACCCGGGTGAAATGGTCGTCGAGGTTGAAGGTCGTCTCCGCGTTGCCGAGGATGAGATAACCGTCGGGGCGCAGCACGGTGCGGACCTGGGCGAGGACCCGCCGCTTCACCGGGACGGGGAAGTAGATGAGCACGTTGCGCAGCAACACGAGATCGACGGGAGCCAGCAGCGGCCAGGGGCCGGCCAGGTTGAGCTGGCGGAAGTCGATGAGCGCGCGCAGCTCGGGGGCGACCTCCAAGTCGGTGCCGACCGCGGTGAAGAAGCGCACCAGGCGGTGCGCCGCGAGCCCACGGTTGGCCTCCAGGCAGGTGAAGCGCCCGGCTCGGGCTCGGGCGAGCACGTCAGTCGCGAGGTCGGTCGCCGTGATGCGGACGTCCCAGCTGGCGAGCACGGCGCCGTGCTCGCGCACCACCATGGCCAGGGAGTAGAGCTCCTGGCCCGTGGAGCATGCGGCCGACCAGATCCTGAGGCGCCGCTCGGCCGCCCGACGCGCGACGAGATCGGGGATCACCACGTCGCGGATTGCGTCGAACACGCCCGGGTCGCGAAAGAACGACGTCTCGTTGGTGGTCATCGCCTCGACCACGGCCGTGTGGAGCTCGCCTGGCGGCTGGCTGCGCAGCCAGAGGAGCAGTTCCCACGCGGAGGACCGCTTCGCCTCGAGGGCCAGCGGACCGAGACGCGCCTCGGCCAGGTACTCCTTGCCATCGTCGAGGGCGAGGGCGGCGCGTTCGAGCACGAGGCCCTGCAGATAGCAAAAGGCCTCGGCGATCGCAGCTGGCCGATGCGCCGAATGTGCCGCGTCGGCGGCCGGGGCGCTCACGACGCACCCCGGGCCGGCTCTCGCCGGCGTGCGCGCCGGACGACCGCAGCAGCCAGCTGGTCGAGGGGCAGGACCCGCTCGGCCAGTCCGGCCGAGGCCACGTAGCCGGGCATCCCCCAGACCACCGAACTGGCCTCGTCCTGGGCCAGGACCGTGCCACCGGCCTCCACGACGTGCTCGGCCCCGCGCCAGCCGTCCTGACCCATGCCCGTCATCACGACGGCGAGAACCCCGGGGCCGTAGACGTGCGCCGCGGAGCGGAAGAGCACGTCGACGGCCGGCCGGCACGAATTCTCCGGCGGGTCGCTCGTTGTGCGCAGCGCCACGGTCTCGCCGTGGCGCTCGAGGCTCAGGTGGAAGTCGCCGGGCGCGATCCACGCCTCGTTGGCGGCGAGCACGACGCCACTTCTTGCTTCGGCGACCGCCAGCGCGCTGCGCGCGTCGAGCCGGCGGGCCAGCATGTCGGTGAAGACGGGCGGCATATGCTGCACGACCACCACCGGCACGCCGAGATCACCGGGCAGATCCCCGAAGAGCCTCTCGAGGGCCGCCGGTCCGCCGGTCGACACCCCCACGGCGACCAGCTCGACCGCCGCCGGCAGCCCTTCGCGCCGCTGGGGCACCACGGCCGGCGCCGTGATGGCGATCGGGCGGGCCGGCGGGACCCGGCCGCAGAGCGCCTTGATCCTGGGGATCAGCTGGTCCCGAATGCGCGCCATGGCCTCCTGGACGCCCCCAACGTTCGCCGGCTTGGCCACGTAGTCACTGGCACCGCGCGCGAGGGCCTCGAGCGTGGCCGCCGCGCCTCGTTCGGTCAGAGTGCTGAACATGATGACCGGGAGCCGGGGCCGGCTCGCGCGCAGGAGGCTCAGGGTCTCCAGTCCGTCGAGCTCGGGCATCTCGAGGTCGAGGATGACGACGTCCGGGTTCGCCTGCGGGACGCGGGCGAGGGCGATCTTGCCGTTGGCGGCGGTGGCCACGACCCGAAGGTCGGCGTCGGCCTCAAGGCTGTCGCTCACGAGCCGCCGGACGACCACCGAGTCGTCGACCACGAGCACCGTGATGCTAGGCACCGGTGCCTGCCGGTAGGCCGAGAAGCTCGAGCTTGTCAACGATGACGTCGGGGATGAAGGGCTTGGTGACGTACTCGTCGGCTCCGGCCTCGAGCGCGCGCGATCTGGTGGATCTCGCTCTCGGTCGTGACCATCATCACCTTGACGCCCCCGCAGGCGCGCTGACGCCGGATCGCGAGCACCAGCTCGAGGCCGGTCATGTTGGGCATGTTCCAGTCGATGAGGGCCAAAGCGGGCACAAAGCGACGACGCAGCGCCAGTGCTTGGACACCGTCGGCCGCCTCGGCGACCTCGAAGCCGAGGCCGCCGAGGATCCGGGTCATGATGGTCCGCATCGCCCGGGAGTCGTCGATCACCAGTGCGCGCATGGGAGAGCCGCCTCCTAGTAGGTGAACTGACCGACGAGGGCCTCGAGATCGTTGGCCATGCGCGCCAGCTCCCCGGCGGCCTGCTGGGTGTTCGAAGCGCCCGATGTGGTTTCCTGGGCAGCGGTCGCGACCCCCGCGATGTTCTGGGCGATGTCGGTGGAGCCGGTCGCCGCCTCGGCGACATTGCGGCCGATCTCGGAGGTGGTGGCGGTCTGCTCCTCAGAACCGCCGTGTCCGCCTGATCGTGAACCGGGCCTACGGCTTCCACTCCGCACGGGCCGCCCTCGCTCTCATCATGTTGACGATCGGGCCGATCGAGCACGTCCTGCCGCACGAGCGTGT
>JAKABX010000119.1 GCA_021796545.1 Actinomycetes bacterium
CGCGAGGCGGGCGTGACCGAGGTCTGGGTGGACCCGGGCATCGGGTTCGCCAAGACCGGCGCTCAGAACGTCGCGCTGCTCGCCGCGCTGCCCGAGCTCGCCGCCGCCGCCGCCGCTGCGGGCTCCGGGGTGCTCGTGGGCACCAGCCGGAAGAGCTTCCTCGGCCACTACGGCGCGCCTGCGCCCGACCGGCCGCTCAGCGTCGACGAGCGGCTCGAGGCGTCGCTCGCGACGGCCGTGTGGGCGATGGTGGCCGGTGCAGGGATGGTGCGGGTCCACGATGTCGCCGACACCGCGCGGGCGGCCGCGCTGGTCGCTCCGCGTACCCGCGAGGTGGCCGCTGCATGAGGGGCAAGTGGGCGACCGGCATCCCTCCGCGGAACTTCACGTGGGTCATCCGCGACCAGCTCGCGCTCAGCGAGCGGCCCGGCGGCTTCGCTCCCAACCATCGCCGGGTGCGCCGCACCGAGGAGCTGATCTGGCTGCGCGCCCAGGGGTTCACTCGTGTCGTCTCCCTGCTGCCGTCGCAGCACAACCTGCACGCCTACGACGACGTGCACCTCGCGCACTCGCACTTCCCCCTCGAGCTCGGAGGGGACCCACGACCGGTGCTGACGGACTGCTATCACGCGCTCGACGCTGCCCTCAACGACGCCGAGCGCGTGCTCATCCATCGTGAAGAGCTCGGCGACAGGGTCATGGGCGTCGCTGCGGGGTTCCTCGTGTGGACGGGCCGGGTGCCCCTCGAGCCACAGGCCATCGCGCTCGTCGAGCACCTCGTGGGCCACCAGATGGGTTCCGCCGGCCGCGAGCTCGTGGTGGCCGCGGCGGCGCTTCCGCCGCGCCAGCCCGTCTGAGCAGCGTGACAGGCCGAATCGAGATACGCGACCTGCGCGCCTTCGGCGTCCACGGAGTGCTGGACCACGAGCGTGAGCGTGCCCAGCCCTTCAGCGTGGACGTCGACGCGTCGCTGGACGTCTCGTCCGCGGCCGAGTCGGATGCGCTCGGCGACACGGTCGACTACGGAGCGCTGGCCTCGGCCGTCGCGGCGGTCGTGCGCGAGACCTCGTTCGCGCTCTTGGAGGCGCTCGCCGCCGCGATCGCGCGCCGAGTCCTCGCCGAGGACTCCCGAGTCACGCGCGTGGAGGTCGTGGTCCGCAAGGTGCGGCCACCCGTCGCCGTCGACGTGGGCTCCGTCGGGGTGCGCGTGGTCGATGTCCGCCGTGCCTGAGGACCCCGCCGTGTCGGAGGACCCCGCCGTGCCGGAGGACCCCGCCGTGCCTGAGGACCGCGCCGTGCCCGAGGGCCGCCCGCCCGAGGATGGCCGTCCCCTCCGGCGTGCCTTCATCGGGCTCGGCTCCAACCTCGGTGACCGTCGTGCCGAGCTCGCGCGGGCGATGGCGGGGCTCCGAGCGCACGGGGACGTCCGGGCGGTCTCGCCCTTGTACGAGACCGAGCCGGTCGGCGGTCCCGAGGGCCAGCCGGCGTTCCTCAACGCGGTCGTCGAACTGCGTACCGGCGCCACGGCTCGCGAGTTGCTCGAACGGTGCCGCACGCTCGAGGCCGCCGCCCGCCGCGTCCGCACCGTGCCTTTCGGTCCGCGCACCCTCGACGCCGACGTCCTCTTCGTCGACGGCGTGACCGTCGACGAAGAGGACCTCCAGGTCCCACACCCGAGGATGTGGGAGCGGCGCTTCGTCCTGGCGCCCCTGCGCGACCTCGCCCCCGACCTCGTCGCCCCCGAGGCTCTGGATCGGGCAGGAGGTTCGGTCCAGAGGGTCGGTACACTCTGAGCGACGACCCGATCGCCACACGCGACCGGCACCCAGGAGGGGCTGGAACGCCGAAGGAGAAGTCGGTGCCAACGATAAGGATCATCGGCCCGGGACGGGCCGGCTGCTCGCTCGCCCGCGCGCTCGACGAGGTGGGCTGGACCGTGCTGCCCATCCTCGGCAGGAACGACGACGTCGCGGACGCCGCCGAGGGGGTCGATGCGCTGGTGCTCGCGGTGCCCGACGACAAGCTCCCCGAGGTGGCGGCAGCCGTCCGCCCGGTCGCGTCGACCCCCGTCGTCCATCTCGCCGGCTCGCTCGGTCCCGGCGTGCTCGGCCACCACCAGCGGCGGGCCGCGCTCCATCCGCTCGTCGCCCTCCCCGATCCCGAGATCGGTGCTGCCCGCCTGAGGTCCGGAGTCACCTTCGCAGTGGCCGGCGACCCGATCGCGCGCGACATCGCCGCGGCGCTCGGCGGCAGGTCGGTCCACGTCGCCGACGACGCCCGCGCCTCGTACCACGCGGCCGCGTCCATTGCCGCCAACCATGTCGTCGGGCTGCTCGGCCAAGTGGAGCGGATCGCAGGAGCCGCGGGGCTCCCACTCGACGCCTTCCTGCCGCTCGCTCGTGGCGCGGTCGACGACGCCGGCCGGCTCGGGCCGCGCCGGGCGCTCACGGGTCCCGCCGCGCGCGGGGACTGGCAGACCCTCGCTCGCCACCTCGACGCGATGCCCGAGTCCGAACGTGCTGCCTACCGGGCGGGCGTGGGCCT
>JAKABX010000120.1 GCA_021796545.1 Actinomycetes bacterium
GCCGCGCACGGTCGCGCAACCAGCCCTCCAGCGTCGGAGCCGGCTCAGCGGCGATCGGCGCGTTCGCTCCCTGCGCCCCTTCCGCGGGGAGACTGCCCGGCGAGTCAGGTGCCGCGGCCGGCGCGCGGCCGGCCCCCGCGTCGTCGGCCCCAGTGTCGTCGGCCCCAATGCCGTCGGCCCCAATGCCGTCGGCCGGCGCGCCGCCGGCGTGCTCCCAGAGTTCGGGGAGGTCGTCCAGGGCGCTTTCGAGCCGCTCAGCGGTGGTCCCTGATCGCTGCGAGCGGTGCACGCTCACGATCAGGTGGTTCTGCGCACGCGTGAGCGCCACGTAGAGGAGTCGCAGCCGCTCCCGCGCCAAGACGTCCTGCTCGCGGCCGCGCGCCGCCTCGTACCCTCGGGTGCACACCGACTTCTTCACTGCGAGCTCGATCCCGTCGGACCCGAACAGCACCGTCGGCGCGCTGATCCCCTGCGGGATCGATCCGAGGCCCACCACCGCCACGACCGGGAACTCGAGGCCCTTGGCGGCGTGGATCGTCATGACCGAAACGGCCGGCACGTCGGCCTCCGGCAGTACCACCTCGGTGACCCTCGCGTCCTCGTCCCGCTGGACTTCCACCCAGGACAGGTACTGGCGCAACGTCCCCGGCGAGGTCTCGGCGAACTGGCGCGCCTGGTCCATGACGAACCGGAGCCGGCGCCACTCCTCCCGCCAACGCGGCCCGTCGAGCGCTGCGCAGAGCTGTCGCGTCTCGTCGACCACCCGGGCGACGAGCTCGCTCACGCCGGTCCAGGTGCGCGCCTCGTGGAGGTCACGGAGCCGCCGAAGTCCGAGCCCGACAGGGTCGTCGCCGCCGGCCCAGGCCGGCGCGTCCAGCCTGTAGTCCCACCGCCCGCCGTTCAGCCGATGGCGGAGCAGGTCGTCATCGCCGCACGCGAAGCCCGGGCTCCGCAGAGCTGCCACGACCGATGCGCTGTCCGAGGGGTCGTCGACCGCGTGGAGCACGTGGAAGAGCTCACGCACCTCACGCGTCTCATAGACGAGGGAGCTCGACTCCAGCCGGTAGTCGATGCCGGCCGCCTCGAAGGCGGACTCCAGCGCGGGCACCGAGGTCCGCGTCGGCACGAGCACCGCGACGTCGCGGAGTTGGAGGGGTTGGCCCCCTTCCCCCACCGTCCAGCCTTCCTCCACGGCCTGCCGGAGCACCCGGGCGAGCTCCTCGGCTTCGAGGGCGCGCACCGACGCCGCCGGGAGGTCGCGGGCGGCGCCCGCCCCGAGGACGCCCACCGGGCATCGGCATCCCGGGTCGCTGGGCCGGGCCGCGAAAGAGGCGGTGTACTCGGGCTGTACGCCCGGCTCCCCGGGGCCGACCAGACGCTCGAAGACTGCGTTGACCCAGTGCACGATCCCCGGCGCCGAGCGGAAGTTCGTCACCAGCCGCGCCTGGCCCGACGCGACGTCGGCGAGCGTCCGCAGGAACGTCCCCACGTCCGCCCGCCTGAAGGCGTAGATCGACTGCAGCGGGTCGCCGACGAAGAACAGCGCACCGGGGGTGGTGGAGAGCTGCCACCACGGCACCGCTCCGACCGGTTGGTCCGGCTCGGCGGCGATCATCGTGACGAGCTCGGCCTGGAGCGGGTCGGTGTCCTGGTATTCGTCGACGAACAGGTGCCGGTACTCCTGGTGCAGCGCCGCGCGGACCTCCGGGCGGTTCCGGACCAGCTCGCGTGCGAGCACCAGGAGATCGTGGAATTGCAGCCGCCCCTCACGCTGCCGGCGGCGCGCCGCGTCGACGGCGAGCCCGGCGAGCGCGTCCCCCACCACCTCCATCGCGGCACCCACCGCGCGCCGGGCCGCTGCCTCCCGGGCGTTCTCCGCCTGTTCGAGGAACGCGACCACGTCCGGCTTTCGGCCCGCCCAGGCGTCCGCGGCGCCCTTGCGGGACGAGAGGCGCCGGGGCGGGTGCACGAGCAACCGCAGGACCTGCAGCTCGTCGAGGCGGGCACGCTCGAGGTGGGCGAGGTAGGGACGGAGCGAATCGAGGTGGGCGAGCAGGGTGTCGCCGGCGTCGACGCACGACGGCGCGAGCGCGAGCGCCTGCCGGAGCGGCTCGGCGACCGGGGCCGTGTCCGGTCTGGGCAAGTCGCCGGGGGGAGGTGCCGCGCCGGGCCCGGCCGCCAGGCGGTCCCAGTTCTCGCCCATGCGCCGGACGATGGCGCGCAGCTTGCCGAGGTCTCCACCCGCGACGATGACCCACTGCACCGCCCGGGCATGCTGCTCGTCGGCGAGCAGCGCGTCGACGCTGTCGACCCAGTGCTCGTCGAGGTCGGCGAGCGAGCGTGCCTCGTCCAAGACGTCGAAGGTCGGCGGGAGCCCAGCGTCGAACGGGTATGCGGAAAGGATGCGCCGGGCGAAGCCGTGCAGGGTGGTGATGGCGGCGCCATCGAGGGCCGCGAGCGCCTCGTTCGCGCGGTGGACAACTTCGGGGTCGGTCTCCTCGGTGTGCCCGGTGGCGATC
>JAKABX010000051.1 GCA_021796545.1 Actinomycetes bacterium
TCCCGGGACTCAACCCCGATCGAGGGGGAGCGCGTGGATCCTCGCGCGACGACCGCCCGCGTCGGGCGAAAGGAGCGCCTCTGCCGGGGGCTCGACGCCGCGCGCGACGTACGCGAGGGCGACGATCGCAGCACGTTGCGGGGAGAACGCGACGCTCGTGAGGCGCCCCACCTCCCGACCCTCGACGAGGAGGGCCGTCCCCGCAGCGACCCGTTCGTCGGGCCGATCCGCCTCGACGAGCACGCCGCGCAGACGCCGGGGGACCTTGGCTCCGCGCGCGTCGAGGCGGGCGATGAGCTCCTGGCCCGTGTAGCAGCCCTTGGTGAAGCTCGTCGTCTCGGCGACGATTCCCGCCTCGAAGGGGATCGTCTGGTCGGTGAGCTCGCTCACCGGCTCGGGGATCCCGGCAACGATGCGCTGCACGACAAATGCTCCCGGGTCACCGGCGGGGACGAGGGGCGGATCCGCGGGCGCGCCGAGGAGGTCGACGCCGACGACGCCGGGGCGGGGGAAGACCGGGAGCACGAGGGCGTCGCCGGTCTCGGGGGGGGCGACGGCCGCCGGGCCGCGCACCTCCACGAGCTCGACCTGCTCGAGGGAGAGCTCGGCCTTGGTCCGGATCTTGAAGCGGCGGAGGCGCTCGAGGACCTTGGCACCCTGGCCGGCGAGGGTGTCGAGCACGAATGCGTCCTCCTCGAGGGCGCGCACCCGAACGAAACCCTCGAACTTGCCCTGGACCGACAACACGAGCGCGAAGCGCGCCGCGCCGGGCTCGAGATCGGACAGCTCCTGGGTGCACTGTCCCTGCAGGTACTCCCGCGCCTGGGGCCCGACGACCCGAATGAGGTCGCGGGGCCGGCGCCGGAAGACCGCGGCGACCGACAGCGCCTCCTCGCTGGCACGCAGGTCGAGCGGCGGAGCGTTCACGCCGGTCGCCTTGGGTCAACCGGCGTCGGCGTCCTCTCCCCCGCCGCCCGCTCGGCCGCGAGCCGGCGAGCGCCGGCGACCGCGGCGAGGATCGCGGCGGCCTTGTTCTGGCACTCGAGGTCCTCGGACTCCGGGTCGGAGTCCGCGACGATGCCGGCGCCGGCCTGAACGCTCGCACGGCCATCGGGGCCGACGACGAGGGTGCGGATCGCGATCGCGGTGTCGAGCGACCCGGAGAAGTCGAGGTAGAGGACCACCCCGGCGTACGGCCCCCTCTTGGTCGGCTCGAGCTCATCGATGATCTGCATCGCACGGACCTTCGGCGCGCCCGAGACCGTGCCCGCCGGGAGCGTGGCGCGCAGCACGTCGATCGGCGTGCGGGCGGGCGCGAGCTCGCCGGAGACCTGCGAGGTGAGGTGCATCACGTGGCTGTAGCGCTCGAGGGTCATCAGCTCGTCGACCTGCGCCGTGCCAAAGCGGACGACCCGTCCGAGGTCGTTGCGCGCCAAGTCGACGAGCATGACGTGCTCCGCGCGGTCCTTCGGGTGCTCGGCGAGCTCGCCGGCGAGGCGGCGGTCCTCGGCCTCGCTCGCGCCGCGCGGGCGCGTACCGGCGATCGGACGCGAGACCACGCGCCCCTCCTGGAGCCGCACGAGGGGCTCGGGGGAGGCACCGACGACGCTCACGCCCCCCTGGCGGAGGAAGAACATGTACGGGCTCGGGTTGACCTGGCGCAGCACGCGGTAGACGTCGAAGGGATCGACGCCGAGCTCGAGGTCGAAGCGCTGGGAGAGCACGATCTGGAACGCGTCGCCGGCCAGGATGTGCTCCTTGGCCGCCTCGACCGCGCGGCGGTAGGCCGCCGAGCCCATCACCGCGCGCACGGCGCCGGAATCGAGGCGCGCGTTGCGGTCCGGCGGCGCGGCGAGCGCCTCGGGGACGGGCCGCTCGAGATCCCGGCGCAGTGCGGCGAGGCGGGCCTGCGACGCCTGGTAGGCCGCCGCGAGATCGGCCTCGACGCGCGCCCGGGGTGCCAGCACCGCGTTGTCGACGAGAACGACGCGCTGGCGGTGGTGGTCGAAGGCGACCAGCTCGCCGACGACCGAGAGGACGGCGTCGGGAAGACCGAGGTCGTCCGCCGGCGGTTTGCCGAGCCGCTCGACCTCGCGCACGACGTCGTAGCCGAGGTAGCCGACGACGCCGCTCGTGAACGGCGGCAGGTCCTCCCCGCTCGGCGCCCGGTACGCGCCGAGCAGCGCGTCCAGGCAGGCGAGCACCCCCTCGTCGAGGGGCAGCGCCGCGTCGAGCTCGCCGGCGGCAACCTCGACGGCGCGTCCGTGCGCGACGAGGGTCGCGATCGGCGCGCGGCCGAGGAAGGAGAAGCGGCTCCAGCGCTCGCCGTGCTCGACGGACTCGAGCAGGAACCCCGGCCCGTCGCCGACGAGCGAGCGGAAGGCCCCGACCGGCGTGAGCGCGTCGGCGAGGAACTCCTCGGTGACCGGCACGACGTTGTGCTCCGCCGCGAGGTCCGCGAAGCGCCCGAAGCCCGCGTCGCTCACGGCGCCGCCGCGCCGATCCGTCGGAAGAAGCAGGTCGGCGCGCCGGTGTGGCACGCGCCCGCACCCTCCTGGGTGACCTCGATGAGCAGGGCGTCGCCGTCGCAGTCGAGGTGGACGCGCCGCACGAGCTGGCGGTTGCCCGAGGTCTCGCCCTTGCACCAGTACTGCTGGCGGCTGCGGGAGTAGAACCACGTGCGCCCGCTCGCGAGCGTGCGCCTCAGGGCCTCGCGGTCGAGGTAGGCGACCATGAGGACCTCGCGGGTCCCGATCTCCTGCACGATGCCGACGACGAGGCCGTCCGGCCCGTATGCCACAGCGTCGAGCAGAGACTCGTCGACATCCAGGGCGCCGGGCACGGCTCCCGCCGCGACCGGCGGGTCCGGCGCGCTCACAGGTACAGGCCCGTCCCGCCGTCCAGCCGCTCCGCCGCCACGGCGTGCACGTCGCGCTCGCGCACGATGAGGTAGTTCTCGCTGCGCATCTCGACCTCGAAACAGTCCTCGGGGTTGAAAAGCGCCCGGTCGCCCACCTTGATCGAGCGCACGTGCGGACCGACGGCGACGACGACGGCCCAGACGAGGCGCTTGGCGACCTGGGCCGTGGCCGGGATCAGGATCCCCGCGCGCGAGCGGCGCTCCCCCTCGGCCGCGGGCTCGCGCACGAGCAGGCGGTCGTTCAACATGGTGATCGCCCGCTTCGCGTCGTCGAGGTCGACGGCCAGCGCGCCGACATTGTCTCCCGGTGCCATCTCCCGCACGCTAGTGCGCCGGTGGCCGACGCCGTTCGGGGCGGCGGGGCTCAGGCGACGGGGCGGACCGTCACGCCGTGGCGGCTCAGGTACTGCTTGGCCTCGGCGATCGAGTAGCGGCCGTAGTGGAAGATCGACGCGGCGAGCACGGCGTCCGCGCCGCCGGCGGTCGCGCCAGCGACGAGGTGGTCGAGGGTCCCGACGCCGCCGGACGCGATGACCGGGATGCGCACCGCGGCGGTGATCGCGCCGATCAGCTCGAGGTCGTAGCCCTCCTCGGTGCCGTCGCGGTCCATCGAGGTGACGAGCAGCTCGCCCGCGCCGCGGCTCTCGGCCTCGAGCGCCCACGAGAGCGCGTCCTTGCGGATCGGGCGGCGGCCGCCGTGGGTGTAGACCTCGAAGCCGCTCGCCATCGGGTAGCGCCGGGCGTCGATCGCGACGACCACGCACTGGGACCCGAAGGTGGCGGCGATCTGCTCGATGAGCTCGGGGTGGTCGAGCGCCGCGGTGTTGAGCGAGACCTTGTCGGCACCGGCGCGCAGCAGGCGCCGCGCACTCTCCAGGCTCCGCACCCCGCCGCCGACGGTGAGCGGGATGAAGATCTCCTCGGCGGTGCGCCGCACGACCTCGACCATGGTCGCCCGGCCCTCGTAGGAGGCGCTGATGTCGAGGAACACGAGCTCGTCCGCGCCGTCGGCGTCGTAGCGGCGGGCGAGCTCGACGGGGTCGCCCGCGTCTCGCAGCTGGAGGAAGTTCACACCCTTGACGACGCGGCCCGCGTTGACGTCGAGGCAGGGGACGACCCTCACCGCGCGCATGCGTGCACCGCCTCGGCGAGGTCGAGCGTGCCCGAGAGCAGCGCCTTTCCCACCACGGCGCCGGCGAGGCGGCGTCCACCGACCTCGAGCGCCGCGAGGGCGGCGACGTCGCCGACGCGTCCCACCCCGCCCGACGCGATGAGTGGGAGCGCGCTCTCGCGCAGGGCGTGGCGATAGCCCTCGAGGTCCGGGCCGCAAAGCGTGCCGTCCACGGTGATGTCGGTGATGAGGACCCCGGCGAGCGCCGCGCCGGCGAGCGCGTCGAGCAGGTCGAGCAGATCCCGCCCGCTCCCCTCCTGCCAGCCCCGCACGGCGACCTCGCGCCCCGAGCGGCCCGGGCCGTTCGTGCGCCGGTGGTCGAGACCGACGACGACGGCGCCGGGGTGAACGGCCGCGAGCCGGAGCGCGAGGCCCGGGTCCTCGACGGCCGCGGTCCCGAGCACGACGCGCGTTGCCCCGTCCGCGAGCGCGCCGTCCACAGCCTCGTCATCGCGCAGCCCCCCGCCGAGCTGGACGGGCACGGGCACCGCCGCGGCGATCGCCCGCACGATGTCGCGGTTGCGCCGTTCGCCCGTGCGCGCCGCGTCGAGGTCGACGACATGAAGCGCCGTCGCCCCGGCCGCGACGTATGCGCGCGCGACCTCCACCGGATCGCCGTAGGTGGTCTGTTGCGCGAAGTCGCCCTTCACGAGGCGGACGCAGCGCCCGGCGCTCAGGTCGATCGCGGGGTAGAGGGTGAAGGGCGCGCTCACGACGCCACGGCGAGCGATTCGAGCCGGCGCCCGTCCCCCTTGGTGAGCGCGACGAAGTTCGCGAGCAGAGTGAGGCCCGAGGACCCCGACTTCTCCGGGTGGAACTGGCAGCCCCAGCAGTTGTCGGCCTCGAGCGCCGCGACGACCGGGCCGCCGTAGTCGCAGCGTGCGACGACGAGATCGGCCGCCGCGCCCTCGGGGACGGGGGCGTAGGAGTGCACGAAGTAGAACCAGGGCGCGTCGCCGAGACCGGCGAGCATGCGCGAGGGCCTTTCGGGGACCCGCTCGAGCACGTTCCACTGCATCTGGGGGAGCTTGACCGCCCCCGACAGGCGCCGGACGCTGCCCGGGAAGATCCCGAGCCCCGTTGCGTCGGGGCTCTCCTCGGCCGTCTCGAACAGCAGTTGGAAGCCGACGCAGACCCCGAGGAAGGGGACGCCCGCCGCGACCGCCGCCCGGGCGACGCTTGCGAGGCCGCTTGCTTTCAGTGCCGACGCGCAGGCCCCGAACGCCCCGACACCGGGAAGCACGATGCCGGAGGCGCCGAGCGCGTCCTCGGCGCGATCGACGAGGCGCGCGTCCCCGCCGACGTGCTGGAGGGCCTTCTCGGCCGAGCGCAGATTTCCGATGCCGTAGTCGAGGACGGCGATCACCGTCTCAGAGCACCCCCTTGGTCGAGGGGACGCCGCCGCCCTCGACCGCCACGGCGTCGCGCAGCGCGCGGGCCACCGCCTTGAAGGACGCCTCGACGAGGTGGTGGCTGTTGCGACCGCGGCGCGCGACGAGGTGGAGCGTGATGCCGGCGCTCGTGACGAACGCGCGCCAGAACTCCTCGGCGAGCTGCGGCTCGAAGCCGGGCGATCCGAGCGGCGCGACGTCGGGGGGCAGGGCGAGCTCGTAGTGCAGGTACGGGCGTCCCGACAGATCCAAGGCGACCTCGACGAGCGCCTCGTCGAGGGGCAGCGCGACCGAGGCGAAGCGCCGTACGCCGGCCTTGTCGCCGAGCGCGTCGGCGAGCGCCGCGCCGAGGGTGATGCCGGTGTCCTCCACGCTGTGGTGCGCGTCGACCGCGAGGTCCCCGCTCGTCCGCACGGTGAGACCGAGCCCACCGTGGCGGCCGAGCTGGGCGAGCATGTGGTCGAAGAAGGGCAGCCCCGTCGCCACCTCGACCGCCCCGCCCCCGAGGTCGACGGCGACGAACACATCGCTCTCCTTGGTGACGCGGTGGCGCTCGGCGGCGCGCGCCGCGGCGCCATCTCCAGAAGGGGGGGCGAGGTCCATGGCTCTAGCCTCCCACGCCGACCGGCACGTGCCGCACCGGCTGCGGCGCGCTCACCGGCCGAGTGCGGCGCCGAGCGCCTCGAGGAACCGGTCGTTCTCGGCCGGCGCGCCGATCGTCACGCGCAGGTAGCCGGCAAGGCGCGGCCATCCCGACACGTCGCGCACGAGGACCGACTGCTCGACGAGCGCGGACCAGATCGCGTGCGCGTCGCGCCCATCTGGCGCGAAGAGGACGAAGTTCGCGTCCGAGGGGACGACGGCGCAGCCGAGGCCCTCCAGCCCGGCGACGACACGGCCCCGCTCGGCGACAAGGCGAGCGACCCGGGCGCGCATCTCCTCCTCGTGCGCGAGCGCGAGGACACCGGCGGCCTGGGTGACGAGGTCGAGGTGGTAGGGCAGCACGACGCGCTCCATCGCCTCGACGACCTCGGGCGCGCCGAGCGCGTAGCCGAGGCGCAGGCCGGCGAGCGACCAGGTCTTGGAGAAGGTCCGGACGATGACGACGCGCTCGTTCTCGCCGCGGCGCCACAGGGCCGAGCGCGGCGCGAACTGCCCGTAGGCCTCGTCGATCACGACCAGCCCCGGCGCGCGCCGGCAGAGGTCGTCGACGCGCGCGTCGGGCTCGAGGCGACCGGTCGGGTTGTTCGGGGAGCAGAGGAAGGTGATCACCGGGTTCGGCCCGTCAAGGTCTTGCGCCCTCGCCTCTGCGAGGCAGCGGCCCACCTCGTCGCTGTCGAGGAGGAACTCCTCGTCCCGCGCGCCGGTGACGACGCGTGTGCCGGTGACCCGGGCGATGTGCGAGTGCAGCGCGTAGGTCGGTTCGAAGACGACGACGTTGCGCCCTGGTCCGCCGTAGGCGAGCAGCAGCGACTGCAGCACCTCGTTGGAGCCGTTCGCGCAGAAGACCTCCTCTGGCGTCACGCCGTGGTGCGCCGCGAGGGCGACGCGCAGCGCCCGGGCCGAGCGGTCGGGGTAGCGGTTCCAGGCGAGCCGGCCGAGCTCCTCCTGCAGCGCCGCGACGAAGGCCGCGGGAGGCGGCTCGGGCGCCTCGTTGGTGTTGAGGCGGACGTCGACGGCGAGCTGGGGCGAGTGGTATCCGGCCATCAGCGCGACGTCGCGGCGCGGTGCGGGGAGGCCCGGGCGCTCCCCGTTGTTCACGGCGCGCTCCAAGTCGGTTCCTCGACCCGCATCAGTGTCGACTCGGCGTGCGCGGGAAGCCCCTCCGCGCTCGCGATCGCGGCGACGTGGTGGGCGACGCGCTCCATCGCGCGGCGGTCGAGCGCGATCGCGTGCACGCGGCGCACGAAGTCCTCGACCCCGAGCACACTGGCGAAGCGGGCGGTCGAGAAGGTCGGCAGCACGTGGCTCGGCCCGGCCAGGTAGTCGCCGACCGAGGCCGGCGCGTAGGGGCCGAGGAAGACCGCGCCGGCGTTGCGGACCAAAGCCAGCAGCCCTTCGGCGTTCTCGGTGAGCAGCTCGAGGTGCTCGGGCGCGATCGCGTTGGCGACCGCCATCGCCTGCTCGGGGCCGTCGACGACGACCGCGTAGCCGCCCCCGCGCAGCGTGGGCTCGGTGTCGGCACGCCGCGGCGACGCCGCCACGAGACGGCCGACGGCGTCGCTGACCCGTCGTGCGGTCTCCTCGGACCAGGTGATCAGCCAGGCGAGCCCGTCGGGCCCGTGCTCAGCCTGCACGACGACGTCGATCGCCGCCCAGTCGGCAGGCACGGACTCGTCCGCGACGACCACGACCTCGGAGGGGCCCGCGAACGCGGCGGGGACCCCGACGACGCCGCGCACCTCACGCTGGGCGATCGAGACCCACTTGTTCCCCGGCCCACAGATGACGTCGACCTTGCGCACCGACTCGGTGCCGTACGCGAGCGCGGCGATCGCCTGGGCCCCGCCCATCGCGTAGACATCGTCGACGCCCGCCAGCGCGGCCGCGCCGAGCTGTTCGTCGGGCAGACGCCCCTCGGGTCCCGGCGGAATCGCGCACGCCACGGACCCGACGCCCGCGACCTTGGCCGGGATCGCGGTCATCAGCACGCTCGACGGGTAGCGCGCGCGCCCGCCCGGCGCGTAGACGCCGGCCCGCTCGACGGGGATCTCGAGGTGGCGGACCGTGATCCCGCCGCGCTCGAAGGGCGGCGGCTGCGGTGCGCGGTGTGCATGGAATGCCCAGATGGCGTCGCGCGCCTCCTCGAGCGCCGCGCGCAGCGCCCCGGGCAGGCGCCCGAGCGCCGCCTGCAGCTCCTCGTCCGGGACGCGCAGGTTCTCGAGGCGCACCCCGTCGAAGCGCTCGGTGAAGCCACGCACCGCAGCGTCGCCCTTGGCGCGCACCTCGGCGAGGATCGCACGGACCTGCTCGACGGGGCCCTCGCCCCCGAGGTCCGGACGGGGCAGATCGGCGAGCGCGCCGGCGGGCGCACCCCGAAGGTCGAGCAGTCTGAGCACGGCGCCGAGCTTAAACGCGCCCGCGGCGCTCCCCGCCCGCCTCGGACGCGGCAAGGATGGGGTGATGGCCGCCGAACGCTCCGAGATCTCCTCGCTGCAGTCCACACTCGCCCAGCTCGTCGACCGGGTCGTCGCGCTCGCGGGGGCGGCCGAGCGCGCCCGCGACGAGCGCACGGCGGGCGACCTGTATGCGGTCGAGCGCTCCCTCGTCGCGGCGCGGCGCCGTCTCGAACGCCTGCTCGAGACGCGGGCCTGAACCTGCGCCACGCCGGGCGCCGCTCAGTCTTCCGGCGCCGCCGATGGGCAGAGGTCGGCGAGGAAGCACTCCCCACAGCGCGGGCGGCGCGCGCGGCAGACGCGCCGGCCGTGCAGGATCAGCCGCAGGCTGAACGCGCCCCACTCCTCGGGGGCGACCAGCGCGCCGAGGTCGGCCTCGACCTTCACCGGATCGTCGGAGGCGCTCAGCCCGAGGCGGCGGCTGAGCCGCCCGACGTGGGTGTCGACGGGCAGACCCGGCTCCCCGAAGCCGACCGAGCGCACGACGTTCGCGGTCTTGCGCCCGACGCCGGGCAGAGTGACGAGGTCTGCGAGCGCGTCGGGGACCTTTCCGCCGAAGCGGTCCCGGACCCCTGCCGCCATGCCGATCAGGCTCGCGGCCTTGGCGCGGAAGAATCCCGTCGAGCGGATGAGTGCCTCGAGCTCGCCGGGGTCGGCCGCCGCGAGGTCCTCGGGCTCGGGGTAACGGGAAAAGACCGCCGGGACCACCTGGTTCACCCGCTCATCGGTGCACTGGGCCGACAAAATCGTCGAGACGAGCAGCTGGTAGGGCCCGTCGTGGCGAAGCGCGCAGAGTTCGGTGGCGCCTCCCGGGTACGCCGCCGCGAGCCGCGAAGCGATCTCCGCCGCCCGCCGGGCGCGCGCCCGCGCGCTCTCGCGCCGGGGGGTCTTGACGCCGACACGGGGCGCACGCTGGGCGGGGACGGGCGGGCGCTCCATGTGCGCAGACTAGCGAGGCGTGCCGCCGCCGCCCGGCCCACCCGGGGGAGCCACCCTGCCCCGCTACCCTGCGAAGGTGCACGACGTCGAGGTGAAGCGCCGGCTCGGCGAGGACGACATCGCGGAGATCGCGGACCTGCTCATGACGATCGAGGCGGCCGATCACCACGCCGCCCTCGGCGAGCACCAGTGGCTCGACCTCGTCCAGGGCGGCCGTGGCGGGACCGCGGGCTTCGTGGCGCGCGGTCGGGGGCGCGCGCGGGTGCTCGGCTACGCACAGCTCCAGCACGGCGCCGGCTCCTACGCGATCGAGCTCGCGGTCCACCCCGCGCACCGCGGGGACGGTGTCGGGGGTGATCTGCTCGCCGCGGCGCTCGGCGAGGTCGCCGCCCAGGGAGGCGGTCACGTCCACCTCTGGATCGCGAAGCCCACGCCCGCCGACGACGCGATGGCCGCCGCCGCGGGGATGCGTCGGGGGCGCGAGCTCTACCAGATGCGGCGCGCGCTGCCCCTCGAGGAGGACCTCGCCAAGCACGGGGCCGGCCTTTCCACGCGCGCCTTTGTCGCCGGCGAGGACGAGGACGCCTGGCTCGCGCTCAACAACCGCATCTTTTCCGCCCACCCCGAACAGGGCTCGTGGTCCCGCGCGACGATCGTCGCCCGGGAGGCCCAACCGTGGTTCGATCCCGCCGGCTTCCTCCTCCACGAGCGCGACGGGAGACTCGCCGGCTTCTGCTGGACCAAGGTCGCCGACCCCGACGACCCCGCAGCGGGGGAGATCTACGTCATCGGTGTCGACCCCGACCTGCACGGCCGCGGCCTCGGGCGCGCACTGCTCGCGGCGGGATGCGCCCACCTCAGCGCCGCCGGATGCCCGTCGGTCTTCCTCTACGTGGACGCGGCGAACACCGCTGCGGTCGGCCTCTACCGCTCGTTCGCCTTCGCGGTCGACCACCACGACCGCGCGTACGTCGCGGACGTCCCGGCGTCGAACCCGCCCCGATGAGCCGCTACGACCTCACCCGCGCCGAGCTGGCCGCGCTCCTGCGCGGCGAGCCGGCCTACCGCGTCAACCAGCTCGCCGACGGCCTCTACCGTCAGCTCGCCGAGCCCGCCGAGCTGACGGCGCTACCCGCCGCGCTCCGGGCGCGCCTCGGGCGCGCCCCGGAGCTCGCCGGCGCGCTCGACCTCGTCGCCGAGCAGCGCGCGGACGCCGGCGCGACCGCGAAGTGGCTGTTCGCACTGCACGACGGCGCGCAGATCGAGGCGGTCCTCATGCACGCCCCGCGACGCTCGACGGTCTGCATCTCCTCACAGGCGGGTTGCGCGATGGCCTGCAGCTTCTGCGCCACGGGTCAGGCGGGCTTCGTCCGGCAGCTGTCGACCGGCGAGATCGTCGAGCAGGTTGTCCGCGCGGCGCGTGCGGCCCGCGCGGCGGAACGCCGGCTCGACCACGTCGTGTTCATGGGGATGGGCGAGCCGCTTGCCAATTTCGAGCGCGTTGCGCGCGCTGTCGGGGTCATCGTGGACGAGATCGGGATCGCCGCCCGCCACGTCACCATCTCGACCGTGGGCGTCGTGCCGGGGATCCGGCGTCTTTCGACATTCCCCCGCCAGGTCAACCTCGCCGTCTCGCTGCATGCCGCCAACGACGCGCTGCGCGACGAGCTCGTCCCGCTGAATCGCCGCTACCCGCTCTCGGAGCTCACCGATGCGTGCGCGACCTACGTCGCGGCGACGAGGCGCCGGCTCAGCTTCGAGTGGGCGCTCATCGCCGGGCGCAACGACCGCGAGCGCGACGCCGACGAGCTCGCGGCGATCGCCCGCCCCCTCGGCGCGCACGTCAATTTGATCCCGCTCAACCCGACCCCCGGCTTCCCGGTCCTTGGTTCGCCGCCCGCCCGTGTCGACGCCTTCCGCGCGGCGCTGGCGGCGCGGGGGGTCAACGCCACGCTGCGGCGCACCCGCGGCCGCACGATCGACGCCGCCTGCGGCCAGCTCGCGGCGCGCGCGGCGGCCGGGGACGCGTCCGTGCGCGCCCTGTCGATGCGGGGCGCGCCGTAAGCGGTGAGAAGGGCGGCACCGGGTCACGGCCGCGGGAGCTCGGCGGCGCCGACGTCCTCGCCGCCGCGACCTGCGGTGCCGCGCTGCTCGAGTCGGCGCTCGCGCAGGACTGGTCCGCACCTGTTCCCGGGCTGGACTTCACCGCGGCGTCGGTCGTCGCCCACGCCGCCGAGGGGCCCTTTGGTCCGCGCTCGACCTGTGGAGCCGGCCCGGCGACGACGCGGCCTTCTCGCTCGCCGTGCGCAAGGAGGCGGCCAACGCCGCGCTCGTGACGAGCCTCTCGCCGCGGCGTGGGTCTGTGCGGCGGGCATCGACGCCGCGTTGTCCGACCGTCGCGGCTTCCACCCCTTGGGCGCGCCGGACCGCACCGGTTTCGCCGCCATGGCCTGCGACGAGCTCCTGGTGCACAGCGACGACGCGCCCCGCGCCCTGGGGCTTTTCCTCGCGCCCGATGACGAGCTCGCCTTTGTTGGTCCTGGCGCGCCTTTTCCCCTGGCACGAGCCCGGTGAGGACCCCTGGGCGACGCTGCTGTGGGCGAATGGACGGCGCTCGCTCCCCGGGCGCGCGTTCCAGCGCCGCTGGCGGGGGCACGTCGCGCCGCTCGCGCAGTGGGACGGATCGGTTAGGGCACCGGGCTGACCGACCGCCGCGCGCGGGGGTCGGGCGCGGCGAGCTGGCAGAATGGCACCGTGGCATGGAACCCCAACGGCAAGCGCTCGTCCGACATGCGGCTTCTGCCGACGAACCTCCCCCAGACCCTCCAGGTCGGCGTCTACCTCCTCTACTGGAACGCCCTCCTCGGCCTGCTCTTCGGCGCGTTCGCCGGCGGCGGCGGTGGTGTCGGCTTCGCCCTGTTCCTCCTGCTCGTCGTCGCCGAGGCGGCCGGCGGGCTCGGCGTCGCGAACCAGCGCAAGTGGGGCTACGTCGTCGCGCTGGGTGCGGCGGTGCTGCCCTTCGTCCTCATCTTCCTCGGCGGGGGGGCGAGCATCCTCACCCTGATCTTCGAGATCGCGCTCCTCGTCGCCCTCCTGCACCCGATGAGCCGCAGCTACGTCAAGCTCTGGTTCCGGTGAGGCCCGCCGCGTGAGCGCACCCCGGCCGGGCGCGGCCCCCCGGACCGAGGTGCTGCCGACCGGCGCGGCGAAGACTGCCATGGTGCGCCAGATGTTCGACGCGATCGCGCCCCGCTACGACGTCGTCAACCGCGTCATGACCTTCGGCCTCGACCAGGGGTGGCGCCGGCGCACCGTCGCGGCGCTCGAGCTCGCTCCCGGTGCCATTGTGCTCGATCTCGCCTGCGGGACCGGCGACCTCACCGCGCTCCTCCGGGCCGCCGGCCACCGCGCCCTCGGCGCGGACCTCTCCTTCGGGATGCTCGCCGCCGCCGGCGCCGCGGGGCGCGGCCCCGTCCTCGAGGCCGACGCGGCGGCCCTGCCCCTTGCCGATGGGGCCCTGGACGGGATCGTCTCGGGATTCGCGCTGCGCAACTTCACCGACCTGGCGGCGATCTTCGCCGAGGCGGCACGCGTGCTGCGCCCCGGCGGGCGCATCGCGCTGCTCGAGGTCGACACGCCGGCCGCTGGTCTGCTGCGCCTCGGGCACGGCGTCTGGTTCGAGCGGATCGTCCCCCGCCTCGGCGGGCTGCTGTCCGACGCGGCCGCCTACCGCTACCTGCCCCGCTCCGTCGCCTACCTCCCCGCACCGCCCGCGCTTGCGGCGATGCTGAGCAGTGCCGGTTTCACCCGGGTCGTGCGGCGCGGTTTGTCAGGGGGTGTCGTCCAGCTGATCTCGGCGAGCCGCACGAAGGACGCGGCGCGCGCGGCCGGACTTTGAACCGCACCCCGGTCGTGGCTTCTGAAGGCCCCGCCGCGCTCATGAGCGCCGACGGCCGCCGGGTGCTCGACCCCCTCGAGCTCGGCGTCGTCGAGCGCGAGCTCTCGGGGTCTGCCGCGGCCGCCGCACGCGCGCTCGCCGCAGCCGACGGGCGCGTGCTCGAGCGTGACGGCCGCGCGATCTTCTCCCTCGGCGTCGCGGCGCGTCTCGCGCTGCGCGGCGGCGTCGCGCACCCCGGAGCGGCGCGCGCCGCCG
>JAKABX010000052.1 GCA_021796545.1 Actinomycetes bacterium
AAGCGGCCTCCCAGGCCTCCTGGCTCCTGGTGCCACCCGCCCAGCTTGGAACGCCCACCTGCGGCACGTCCCTGGAGAGCAGGTCGTCAAACAGGGTAGGTCCGGTTAAGTGGAAAGCCCTTCGACCCATAATGGGCCGCCAGCAGGCACGGTAACGCGGTGCTCGCCGTTCACGAGGGTGGGCAATCGAAGATGGCTTCCGGACTGGCGGACGATCTCGTAGCCGAAGCGCCGCCGCAGCAGCGTCGACAGCTCGCGTCCGGTCCGGTCACGAGGCAGCCTCACACGGCGAGCAGCTCATCGCGAACCAGGTGCAGGCAGACGAGCCTTGGACGCTCGTCCTCGTCGAAATGACAGATGACCGCGTCGCGCACCATCTCCCGGAGCGCGCCGAGGTCGTCGGCCTCGGTGACGATCGTCTCGCCGAGTGCGCGGGCGGCATAGCCGCCCTCCAGCGCCTCCTCCACGACGAAGACGATCTCCTCCACGTCCATCTTCCCGTGCTACCGCCAAGGGTCGCGGACGGCCGTGGCGTCGGCTCACCGTTTCCGGCCGAGGGTGCGGGCGTCGGATGCGAGGAGGAGCACCCGGTTCGTATGCTGTCCTCCAAGGTCCACCGGCAAGGAGACCTTGCGTCGTTATTCGGACTGTGAGAGTCCCGTGGACACGCTCACTTCGACCGGTAGACGTCGGCGCGATGATCGACCCGGTCCACGTAGACGGCGCGCCGAAGAGGTTGGCCGCGTCGACGATCAGGCTCGGGTCCGCGCGGCTCGTGAGCTGGAGAGCTGCCCGTCCGGCGTGCTCGAAGGGGCGTGGGAGACCAGCGCGCTCTCCGCGGCGAGCTCGACCCGCCACGTGACATCGGCGCCGCGCTCTCCGGCGAGCCCCCGGCGGCTTCGACGAGCCAGGGTCGCCGATGGGACGCGTCGCCGCCTTCCGGCGACGCGAACAGCGACGGCTTCCCGCTTCGACCGGCGGCGCGAAGGGCGACGGGGGCGGCCGCGCTCGGACGAGCGCGTCGGCCACGGCGTCCATTGCCGCCCGGACGAGGAAGGCCGGGCTCGCGACTCGCCGCCGCGCCGGCGCGCCGCAGACGGCCGCGTGCGCCGCGGGGTCGAGCGCACCGGCGAGAGCGGCGACGAGCCGGCGCTCCCCGGGCCTGGGTGGGCCGACCAGCCAGGCATCGTGTCCGCCGACGGTCACCGCGGGATGGAAGCGGCCGGCCGCGATGAGGCTCACGGCGGACTCGAGGACGGCCGCCAACGCGTCGGCGCCGGCGACCGCCGGACCGAGGTCGGCCAGAGCGCGAAGCGCTTCGGGGATCGCGATCGTGGCGCCGGGAACCTTTCAGCGTCGCAGCGCGCCGCCCGTCGCGCTCGGCAGCACGACCTCGAGCGACTCTTTGAGCTTCTCGCCCGCCAGCGCGCCGCGGGGGCGGTAGAAGAAGAAGGTCCCGCGCCGCGGCGGGTCGCCAGGCAGCAACGTGAGGGCGGCCTCGGGCCAACGTGGCAACGCGTCGCGCGACGTCGACGACTCGTCACGCCCGGCCGCCACCGCACCCGATAGGCGGGTGGGCCCGGGCGAGGGAGGCGACCACCTCCGCCGACGTGTTGTGCGGGAAGCCGGAAGACACCGCAGGTGCTCCCCGGGCGTGCCCAGCACCTCGGCGAGGACACCGGGGGCGGGCGCGTCGGCGGTCCGGACGTGTGCGCGGTCCGCGGATCGGTCCTCGCACCGGGGAACGGCACCTCTGGCACGCCTTCGGTATTCATGGCGCGACAGCGGCGTCCCGCCCGGGCGGGCGCTCAGTCGTCGCCGCGCCGGAGATGGGCGCGGTGCTCCTCGATCGCCTGGTTCATCGCCCTCAGGAATCGGGCGACCGTTGCCAGTTCCTCGGGAGCGAAGTGGTCCATGACCGCAGTGGTGCGTTCGCCGAGGGGCGAGAAGAACGCGTGGGCGAGGGCGAGTCCCTCGGGGTCGTAGTGCAGGCGGACCCGGCGTCGGTCCGGGTCGTCGCGGGCCCGACGGAGGTGGCCGGTCGCCTCCAGTCGGTCGATCAGCGCGGTGGTCGCACCGGAGCTGAGCCCCACGGCCGCGCCGAGCTCCCCCGGGGTGAGCGGCTCGCCGTGCCGCTCGGCGTCGAGCACGGCGACGAGAGCCCGCAGATCGGTGTGGTGCACGCCGTGGAGCTCGGCAAAGACCTCGGCGAGCCGATGGCTCTCCAGGCTGTAGCGGCGCAGGAGCTCGATGATCTCGGCGTGCAGAGCTGCGGTGGGGGGAGCGGGCAAGGGGTCGTGGTCTCCTCTCGGAGTCTCGCACGCCCGAGGGAGTCGCGGTGGGCGAGTTGTCTCGATTATAGAGATATATGATCATCGAGGGTCAGGATGGCCGGAGCCGAGGGACGCGACGATGTGGGTGGACGCGGGCGGGACAGCGATACCCGCCCCGGCGGCCCGTGGCGCGTGATCGGCTCCTGAGCATCGAGGTGGTCCCGGACGCCTCGGTGACCGAGCCGTGCACCGGCGCGCGGGGACTGCCGGCGCGTCCTCGGCGCGGCGCCCGGCGCCGTGGCGTCGAGGAGCGGGAGGTACAGGGTCGAGATGACTGAGTGCACGGCGCGAGCGGGCGGGCGACGACCACCTTGGACCCGGGTGCTCGCGCTCGCGGCCGGCAGGCGAGCCAAGTGGGTGCTGGTGGTCTTCTGGGTCGCAGTCATGGCCTTGACCGGACCGTTCGCCGGCAAGCTGCCCAAGGTCGAGAAGAACGACGCCATCGCCTACCTCCCCGCCAGCGCGCAGTCGACCAAGGTCAACAACGCCCTCGCGCGCTTTCCCGGTGGTCAGCAGGTACCCGGCGTCGTGCTGTACGTGGCCCAGCGCGGCACCATCACGCCCGCGCAGCGCTCGCTCGTCGCGCGTCAGCGGGCCGAGGCCGCCAGGCAGGTCCCGGACTTCAAGCCCCAGGCGATCGTGTTCTCGAGGGACAAAAGGGCGCTGTCCTACGCCTTCGACGTCCGCCAGCCCGATGCCACCAAACTGACCGACGACCTCTCGGCCGTGCGCAAGATCGTTTCGGGCGGCGCGGGGCTGAGCGGATACGTCACCGGGGCGGCCGGACTGCTCGCCGACTCCGTCGGCGCCTTCCACGGCATCGACGGGATCCTCCTCGTCGTCACCGCGCTCGTCGTCATCGTCTTGTTGCTGCTCATCTACCGCAGCCCGCTGCTTTGGCTGGTCCCGCTCCTCGGCGTCGTCGCGGCCGTCGGACTTTCGCAGTGGGCCGTCTACCAGCTGGCGACGCGCGCCGGCGTGGTCGTAAGCGGGGAGAGCGGCGGAATCCTCACCGTCCTCGTCTTCGGCGCGGGGACCGACTACGCGCTGTTGCTCACCGCCCGCTACCGCGAAGAGCTGCGACGCCACGAGGATCACCACGAGGCGATGGTCGCCGCGCTCCTCCGGGCGTCACCGGCGATCCTCGCGTCCGCGTCGACCGTGGTCCTCGGCCTGCTGTGCCTGCTCGCCGCCGAGCTGAACTCCGAGAGCGGCCTCGGTCCGATCGGGGCGGTCGGGATCGCCTCGGCGCTGGTCGCCCAGCTGAGCTTCCTGCCGGCGCTGCTCGTGGTCTTCGGCCGGCGGCTGTTCTGGCCGGCCAAGCCCACCTTCCAACCCGGCTGGGAGGACAGTGAGGGTCTCTGGGCCCGCGTGGCAGCGGCCATCTCCCGACGTCCCCGGCGAATCTGGAGCACGACGGCCGCCGCACTGGTCGTGTTGTCGACCGGGTTGTTCGCGCTCCACCTCGGCTTGCAGCCGACCCAGGCGTTCACGAACGCGCCGTCGTCGGTGGTCGGCCAGAGCCTCTACGCGCGGCACTTTCCCGCCGGCGGCGGCGCGCCGGTGGTCGTGATCGCCGCCTCCGGAGAGACCGGTCCCGTGCTTTCGCGCCTGCGAGGCGTCCCCGGCGTGGTCGCCGCAGCCCCCGTCGCCGCCTCCGGCGGCGAGGTCGAGGTCCTGGCGATCCTCTCCTCGGCACCGGGGACCCCGGCGAGCTTCGACGCCGTCCGCACCATGCGCACCGAGCTCGCCGCGCTTCCGGGCGCACGTGCCCTGGTCGGCGGCGACACCGCCACGACCCTTGACACCAACGACGCTGCGGCCCGGGACCGCGCGGTCGTGATGCCGCTCGTGTTGCTGGTCGTGATGGTGGTCCTCGGCGTCCTTCTCCGCGCGGTGGTCGCGCCGGTCGTGCTGGCGCTCACCGTGGTGCTCTCTTTCGCGGCGGCACTCGGGGTGAGCACGCTCGTGTTCCACGCACTGGGCTTCGCCGGAGTCGACCAGTCGATTCCTCTCCTCGCGTTCATCTTCCTCGTCGCGCTCGGCGTCGACTACAACATCTTCCTCGTCAGCCGGGTCCGCGAGGAGTCCCTCGTGCGCGGCACCCGTCGCGGGACGGCCATCGCCCTGCGCGTCACCGGGGGGGTCATCACCTCCGCGGGCGTCGTGTTGGCCGCCACCTTCTCCGCGCTCGCCGTCCTTCCTCTCGTGGCCCTGGTCGAGATCGGCTTCATCGTGGCCTTCGGCGTCCTGCTCGACACGCTCGTCGTCCGCTCCGTTCTGGTGCCGGCGCTGCTGAGCGACATCGGCGGGCGTGTCTGGTGGCCGAGCGCGCTCGCTCGACGCGACCGGGCGTCCCCTGCCGACGCGCCCAGCGGGAGCCCGGAGCCCCGGCCGCCGTCGTGGGGGTGAGCGCGCCTGAGCCCCGCCCGGCGGAGCCGTCCGTCGGGCGGGGCGGAAGCCGCGTCGAGCCCTTGGCGAGCGCCCCGCGGCGCAGAGCCGGGGACCTTCGTCCCTTTCGGCGCTCGGGGCCGTCGGGGATCGTTGGCCTGTGAGACGGCGGCGAGCGGCCCAGCGGGCCCTCGCGCCGGTGGCCCCTGGCGAGCGGCCGTCCTCGAAGCGTCCAGGCCATGTGCGCGCGACCTCCCGGTGCCGAGGGGCGGACCGCGCGCGGCGGCCATCCCGAGACGACACGGCGCGTGCGGTGGCCGCCCCGGCACCCGGGTTGCCGCCGTCTCCCCACGGCGTCGGCGCGCCCGACCTGATCCCGGCCTCGGCCGAGGAAGCGGGACCCGGCCCTATCCTCGTTCCGTGTCGCGTCCCGCCGCCTCCCCGGTCGGGACGCGCCGCGGCGCGTTCTGCTCTCCTCGCGTCGGGGTCGCTTGCGCAGCGCCCGGAGGGCGCTGGCGCCGCGGCGCGGCCGGCTGAGGCCGGCGTGGGCCAAATTCCCCCCGTGATCGAGCGCGCGCCCGGTGACGGGCGGCCGGCGCCGGTCGGGAGCGTGCGGCGGGACGCACGTCGGCGCCTGTGGCGCATCGGCCTGCTCGCGGTCTGGGGGCCCGGCCTGATCGTGATGCTCGCCGACACCGATGCCGGCTCCTTCGTCACCGCGGCCCAGTCCGGGTCGCGCTTCGGCTACGCCCTGGTCCTTCCCCAACTGGCCCTTATCCCGGTGCTCTACCTCGCCCAGGAGATGACCATCCGCCTCGGTGTCGTCACCGGCAAGGGTCACGGCCAGCTCATCCGGGAGCGCTTCGGGGCAGGCTGGGCGTACGTGTCGGCCGGCACGCTTGCTGCCTCGGCGGTGGGGGCGCTGGTGACCGAGTTCGCCGGCGTGGCTGGAGTCGGCGAGCTCTTCGGGGTGTCGAGGTGGGTGATCGTCCCGACCGCCACCGTGGCGCTGATCGCCGTGGCCTTCATGCGCAGCTACCGGCGGGTCGAGCGCGTCGGCCTCGCCGTCGGTCTCGCGGAGCTCGCGTTCCTCCCCGTCATGTTCCTTGCCCATCCGGCTCCCCGCGCCCTTGTGGCGGGGCTTGGCTCGCTGCCTCTCGGTCGGCACGGCTACCTCACGCTGCTCGCGGCCAACGTCGGCGCGGTGATCATGCCCTGGATGGTCTTCTACCAGCAGGGTGCGGTGATCGACAAGGGACTCAGCATCGAGGACCTGCCCAGGGAGCGCCGCGACACCGCGGTGGGCAGCGTCATCACCCAGGTCGTGATGGTCGCCGTCGTCGTCGCCATGGCCGCCACCGTCTACCGCACCCATCCGGGCGCGACGCTCGCCACCGTCGCCCAGATCGCCGGCGCGCTGAGCCGGTCGCTCGGCCGCGGGACCGCTCGCATTCTGGTCGGCGCCTCCATCCTCGGCGCGGCCATGGTGGCCGCGCTCGTCGTCTCCCTGGCGGGCGCGTGGGGCATGTCGGAGGTCCTCGGCTGGAGGCACAGCCTGAACGAGGGCCCCTCGCGCACGAACGCACGGTTCTATGCCACCTATGTCCTCGCGCACGTCCTCGGCGCGGTGCTGGTCCTCGCGAGCGTCGACCTTGTGGGCCTCACCGTCGAGGTGGAGGTCATGAACGCGTTCCTGCTGCCGGTGGTGCTCGGCTTCCTGCTCGTCCTCGAGGCGCGAGCCCTCCCCCCCGAGCACCGCATGCGCGGGTCGCGCCGGGCGATCGCGACGACGCTGTGCGTGGCTGTCATCGCCTTCGGCCTCTACCTGATCCCGGTGACCCTCGGCCTGTGAGGGTCCGCGCCCGCACCCGCGTCGCTCCCCTCCGCCCGGTCCCGGGCGCCAGCGCGCCCTCACGGAGCGCTCGCTGCCGCCACCTCGCGCCTCGAGGTTCCGCCACGGCCACGACGCCGGACATGTGCGCCACATGGGACAGACCACCGCGGGCCCATCACAGACCCGAGACGGCGCGGCGGCGGCCGAGGCCGGCTTCTGACGTCTCGGCGCCAGCGACCCGCGGGCGCGGATCGCGAGGCTCCGGTGGAACGCGAACCGTCTCGCCAGGTGCGCCCTTCCGGTCTCCGACCGGAGTCGGTGAGGTCCGAGGATTGCCGGGTGTCGGGTCGGCAGGGGGAGGCCAGGCGGTCGTGCCATGAAGATTCACCAGGAGCCACAGCTCGCGTCCGCATCGGCGCCGAGCGCCTCGGGCGTGCGGCGGCTTCCCCGCCTGGATCGGGCGTGGGTGCCCGCAGTGACCGTGCTCGCGGCGGGCGTGCTGCTCGTCTCGGTGCGCCTCTCGTTCTTGGCCCACGGCGATCCCACGTGGTTCATCGGTGCCGGCAAGCAGTTCATCAGGCGGGCCGGCCTGCGCTACCCCATCCACCTCTTCTCCGGCCCCGGCTACGACGGCCGGTTCTTCTACCGGCTCGCCCTGGACCCGACCCAGCTCACGCCGAAGGCCCTTGGCATCGAACTGGACAGCGCCCTGCGCCTGCAGCGCATCGGCTATCCGGTCATGGCCTGGTTGTTCGCGGGCGGACGCGGGTCGCTTGTTCCCTGGTCGCTCATCGGCGTCAACCTCGTGTCCCTCGCTCTGGTGGGGCTCGTCTCGGGCGCCCTGGCGCGAGAGAGCGGCCGCCACGCCCTCGCCGGCCTGCTGCTCGCCGCCTACTGGGGCTACGCCTTCACCCTCGCCCGGGACACCGCGGAGATCCAGACCGGGGCGCTGACCCTCGGGGCGCTGCTCGCGCTGCGGCGTCAGCGGCCGTGGCTCGCCGCTCTGGCCTTCACCGGAGCCGTGTTGACCCGGGAGACCTCGGTGCTCGTGGTCGTCGCCGTCGCGCTGGACCAGCTCGTCGCGCGCCGGCGCGCCGGAGCGGGCTCCAAGAAGGCCGGGCGGGGGGCGTACGCGGCGTGGATCCTCCCGGGCGTCGCGTTCGTCGCGCTGCAGGTCGTGATCCACCTCGTCGAGGGTGGTTTCGCGAGCGGCGCGGGGGTCGCGGCCAACATCGGCCCCCCCCTCGACGCGCTGGTGCGTGCCGTGGTGAGCGACCTCTCTGGTCTCGCTCAGCCCACCTCGGAGCTCGATCTGCTCCAACTCGCGGTGCTGGCCGGAATCGTGGTGGTCGCCGCACGCGCCCTGCGGGAGAGCAGCGCACCGACGAGGGAGAAGCTCGCCTTTGTGCTCATGGTCCTGCTCGCACTGTGCCTCTCACCGGCCGATCTCGTGAACCAGAACAACCAGCGCAGCCTCGACGAGCTCTTCTTCTTGGCCGGTCTCGTCCTCCTTGGCAGCGAGCGCCGCCTCGCGCGCCCGGGGGCACTCGTGGCGGTGCTGTGGCTCGGGGTGGCCGTGCGCGTCGCCACGGCCACCTGACCGCGGCGTGACGCGGCACGCCCGTGGGGGCGACACCGGCGAGGGCGCAAGAGCCGGCGGCGGACCCGGGCGAGATGCCCGGGTCCGGGGAGCGGCCCCGGGGTGTGTCGCCACGGGCCGACGCAACGGGCCGACGCAACGGGCCGACGAGCCGCCACCGGGGCTTCCCCGGCTGCGTGCCGTCGGCACGCGCCGCGGCGCGCCCCGCCGCCCGAGGGCACCCGAGCCCGCGGCGCGATCCGGGGGAGGGCCGAGCCTCTGGTCGCTCTGTACCGCCAGCGGGTGAACCGGCGCGACGGGGTGACGCGTCTCAGCTTCGGGGGGGAGCGCCGCTCTCCATGGAGAAGGCGTCCCACATCGCCGCGTAGCGACCACCCGCGTCGACGAGCTGGTCGTGGTGGCCCGTCTCGGCGATCCGGCCGTCCTCGAGCACGACGATCCGGTCGGCGTGCCGGGCGGTCTGCAGGCGGTGCGCCACGATGACGGTCGTCCGCCCGAGCGCGACCTGCTGCATCGCCGCGGTCACCCGCGCCTCGCTCAAAAGGTCGAGGTTCGAGGTCGCCTCGTCGAGGAGCAGGACCGCCGGGTCGACGAGTTGGGCGCGCGCGAGCGCGATGAGCTGGCGCTCGCCGGCCGACAGCGAGCGCCCGCGCTCACCGAGCTCGTGGTGATAGCCGCCGGGGAGGGCGGCGATCACCTCGTGCGCGCCGACCGCGCGGGCCGCCGCCTCGACCTCGGCGTCGGTCGCGTCGGGCCGACCGTAGGCGATGTTGTCGCGCACGGTTCCCGAGAAGAGGAAGGCCTCCTGGGGGACGTAGCCGAGCTGGCGGCGGTACCCCGCGGGGTCGAGCAGGCGCAGATCGTGGCCGTCGACGCGCACGGCCCCGGCGTCGGGGTCGTAGAAGCGGGCGAGCAGCTTGACCACGGTCGACTTGCCGGCGCCCGTCGCGCCGACGAGCGCGACGGTCTCGCCCGCGGGGACGATCAGGTCCACACCGGCCAGCGCCGCCGGGGCCGGTGTCCCCTCCCTGCGCGAGTCGCGCGCGGGGTAGGAGAAGTGCACCTTGTCGAGATGGAGCTCGCCGCGCAGCCGCCCGGGCGCGAGTGCCCCGTCGGGCGTGGCGACGCGCGGCCGGAGCGCCATCAGGTCCGCGATCCGCCGGACCGAGACTCTGGTCTGCTGCCAGGAGTCGAACACCTGGGAGAGCTGCTGGATGGGGGAGAAGAACAGGTCGACATACAAGATGTAGGCGATGACGGTGCCTGCACCGAGCCGGCCGCTGGCGACAAACGCCGCTCCGGCGCCGAGCACGATCGCGTCGGCGAGCGTGGACAGCAGCTGGACAAAGGGGAAGTAGGTCGCGACGAGGCGCTGCGCGCCGACACGCGTCTCGAGGTAGTCGGCGCCGAGGCGGTGGAAGCGCGCGATCGTCTCGTGCTCGTGGCATGCGGCCTGTGCCTCGCGCACGCCGGCGAGGCTCTCCTGGAAGTCCGCGTTGACGACGGCGATGCGCTCCCGGGCGAGGTCGTAAAGACGCGCCGACCGCCGCCTGAAGACGATCGTCGCCGCCGCGAGCGGCACGACGACGCTCATGGTGAGGGCGCCGAGCGCGGGGTTGATCACGAGAAGTGCGGCGCCGACCCCGACGAAGGTCACGAACGCGACGAGGGCGGCGAGCAGACCGTTTTCGACGAGGGACTCGAACTGGTCGACGTCGGTCGTCATCCGGGTCATGATCCGGCCGGCCATCTCGCGTTCGTAGTAGTCGAGCGAGAGACGCTGCAGCTGCGCCCAGATCCGGATCCGCAGCGAGAGCATGACGCGCTGTGCGACGCGGCCGGTGACGAAGGTCTCGCCGATCTGGACGCCGAGGTCACCGAGCGCGATGACAAGCGCGACGCCCGAGACGAGAAGGAGGCTCGCGAGCGAGCCGGCGACGACCCCGCGGTCGATGCCGGTGCGCACGAGGACGGGCCCGGCGATGCCGGCGAGCGCGTCGAGGACGACGAGGCTCAGTCCGCCGAGAAGGGGGCGGCGGAACTCGCGGATGAGACGGCGCAGCGAGAAACCGGCGTCGCGCTGGGTCTCCCGGTCGCGCTCGACACTGGGGTGGTCGCGCACGGGCTCGAGCGCGTCGACGCGGGCGAGAAGCTCCGGTGTCGGGGCGAGGCTGCGCCGCCAGTGGCCACCCCCGCCGCCGAGACCGGCGCCGAGACTCGGGGGACCGAACGGGCGCGCCGTCAGCGGCCGGGCGTGCCCGCCGTCGGTGGCCGGGCGCGCCCATGCGCCCGACGCCGTGGCTGTTTGCGGCGCGGACGCGGCGACCTCGCGGCGGTCGGCGGGGCTGCCGGGAGTGTCCTCGTCGAGCCCGGCGAGCAGCGCGCGGTAGAGGGGGCTGGTCTCGGAGAGCTGGTCATGGGTCCCGAGCGCGACGACGCGCCCGCGCTCAAGGACGGCGATGCGGTCCGCGAGGTGCAGTGTCGAGCGCCGGTGCGCGACGAGAAGCGTCGTGCGGCCCTCGAGCAGGCGGCGCAGCGCGGCGTGGATCTCCTCCTCGACGCGGGCGTCGACGGCGCTCGTCGCGTCGTCGAGCACGAGGACGCGTGGCGACTGGAGCAGTGCCCGGGCGAGCGCGAGACGCTGGCGCTGGCCGCCGGACAAGGTCAGCCCGCGTTCCCCGACGACGGTGTCGTAGCCGTCGGGCAGTGCGACGACGAAGTCGTGGGCGTGCGCGGCGCGCGCGGCGGTCTCGATCTCGGCGTCGGTCGCGTCCGGGCGGCCGTAGGCGATGTTGTCGCGCACCGACTGAGAGAAGAGGAAGCTCTCCTCGAACACCGTCGCGACCTCACGGCGCAGCGATGCGAGGGTGACGCTGCGCAGGTCCTGGCCGTCGAGCAGGACCCGACCCGAGGCCGGGTCGATGAAGCGGGGGACGAGCAGCGTCGCGGTGGACTTGCCGGACCCGCTCGCGCCAACGAGCGCCACCCGCTCCCCCGGGGCGAGGTGGAGGTCGAACCCGTTCAGCACCGCCGGGCCGTCGCCGTAGCCGAAGGTCACGTCGCAGAAGTCGAGCCGTCCCGGGCCGGCCTCGAGCGGCGCGGCGTCGGGGCCGTCTGCGATCGCCGGCTCGAGGTCGAGGATCTGGAAGATCCGCTCGACCCCCGCGCGGGCCTGCTGGCCGACGGTGAGCACGCCGGCGAGCTGGCGTGCGGGTGCCATCATCTGGGCGAGGTAGGTTGAGAACGCGAGGAAGGTCCCGAGGCTGATCGCGTGGCGCAGCGCGAGCCAACCGCCCAGTGCCAAGAGCGCGACCTGGCCGAGCTGGGGGACGGCCTCGAGGAGGGGCTGGTAGCGCGCCTGGAGGCGCACGGCGCGCATCTGGGAGCCGTAGAGGCCGGCCGCGGCCGCGATCACGCGGTCGACCTCCCGCTCCTCCTGCCCGAAGGCCTTCACGACGCGCACCCCGTTCACGCCCTCGTCGACGATCTGCGCGACGTCTCCCTCTCGCTGCTGGGCGTCCCAGCTCGCCGGGAAGACGCGTCCGCGCATGCGGTAGGAGAGGACGAGCAGGCTGGGCGCGACGACCAGACTGACGACCGCGAGGAGCGGCGAGAGGACGAGCATCACGGCTAGGGAGGCGACAAGCAGCAGGACGTTGCCACCCATGAGCGGCAGGAAGCTCAGGAGCCCCTGAACCAGGTTCGCATCGGAGTTCGCGCGTGCGACGAGTTGGCCCGTCGGCATCGCCTCGAGCGCGGCGAGGTCGAGGCGCAGGAGGTGGTCGTGCATCGCGTTGCGCAGGTCATACTGGACCCCGAGCGCGACGCGGCCGCCCCGGTAGCGACGCACGTGGGCGAAGCCGAAGATCGCCAGGCCGAGGACGACCAGCGCGAGCAGCCAGGGCCAAAGCGGCGCGCGGCGCGCGACGATGACCGCGTCGACGATCTCGCGCTCGACGAGGGGAACGAGCGCCTGGCAGGCGCTGCCGGCAACGGCCGCACCGAGCGCCGCGAGCGCGTCGCGCCGACGCGCCATGACCGCGGTCGCGAGCCGGCGGATCCAGCCGGCACCGGGCGCGCTCACCGGCGCCGCGCGCCGGACTCGGCGGCGAGATCGTCGAGGGCGGCGCCGAGCGCGCGCAGGCAGGCGTGCAGCCTGAGCCCGGCGTCCCCCGCGCGCCGGCACAGCTCCGCGAGGCTTTCCGCCATCGCGCTGTCCGCCGCGGCGAGGCTGCGGTGCCCCGCCTCGGTCAGCGCGAGTGAGGCGACTCGCTGGTCGGCGGCGTCCGGCTGGCGCTCGAGCAGGCCGCGCTGACAGAGGACTTCGACGGCGGCACTCACCGTCGGCTTGCCGAGCGCGAGGCTCGTCGCTACCCGCGAGGCGCGCCCGCTGCCGTCCTCGATCGCTGCGAGGACCCGGTAGTGGGCGGGGCTCAGGCTGCACGCCGCCCGCTCGAGGTGCCGGGCAACCCGGACGGCCGCCCGCACGGCGGCGACCTCCTCGGCTGTGGCGGCGCGCCCGTTCCCCGTCTGCACGGCCGCGAGGTTAGTGCGACAGTTCGATGACCGAACTATCTCCGGGCGGCACGCCGATTCCTGCGCCGCCCGTCGCGGGGGAGGGCCCCGCTGCAGCGGGCTTTGCGCCGCCGGTCGTCACGACGAGCGGGTTTCGGCGCCAAGGGGTGCTTGGGATTCTTGGAGGCGGCGGGCGCGGTCTTGTCAGATCGCACCTGCCGAGGCGACGGACAACGGCGGGGATTGTCTCCGCCGAGACCTCCGCGCGACGAGCGGCGCGTGTGACGGCGCTCGTCGGGAATCTCGATCCGCTCGCCGGAGCGCGGAGCACGCCGGCGCCACCGCAGGACACGCATCTCCTGCGGGCCGTCCGAGATCCATGGCCACTCCGCAGGGCGCACGACACGCACTGTTTGCCTTCGACGGCGTGGCGAGAGGGACGGCGACGGTGGGGCCTCCAGCCTCCCGCCCGTCGCGACGACCCGTTCGGTGCCCACGCAGCCGAATGTGGCCTGCCCCGGACGGGCGCGTCCTCGCCTGATGCGGTCCCGCCTTGGTCCACCAAGGTCACGCGCCGGCGCCTGATCCCCGAGAACACTGTCTTGCCGGCGCGGGCGGTTGTCGACTCTCCGCCGTCGGCTCCCTGCGCGCCCTGAGCGCGCCGGAGGTGCCGGCGTGGGCGCAGCCTTCCGAAAAGGTTCCTACTGGTTTGCGTGGAGCGCGGCATTGAGCCCCGCGCTCCAGGTACCGCCGCGGGGCAGGACCTCGACAGCGCCGCTCAGGCTGTTACGCCGGAA
>JAKABX010000053.1 GCA_021796545.1 Actinomycetes bacterium
CGGGGCGCGGCGCCGCTTTCCTGAGCGCCCGCCCGGAGCTCCCCGGTGCCCGGACCCGCGCGGACCGCAGGCCCGGGGCCGGGCGGGGACGTCCGGTCCTCAGTCCTCGGTGTCGGCGGTGAGCGGAGCGACGGCCGCGACGTGGGTGCCGCCGTCGAGCTGCATGACCCGCACGCCGGTCGCGTCGCGGCCCTGGGCGGCGATCTCGCGCACCGAGGTCCGGATGACGACCCCGGCGGAGGAGACGACGATCAGCTCGTCGTCAAGGCCCGCCATGAGCGCCGAGACGACATAGCCCCGGCGCTGGGTGAGCTTGATGCCGCGCACGCCCTGGCCGCCGCGGCCCTGGGCGGAGAAGTGCTCGATCTTGGTCCGCTTGCCATAGCCGGCGTCGGTGACGATGAGCAGGTCCGCGTCGTCGCGCGCGACGTCGCAGGAGACGACCTCGTCGCCGGCCTTGAGGCGCATGCCCCGCACGCCGCCGGCCGCGCGGCCCATCGCGCGCACGTCCTGCTCGGAGAAGCGGATCGTCATCCCGAGGCGCGAGACGATGAAGACGTCGTCGTTGCCGCTCGTCGGCAGCACCTTGACGAGCTCGTCGCCCTCCTGGAGGTTGATCGCGATGAAGCCCTCGCGCCGGGACTTGTCGTACTCGGAGAACGGGGTCTTTTTCACCGTGCCGTTCTTCGTCGCGAACAGCAGGTAGCGCTCCGGCTCGAACTCCCGGGTCTCGATGACGGCCTGGATCTTCTCGCCGGGCTCGAGCGAGACGAGGTTCACGATCGGGGTGCCGCGCGCGGTGCGCTCCTTGATGGGGATCTCGTGGGCGCGCAGGCGGTAGACGCGACCGCGGTTGGAGAACAGCAGCACGTGCGCGAGCGCGCTCGTGTGCAGCACCTGGTCGACGAGGTCCTCCTCTTTGAGGCGCGCGCCCTGCACGCCGCGCCCGCCCCGGCTCTGGGTGCGGAAGGCGCCGGCCTGCACGGCCTTCACGTACCCCGCGCGGGTGAGGGTGACGACGAGGGGCTCGTCCTCGATGAGGTCCTCCGCCGAGAGGTCGCCCGGATCGTGGATGATGCGCGTCCGGCGCTCGTTCGCGAAGCGCTCGGCGATCGCTGCGAGCTCCTCGCCGATCACGTTGCGCAGGCGCTGGTCGTCGCCGAGGATCGCCTCGAGCTCGGCGATCGTCGCGGTGAGCTCGGCCATCTCGACCTCGAGCTCGCTGCGCCCGAGACGCGTCAGGCGCCCGAGGGTCATGTCGAGGATGTGGGTCGCCTGCTCCTCGGAGAACAGGAACGGCGCGGCCATGAGCGCGTCGCGCGCGGCGGGGCGGTCCGCGCTCTGGCGGATCGTCTGGATGACCGCGTCCAACATGTCGATCGCGCGCAGCAGGCCCTCCACGATGTGGGCCCGCGCGCGTGCCTTGTTGAGGCGGAAGCGGCTGCGGCGCGTGACGACCTCGACCTGGTGGGCGACGTAGGCGACGAGCGCGTCGCGCAGGTTCACAAGGCGCGGCACCCCGTCGACGAGGGCGAGCATGTGGACCCCGAAGCTCGTCTGGAGGGCCGTGTACTTGTAGAGGTTGTTGAGGACGACGTTCGCGTTCGCGTCGCGCTTCAGCGTGATGACAAGGCGCGTCTCGCGCCCGGCGGAGTGGTCCTCGGCGTTCGAGATGCCCGAGAGGTCGCCGCGCTCGACCGCCTCGGCGATCTGGGCGAGGATCCCCTCGCCCGAGGTCTGGTAGCACAGCTCGGAGACGACGATGCGGTTCGCGCCCGAGCGGGTCTCCTCGATCTCGGCGATCGCGCGCAGCTTCACCGAGCCCCGGCCGCTGCGGTACATGTCGAGGATGCCCGAGCGCCCGAGGATCGTCGCGCCGGTCGGGAAGTCGGGGCCCTTCACGAAGGCCATGAGGTCGTCGGGCGTCGCGTCGGGGTGCTCGAGGAGGTGGCGCGTCGCGGCGATGACCTCGCCGAGGTTGTGCGGCGGGATGTTCGTCGCCATCCCGACGGCGATGCCCTGGGAGCCGTTGACGAGCAGGTTGGGAAAGCGCGCCGGCAAGACGACGGGCTGCTCGTCGGTCGAGGAGAAGTTGGGCACCATGTCGACGGTGTCCTCGTCGATCCCCTCGAGCAGGCTCAAGGTGAGCGGAGCCAGGCGGCACTCGGTGTAGCGCATCGCGGCCGGTCCGTCGTGCGGGCTCGGGGAGCCGAACTCGCCGTGGCCGTCGATGAGCGGGTGGCGCAGCGAGAAGTCCTGGACCATGCGGGCGAGCGCGTCGTAGATCGCGGAGTCCCCGTGGGGGTGAAAGCGCGCCATGACGTCGCCGACGACCGTGGCGGACTTGACAAAGGGCCGGTCCGGGCGCCGTCCGGTGTCCCACATGCCGTAGAGGATCCGGCGGTGGACGGGCTTCAGCCCGTCGCGCACGTCGGGGAGCGCGCGGGCGACGATGACGGACATGGAGTACTCGAGGAACGAGCGCTCCATCTCCTCTTGGATCTCGATCGGCTCGATGGCACCCCCGGGTTCGCCGGGCAGCAGGGTGTCGGTCATCTCCGTCCTTCAGGTGGGGTCGACGCGGCGGCGCGTGCGGGCGTCGCCGCCTAGAAGTCGAGGAAGCGGACGTCTTTCGCGTTCTGCTGGATGAAGCGGCGGCGCACCTCGACGTCATCGCCCATGAGGATCGAGCAGGCCTGGTCCGCGAGCGCGGCCTCCTCCATCGAGATCTGCAGCAGCGTGCGCCCGCCGACAGACATCGTCGTGTCGCGCAACTCGTCCCAGTCCATCTCCCCGAGGCCCTTCAGGCGCTCGAAGGGCTTGTTGTGGTTCGGGTGCGCGGCGAGGAAGGCCTCGCGCGCGGCGTCGTCTTTCAGGTAGGTCTTGTTCGTGCCGACCAGTGTCGAGTACAGCGGCGGCTGCGCGACGTAGACGTAGCCGGCCTCGACGAGCGGGCGCATCTGGCGGAGGAAGAAGGTGAGCAGAAGCGTGCGGATGTGGCTGCCGTCGACGTCGGCGTCCGCGAGGATGATCACCTTGTGGTAACGGGCCTTTGCGACGTCGAACTCGTCGGAGAGCCCCGCGCCGATCGCCATGATGAGCGCCTGGATCTCCTGGTTCTTCAGCATCTTGTCGACCCGGGCCTTCTCGACGTTCAAGATCTTGCCCCGGATCGGCAAGATGGCCTGGGTGCGGGGGTCCCGCCCGCGCTTCGCGGAGCCGGCCGCGGAGTTCCCCTCGACGATGAACAGCTCGGACTCCCCGGGGTTGCGTGAGGAGCAGTCGACGAGCTTGCCCGGCAGCCCCGCGCCGTCGAGAGCCGACTTGCGCCGGGTGAGGTCGCGGGCCTGGCGGGCGGCGACCCGGGCGCGCTGGGCGAGAAGCGCCTTCTGGACGATCTGGTTGGCTTCCTTCGGGCTCTCCTCCAGCCACTCGGCGAGCTTCTCGTTCGTCGCGCGCTCGACGAGGCTGCGTGTCGTGACGTTGCCGAGCTTGGCCTTGGTCTGGCCCTCGAACTGGGGGTTGGTGAGGCGCACCGAGATGATCGCGGTGAGGCCCTCGCGGATGTCCTCGCCCTGGAAGTTCTGCTCCGTCTCCTTCAAAAAGTTGCGCGCACGCGCGTAACGGTTCACGGCGTTGGTGAGGGCCTTCTTGAAGCCCTCCTCGTGCATGCCGCCCTCGGTCGTCGCGATGCCGTTCGCGAAGGAGAAGATCGCCTCGTGGTAGGCGGTCGTCCACTGGAGGGCGACCTCGACCTCCTGGTCGTCCTCGGACTGCGCGTAGTGGCAGACCTTCTTGAAAAGCGGCTCCTTGGACTCGTTCAGGTGGCGGACGAAGTCCTCGATCCCGCCCGAATAGCGGAAGACGTGTTGCTGCTCGTGGCCGGGGCGCTCGTCGTTGAAGCGGATCTCGAGGCCCCGGTTCAAGAACGCCATCATCTGCAGGCGCTCGAAGACGGTCTGGGCCCGGAACTCGACCTCGTCGAAGATCGTCTCGTCCGGCCAGAAGCGCACCGTCGTGCCCGTCCGGCCCCGGGGCGCGTCGCCGACCACGGTGAGCGGGCCCGTCGGGTTCCCGCCCTTCTCGAAGCTCATGGCGTGGCGCTTGCCGTCGCGGTCGATCTCGAGCTCGAGACGCGAGCTCAGCGCGTTGACGACCGAGACGCCGACCCCGTGCAGACCGCCGGACACCTTGTAGCCGCTTCCCCCGAACTTGCCACCGGCGTGCAGGACGGTGAGGACGAGCTCCGCGCTCGACTTGGTGGGGTCGTGCGGGTGCGGGGCGACGGGGATGCCGCGCCCGTTGTCGCGCACCTCGCAGCCGCCGTCGGCGCGCAGGACCACGTCGATGCGGTCGCAGAAGCCCGCCATCGCCTCGTCGACGGAGTTGTCGACGACCTCCCAGATGAGGTGGTGCAGGCCGCTCGAGCCCGTCGAGCCGATGTACATCCCGGGGCGGACCCGGACCGGCTCGAGTCCCTCGAGCACGGTGATGTCCGAGGCGTCATAGGACGCGCCGGCAAGGTCGCGGCGCTGCGTCTCGGCGTTGACAACCACGGGCGTGCCTCCTCGGCAGCTCAGGGCCGGCGGCGCGGCGACCTTGCGGCCGCGCGGCGCGCCTGCCGGCGACTGGTCCAGTCTAGGCCGGCCCAGCGCGCGCCCGGCGTCTCTCCGGGTCCGCCCACCCCCCGATCTCCGAGCCGGTGTCCGCGTCGTCCCAGTTCACCGGCGAGGTGGCGGTGCTCCCTGCGGCCCGTGGTCGGGAAGGCCGGGACGGCGGCGCGCCTCGACGCGCGTCGGCGCCTCGGCGCCGAGCAGCGTCGCGAGGCGGCCGAGGATCGCCGGGGCGACGAACGCGAGCTGCGCGGCCCAGGCGGTGTCCGCGGCCGCGACGACGAGGGTCTCGCCTCGCAGCGCGACGGGCACGAGGTGCGCCGCGACCTTGGCGCCGGCGGCCTCCTCCCACACCCGCCCGACCGCCGCGAGGCGGCCGACGTCCTTCCACCCCTGGTCCGCGAGGTAGGCGGCGAACGCGTCGGCGATGACGCGCTCGCCCTGACCGGGCCGCCGCGGCGTCCCGCTCACTCGAGCACCCCGCCGGCGAGGTGGTGGCGGGCCGCGGGTCTCGCGCCCGGGGGGAGGGGGTGCGCGGTCGTGAGGAGCGCCTGGCCCGCGGGCAGCTCGGAGAGCAGGGCGCGCCCCGCGCGCTCGTCGAGCTCGGAGAACGCGTCGTCGAGCAGCAGCACCGGGCGCCGGGCGCGGCGCGCGGCGGTGACCTCGTGACCCGCCAGGCGCAGCGCCAGGGTCGCGGCGCGCTGTTGACCCTGGGAGAGCCGGCTTCTCGCATCGAGGTCCCCGCAGGCCATGACGAGATCGTCGCGCTGGGGACCGACGGTCGTGACCTGGCGGCGCAGGTCCTCGGCGCGCGCGGCGGCGAGCGCCTCGGCGAGGGTGCCGGGATAGGAACGTGCGTAGGAGAGCGCGAGCGGGACCGCGACGCCCGTCAGGCGCGCGAAGGCGTCCGCGACATGGGGGCCGAGCTCGGCGACGAGCCGCTCGCGCTCGGCGACGAGTGCGCTGCCGTGGCGCGCGAGCTGGTCGTCCCAGACTTCGAGGGTGGCCATCACCTCGGCCGTCGCGCGCCCGCCCGCCTGGCGGAGCAGCGTGTTGCGCTGGCGGAGCACGCGTTCGACCTGGAGGCGCAGCGCCGCGAGGCGGGGGCGGGAGACTTCGAGGAGATCGTCGAGGTAGCGCCGGCGCCCCTCGGGGGCGCCCTTGATCAGCGCGAGGTCGTCGGGGGTGAAGACGGTCACCTGGAGGACCTCGAGGAGCGCCTCGACGCCGCTGTGGCGCTGCCCGTTCACGCGCACCTCGTCCCGGCGACCCGGGACGATCTCGATGCGGATCTCGACGGCGCGGGTCTCCTCGGCCACCTCGACGCGCACGAGCGCGCGCGGGGCCCCCGCGCGCACGAGCGCCTCTCGGGGGCTCCCGCGGAACGAGCGCAGCGTCGACGCGTACCCGACGGCCTCGATGAGGCTGGTCTTGCCGGCGCCGTTCTCCCCCGTGACGACCGTCATCCCGCCCGGCGCGGGGCGCAGCTCGAGGCGCGCGAGGTTGCGGAAGTCGACGACCTCGACGGCGACGACCTCGCTCAGCGCCCGCCCCCGCCGCGCACCGTCCCCGGCCGCGCCACGACGCGCACCGGCCGCCTAGGAGACGCGCACGGGCATGAGGAGGTAGCGGTAGTCCTCCTCGCCCTGGCCGCAGATCGTTGCGGGCTTGGCGCCGTCGATGACCTGCAACAGGACCGTCTCGGCGCGCAGCGCGTCGATGCCGTCGAGCAGATAGGCGGGGTTGAACGCGACGCTGAGCTCGTCCCCGCTGAAGGACCCCTCGACACGCTCGACCGCCCGGCCCGCCTCGGCCGTGAGCACCGTGAGCTCCGCGCCGTCGCGCGAGAACGCGATGCGCACCGGGGTCGTCACGTCCTTGGCGTCGCGCACCATGAGCCGCACGCGGCGCACCGCGGACGCAAAGGCCTCCCGCTCGACGGTGAGCGCGTAGGGGTAGGAGGGGGGCAACAGGCGCTCGTAGTCGGGGAACGGCCCGCGCAAGAGCCGTGTCGTGAGGCGCACCCCGCCGATCTCGAAGACCGCGTCGAGCTCGCTGTGGCGAAAGATCAGGCTCTCACCCCCGGCGTCGTCACCGCCGCCGACGAGGCGCTGGATCTCCGCGAGAGCCCGGGCGGGCACGAGGACCTCCGAGCCCGGCGAGAGCGCGGAGACACCCTCGAGGTCACGCAGCGCGAGGCGGTAGGAGTCGGTCGCGACCAGGCGCATCCCGGTCTCGGTCGCGACCATGAGGACCCCGGTGAGCTGGGGGGCGCGCGTGTCGTCGGTCAGCGCCGCGCGCACGACCTGGCGCAGGCCGTCCGCGAAGAGCGCGGCGGGGAGGGTGATCCCCTCGCCCTCGAGCTTGGAGAGCCGGCTGATCTCGGCACCGGTGGGCACGCGCACGACGAACTCCGCGCGTCCCGAGCTGATCCGGACCTCGTCGTCGTCCGCCACGACGCCGACTGCGCCCGGTTCGAGGGCGCGCACGATGTCGCTCGCAAGGCGCGACGGCAAGAGCGTCACACCGTCGGCCTCGCCGGCGACGGTGGTGCGGACGTCGATGACGAGGTCGGGGTCGGACCCGGTCACCTCGAGCTGGTTGCCACGCACGACGAGCTGCACGCTCGGTGAGCCCGCTCCGGGTCCCCGGGAGCCCGAGGCACGTCCGGCGGTCGTGAGCGCCTCGAGCAGGCCGTCCCGTTCGGTACGGAACTTCACGGCTTCCCGGCTCCCTTCTCCCCGTTGGGGTGTTGATCAGACAAGAAGTAGCAGTAGACCCTGGGGATTGGGGACGACGAGGTCTGCTCCCAGCTCAGAGCCTTGTTCGAAACACAGAGACTTTCCACTTGCACACCACAGCGCCGCCGCGCGCGCCGCGCGGGCGCTGTGGAGAGGGCGCCGCTGTCCACCGCGGCACCGGCGCTCGACCCGAGGTTGTCCACGGGCGCGTCCACCGCCCGGCTTCGGCGCTCACTCCCCATTGCGGACCCGGGTGAGCAGCTCGGTGACCTGTTCGTAGACCTGGCGGCGCTCCTTCATGAGCTTCGCGATCTTCTCCACCGCGTGGATCACGGTCGTGTGGTCCCGACCCCCGAACTCGCGGGCGATCGCCGGGTAGGAGAAGTCGGTGAGCTCCCGGAAGACGTACATCCCGATCTGGCGCGCCATCACGAGGGGTCGGCGCCGGCTCGGTCCGCACAGCTCGTCGACGTCGAAGCCGAAGTGGTCCGCGGTGAGCGAGAGGATCTGCTGGGCGGTGATGCGCCGGGGCTGGCGACCGGCGACGAGGTCCGCGAGGACCATCTCGGCGAGCTCGCGCGTCAGGCTCTGGCGCGTCAGGCTCGCGTAGGCGGTGACCCGGATGAGCGCGCCCTCGAGCTCGCGGATGTTGTCCTTGATGTTGGAGGCGATGAACTCGAGCACGTCGTCGCCGACGATCGTCTGCTCGTGCGCGGCCTTGGTCCGCAAGATCGCGATGCGCGTCTCGAGCTCGGGCGGCTGGATGTCGGCGATCAGGCCGGAGAGGAAGCGGCTGCGCAGCCGGCTCTCGAGGGTCGCGATCGACCCCGGGGGGCGGTCCGAGGTGAGGACGACCTGCTTGGAGGCCTCGTGCAGGGTGTTGAAGGTGTGGAAGAACTCCTCCTGGAGCGACTCCTTGCCCTCGATGAACTGGATGTCGTCGATGAGCAGCACGTCGCACTCGCGGTAGCGACGCTTGAAGTTTCCCGTCGCGTTGGAGCGGATCGCCTCGACGAACTCGTTCATGAAGGTCTCGGTCGAGACGTAGCGGACGTGCAGGCGCGGGAAATTCTCCGTCACGTAGTTGCGGATCGCCTGGAGCAGGTGGGTCTTGCCGAGCCCGACCGCACCGATGATGAAAAGCGGGTTGTACGCGCGCGCCGGGGCCTCGGCGACCGAGAGCGCGGCCGCGTGGGCGAAGCGGTTGGAGGGTCCGATGACGAAGTCCTCGAAGGTGTGCCGGCTGCTCGGGGCGCGCGCGAGCGGCGCGTCGGGTGTCGCCGACACGCCGCCGCGGTCGCTGCTTGGTGCGCCGGGGCCCTCGGCGAGGCGGCCGTTCGACGCCGCCTGGGGCTCGTGCCGCTCGGCGGGGAACTCGGGTGCGTCCCCACCGGGCGCGCCGCCGGTCACGTCGGCGCCGGCGGAGTCGAGGTGGTTCGGGCTCGCCATCACCTCGATGCGCACGGGGAGCTCGGTCCCGAGCATCTCGGTCACCGCGTCGTGCAGGAGCCCCGCGAAACGGCTCTCGAGGCGCTCGCGCACGAGCGCGTTGGGGACGGAGAGCACGAGCGCGCCGTTCATGACGGCAACGGGCTCGACCTGGGCGAACCAGGTCCGCCACGTCGCGTCGGCGACCTGCGAGCGGATCGCGGAGGCACAGCCGTTCCAGAGTTGCTGTGCGTCAGTCAACAGCCTCGTGCCCTCCGGTCAGCAAGTTCTCCACAGCGCGATCCACATCTGTGGACGGCGGGTGGAGCCCTGGGAGGTCGCGATCCTACAGCCGTCGCCAACCCGGCGCCCAGGGCCGGACGACCCCCGGACGCAGGGGTGACGCGCGCGAGCTAACATCTCGCGTCTTTGGTTCGAAGGGGCGAGATGAAGCGCACGTACCAGCCGAACAACCGCAAGCGCGCCAAGCGCCACGGCTTCCGCCACCGGATGGCCACCCGTGCCGGGCGCGCGATCTTGAAGGCCCGGCGGCGCCGCGGCCGGCTCCGCCTCTCGGCCTGAACCCGGCCCGGAGCGGCCGCCTTGCGCGGGTCTCGGGCCGGGCGGGCTTTGCCGCGCTCGCGCGGACCCGGCGACGGGCGCACAGCGGGCCGGTCCGGGTACACTTCGTGCCGGCCGGCAACGAGACCGGCCCGGTCCAGGTCGCGTACGCGGTCGGCCGCGCGGTCGGACCCGCCGTTGTGCGCAACCGCTGGCGCCGCCGGCTGCGCGTGCTGGCCGCGGAGCTCGCAGGCGAGCTTCCGCCCGGCATGTACCTGATCGGGGTCCGTCCCGATGTTACAGAGCTCAGCTTCGAACAGCTGAGGGAGCGAGTCAGCGAGGCGATGCGCACAGCGAGCGGGAGAGCGAGATGAGCGGGCCCACCCGCCTCGTTCGACGCGGCGCGCTCCTCGTGATCCGGCTCTACCAGGCCGCGCGGCTGAACAAGCCCTCGCCGTGCCGCTTCGTCCCCTCGTGCTCGACCTACGCCGCCGAGGCGATCGAGTCCCACGGCTTTTTCTCCGGCAGCTGGCTCGCCCTGCGCCGGCTCGGCCGCTGCCGGCCCGGCGGCGGCTACGGCTTCGACCCGGTCCCGAACTGAGGACGTGATGCTCCTCGCCTCGACGCTCGGCCAGATCGCGCACCCGTTCTACGTCGCGTTCGCCTGGGTGCTGGCCGCCTACTACAGCCTCATCCCCAACTACATCTTCGCGATCGCGATGTTGACGATCACCGTCATGGTGGTGGTCTTCCCGATCACCCAGCGCGGCGCGCGCTCGATGATGCGGATGCAGCTGCTCTCACCCGAGCTGAAGAAGATCCAGCAGAAGTACAAGGCGCGCCCGGGAGACACCCCCGACGAGAAGGCGGCGAACCGCCAGGCGCTCAACCAGGAGATGATGGCGCTCTACCGGGAGAACGGGGTCAGCCCGACCGGCGGGTGCCTGCCGATGCTCCTGCAGTTCCCGATCTTCCTCATCCTCTACGGCGTCATCCGCGGGCTCGTCAACAAGACCAAGGCCGGACGACCCGAGCCCCTCTACATCGGCCACCACACCGCCCTCTACCACGACGTCATCGCGGCGCACGGATCGCTCAAGTCCTTCGGGCTGAACCTGGCGGACGACGCGCTCACCCACGGCCTCGCGCTCGGGGCGCGCATCGTCTACATCGGCCTCATCGTCCTCGCGATCATCCTGCAGTACATCCAGATGAAGCAGGCCTCGGGGCGCAACGTCTCCGCGCAGGGCAACCCCCAGATGCAGCAGATGCAGCAGCTGCAGAAGATCTTCCCCCTGGTCTTCGCGGTCATCTACATCCGCATCGCGGCCGGGGTCAACGTCTACTTCATCGTCTCGAGCCTCTTCCGCATCGCCCAGCAGGAGTACCTCTACCGCCACGATCCCCAGATCACCGAGGCGCTCGAGAAGCTGCGCGCCCGGCACAAAGAGCAGACCAATCCGAAGGTCCTCGAGGCCAAGGCCAAGATCGAGGCCGCCCAGCCCAAGGGTTGGCGCGCGCGCCTCGCGGCCGTGGCGGGCATCGAGCCCGAGGAGCTCGAGAAGCGCACCAAGGGTGCCTCCGGCCAGGGCACCCCGACCCCGAAGACCCCCGCGGCGAAGACCCCGCCCGCAAAGGCCGCCGCGGCCCCCCGGCGCGCGCCGGCCGGAAAGAGCTCCGCGGCGACGACCCCCGCGCGGCGGACCCCGCCCCGACCGCAGGGGAAGCGGCCGAGAAAGCCCCGCTGACCATGGAGTGGGTCGAGACCACCGGCAGGACGGTCGCCGCGGCGCTCGAGGCCGCCCTCGACCAGCTCGGTGTCGACGAGAGCGACGCCGAGATCGTCGTGGTCGCCGAGCCGAAATCCGGGATCCTCGGCATCGGCCGCAGCGAGGCCCGGGTCCGGGTGCGCGTGCGGCCGAGCTCCCCGCGCCCCAAGCGCCCCAAGCGCGGCCGCGAGGCGCGCCGCGCCCCCGCGCGGGAGGCGGCAGCGCCCGCGGACGCGACCGCGGCGCCGGAGGCGTCGGGGAGCCCCGCGGAGACGGCCGCGGAGACGACGGGCGCCGCGCCGCGCCGGCGCCAGCGCGGTCGGGGCGGGCAACGTCGGACGACCGGCGAGACCGGCGTGCGCCACGAGGGTGAGGAGCAAGAGCAGATGAGTGTCGAGCAGCAGGCAGCGACGGTCGAGGCCTTCGTCCGCGGGGTGGTCGAGCGCTTCGGCTTCCCCGAGGCGACGACGACGGTGCGCATCGAGGAGGACCACATCTACGTGGATGTCACCGGGGAGAACCTCGGCCTTCTCATCGGCCAGCGCGGTCGGACCCTCGAGGCGCTCCAGGAGCTCGCCCGCACCGTCGCCCAGCGCAGCAGCGAGAGCAGTGGGACCCGCATCGTCGTCGACGTCGCGGGCTTCCGCGCGCGGCGCGTCGCCGCGCTCGAGGCCTTCGTGCGCCGGATCGCCGAGGAGGTCCGCGCGAGCGGTCAACCCCAGGACCTCGAGCCCATGTCGGCGGCGGACCGCAAGGTCGTCCACGACACCGTCAACGCGATCCCCGGCGTCGAGTCGGCCTCCCAGGGCCTGGACCGCGACCGCTACGTCGTGATCCGCCCGGCCGCGGCCTCGCCGGCCGAGGAGACCGCCTGAGCCCTCCCGCGTCGGCGGGTCCCTTGAGCGGCCTCCCGCCCGAGGTGGCGGCGACCCTGAGGGCGCGCCTCGCCCTGTCGCAGGAGCGCGGGGCGATCGGGCCGGCGGGCCTCGACTTCCACCTTGCGCACGCGGCCGCGTTCGCGGTGATCGCGGGGGAGCTCAAGGCAAGCATCCGCCGCTTCGTCGACCTCGGCAGCGGTGGCGGGCTGCCGGGCCTCGTCGTCGCGGCGCTGCTGCTCGGGGCGCACGGCGTGCTCCTCGACGGCCGCGTCGAGCGCGCGCGCCTGCTCGAGGAGCACGTCGGCGCGCTCGGTTGGCAGGAGCGCATCGAGGTCGTCGCGCTCCGGGCGGAGGAGGCCGGGCGCGGGCCGCTGCGCGGGGCGGCGGATCTCGTTGTCGCCCGCGGCTTCGCCCCGCCCGCGGTGACCGCCGAGTGCGCGGCGCCGCTGCTTGGTGTCGGCGGCATTCTCGTCGTCTCCGAACCACCCGAGAGCGCGCCCGCCCGGCGGCGCTGGGACGACGACGTGCTCCGGACGCTCGGGCTCGAGCGCCGCGCGGTCCCCGAGACGGGGTGGTCCTTCGCTGCGTTCTGCCAGGTGCAAAACGTCCCCGGTCGCTATCCCCGTCGGACCGGGATCCCCGCCAAGCGCCCCCTGTTCTGAGCTGCCTGGCCCCGGCACGCTGGCCGTCCGGGCCGCCAGGACTGCAGGGCCGTCCCGCCGGGAGGCGCGCGCCGCGATCGAGCGGCGTGCGCGCTCCACGGACCCTGACGCCGCGCCGCGCGCGGGCGACGGGGGACTCCAGAGGCTCGAGGCAGTGCTGCGTGGGCCGGCGCGCGAGGGAAGGACCCGGCGTGCGACCGCCGCAGTGGCCGCGATACGGCCCGCGCGGCGCGGCCGGTGGCACCGAGGGTCGCACTTCACCCGGCGCGCCGGCTTGCCCCGGCGGCGCCGGGGGGACCTCTGTCGCCGCACGGCGCCGCCGCCGCGGGTGCCGGCGGCCCCATGTGGCGGAGATGTGGGCACGGCGCGGCCCGCGGAGCCGGCCCCGCCCACTCCCGCGTGGGACCCAGCCGGCGGGTCTCCGCCCTCGTGGCGGCGACGCGCGCGCCGCACGTCTTCGGGCTGTGTCGATGGGACGGCCCCGATGCCGCAGAGCGACCGCGGGTGGCGGGCGAGAGGCGCGGACCGGAGCAAGGTTGACGCGAAGTCCGTCTGTGGCGCCGTCGAGGCCGGCGAGGAGGTGGCCGACCGGTACTCCGTCGGGGATTCCTCCCGCCGGCGTTGGCCCCGGCGGGGCCGCCGCATGGAGGTTCGGGTCGCGACCCGGATCGTCGCCGGCACGAGAGCGTGGCCGCTGGCGCTCGCACCAGGGGCGCTGC
>JAKABX010000054.1 GCA_021796545.1 Actinomycetes bacterium
GCTATAGATAAATGCGTGAGCGAGGTCACCGCAAGAGCCGACGTGCCGCCCTTTGAGGTCGGGGGTCGGCGACCTCGGTGTGGCGCCGCACGGTGCCTGGGATCTCCTTGACCCGACCCGGCGCGCGCTCCGGCGCGCTCGGGGCCACGCCCGAGGGTGTCTCCGGGGCGCCGGCCGCGGGTGTGGGCGGCGAGGATCGGCGGCGTTGTCAGCCGAAGGAGCGCGAGCCGCGCGAGTCGGCGGCACGAGGGGAGTGGGACGAACGACATCCCCGGGCGCGCGCGGCGCAGCTGGCCTCCCGCATGGCGGGTCGCGGGTGCATGGCACGTGCCCGCGCTGGCGGGGCGTCGGCGCCGGCGCGCGCTGGCGAGCGTATTTCCACCCTGTGCTAGAGAGAAAGCAGTCTGGTCGGGGTTCGGGGGCGACACCACGCGGCCGAGAGGGGAGCGACGGCACGCGGCGTCGACAAGGCGGGCGTGGCGCGAGACGGGCGGCGCGCGGAGACGGGCCTCGTGCGGGGGGCCCGGTACCTGCAACCCGGCGCACCCACCCCGGACGCAAGAGAGCTCCACCGGCGTCGCGGCCGAGCCGCGGGCCGTGGGCGCGAGGCGGCCTGGGCGCCGCCTGCTCCTGTTCCCGATCGGCGTGAGAGCGCCAAGGCCGCGTGTCACGCGGGCGCGGCGGAGATGCTGCCGGGCGGGTCGGCTTGCGAGGGCGTGGCACTCCGGCGTCGTCGCGGGGAGCCGGTCGCGCTGGCCCGGCGTGCGGGCACCCCCTTCACCCTCGGGCGAACAGCCGTCCGAGGCGCCAGCGCAAGAGTGCCACCGCGGCGTCAGGTGCGGGCGGTCGCGCCCGCCCAGACCGGTGCTGCCCGCAGGGAGCGGGCCGACCAGGCGTTATCCTGCATCGCTTCGATGTCTGATTCCGTCGACTTCGGGACCAACGGCCCGGTGCGCGAGCCAGAGGGATTCGGCGACGTCGCGTCGCCGGGCGACGAGCCGTCGGCGGAGTTCGCTCGGGAGGCCGCCTACCTCGCCATGCTCTACGAGCGCCTCGACGCGGTGCGCGCACAGCTGCGCGAGCGCCTCGCCGAGGTGCGCCTTGCGCCGCGCGGCGGAACGCCGCAGTCGCGCACGGAGCGCGACGTGCTCGCCCGCCACCTGGAGCAGCGCCTCGCCGCCCTCGCCATCGGTGACCTCCCGCTGTGTTTCGGCCGACTCGATCTCGAGGACGCTTCGGTGCTCTACGTCGGGCGCGTCGGCATTGCCGGCGAGGGCGACGATCCGCTTCTCATGGACTGGCGGGCCCCCAAGGCGGCGCTGTTCTACAGCGCCACCCCCGGCTCCCCTCAAGGGGTGCTGCGGCGACGGCACTTCATCTCGCGGGGCCGGCGGCTCGTCGCGATCGAGGACGAGGTTTTCGACGTCGAGGCGCTGCACGGCGAAGAGATCCACAAGTTGCACGGCGACGCCGCTTTGCTCGCGGAGCTGTCCCGGGCGCGCACGGGTCGCATGCGCGACATCGTCGCGACGATCCAGCGGGAGCAGGATGCGGTGATCCGCGCGGAGCTCGCCGGTGCGCTCGTCGTGCAGGGTGGCCCGGGGACGGGCAAGACGGCCGTCGGGCTGCACCGCGCCGCGTATCTCCTCTATACGCACCGGGCCACGCTCGCGCACAACGGCGTCCTCATCGTCGGCCCGAACCCCGTCTACCTCCGCTACATCGAGCAGGTTCTCCCCGCCCTCGGCGAAACCGGGGCGCTGATGGCGAGCGTGGGCTCGTTCTTCCCCGAGGTGCGCGCGACCCGCCACGACGACGAACCGGTCGCCGAGCTGAAGAGCCGCCCCGCCATGGTCAAGCTGATCGCGCAGGCAATTCGCGATCGTCAGCGGCGGGCGCGAAACGACGCCGAGCTCGTCTTCGAGCGGCACACTTTGGTGCTCTCGCGCGATCTGCTGAGGCGCGCGCGCGAGCGTGGCCGGCGGGCCGCGCGCCCGCACAATGAGGCGCGCCCGCTCGTCGAGGCCTCGATCCTCGATTCCGCCGTTGCGCAGCTGCGACGGGAGCGTGTGGGCTCGGGGCTTCCCGAGCCGGGACCCGAGGAGCTCTCGGGTCTGCGCCGGAGCCTGCGTCGGTCGCGCGGCTTTCGTGAGCTCATGGAGCGGCTGTGGCCGGTGCTCTCCCCCCAGCAGCTGCTGAACGACCTGTTCGGTGCTCCGGCGCTGGTGCGCTCGGCGGCGCGGGGAGTTCCCGGGCTGGATCCGGCGCTGCTTGTGCGCGAGCGCTCCCGCGAGCCGGACCGGGCGGCCTGGACGGTCGAGGACGTCGCGCTCCTCGACGAGGCCGCGGAGCAGCTCGGCTCCTGGACGGGCGCGGCGCAGCGCCGTGCGCAGCGCCTCCACGCCGCGCGGCGCCGCCAGCAGGTCGACTACGCGCGTCGGGTCCTCGGCAGCCTCGATGTTGGGCTCGACATCGATCCCGAGCAATTCGCGGAACGTTTCGCGGAGAGCGAGCGCGCCAGCGTCGCCGAACAGGCGGCGCGCGACCGCAGCTGGCGCTTCGGCCACGTGATCGTCGACGAGGCCCAGGAGCTGTCGCCGATGGCGTGGCGCGCGCTGTTCCGGCGCGTCCCGAGCCGATCGATGACGCTGCTCGGCGACCTCGCGCAGGGCGGCGCCCCCTGGGCACCATCGCAGTGGTCCGCGGTCCTCGAGCCCTTCGCGCGCGGTCGGTGGCGGCTCGTCGAGCTGTCCACGAACTACCGCACACCCGTCGAGATCATGGACGTGGCCACGGCCGTGCTCGCTGTCGCCGCGCCGGGGCTCCGTCCGCCGGTCGCGATCCGCTCGGCGGGGCGAGTGCCGACGCGCCTTGCCACCACCGCGGCGGCACTGCCGGCGATGGCGGCGACGCTCGCGGGCGATCTCCTCGGGCAGCTCGGGGAGGGACGGCTCGCGGTGCTCGCGCCCGAGAGGCTCCTCGATGCCCTGCGCGTCTCCCTCGCGGGGCACCTTGGGGCGCTGTTCGACGCGGGCAACCCGCTCGGCGCGCGGGCGGCACTGCTCGGCGTGGCGGAAGCCAAGGGACTCGAGTTCGACGGCGTCCTGCTGGTCGAGCCCGGGGAGATCGCCCGACGCTCCCGGCGCGGGGAGAACGACCTCTACGTCGCGCTGACGCGGCCCACGCGCCGCCTGCTGCTGCTGCACGCCGGCGCGCTCACGCCCGAGCTCGCGGCGACCGTCCCCCGCGAGCGTGGGCTTTGGGCTGAGCTCGGCCCTGGCTGACGCCGCGGCGAAACGCGTCGGGGATCTCTCGTGCAAGGAGGCGGGGGCGACGCCGCCGGCGCTCGCCGGCGCGCACGACGGCGCCTCGCTCGAGATCGCGCCCTTCTTGATGACAGGCCGGTCGGTGGGTCCCACGCTGCCGGTCGGGCGCCAGGGCAACCGACGCCGTCGCCGACGCGGGACGCCACGGCGTGCGCGGGGCCCGCGCTCTGGCCGTTCGGCAGGGCCGCAGCGGGTGCCACCGGGGTGGCCGCCGTCACCCCGGCCCGGGTCGTGGTGCGGCCGTGCGTGCGATCAGGGACCCGGTGCTCGCAGCCACCGAAGAGGGTGCGGTCCACCAGGACGCAATCGATTGACCGGAACGATCTCGCTGAACCCCCACTCAGGACACCGTGGACTGCTCAGCGCGGGGCCGCGTCGGTGTCGGGGAGGGGGTCGTGCGCGCCGAGCGCGCAGGTCGAGGCGTGGACGTCACCGGTCGGTGCGCCGCACTGGGGGCAGATCAGATGCGCCCAGCACGCCGGGTCGCCCCCCTCCTGTTCGACGATCGCCTCCTCGATCGGGCCGCCGGTCACCGGGGCCGCTCCTCGGCGCACCTCACGCGGGCACCGGGATCGGGTCCTCGAGACGCAGGACCAATCGGCAACCGGCGCGGCGCGGATCCTTGGGGATGAGCCGCTCCACCGCCAAGCCCCCGAGTCCCTCGGCGAGCCCCTCGGCGAGTCCGAGGTGAAGCTGGCAGACCGTTGCGGGATCGGACCCGGCGACGTCGGCGAAGGGGCAGCGTCCGAGGACGAACTCGACGCGCCGTCCCTTCTCCACCCGAGTCGGCCGGAATCCGCGCCGCGCGATCTCCGCCTCGAGGAGCGCCGCGCGGTCCCCGCTGCCTGCGAGCTCGGCAGCGCGCCGGTGGCCTTCCTGGCGGCCGACCTGTCGTGGGGTCTGCCTGCGGCGGACCGCGCTCGCCAGCAGGGTCGCCAGGAAGGAGTACGCGCCGGAACCGCCCCAGCGGTCCGAGAGCTCCGGGTGGAGTCGGTACAAGAGCCGAGGGCGCCCCGGCCGGACACGCTTTTCGACCTCTTCGACGACGAGGTTGGCGTCCCTCAAGACCGCGAGGTGCTGACGGACCGCATTGTGGTTGAGCTGGACGAATTCGGTGAGCTCGGCGACGCCGACCGGGGCCTTGGCGTCCGCGATGTAGCGGAAGATCCGGTGGCGCGTCGGGTCGCCGAGAGCCCGGGCCTCCTGTTGCAGCGACTCGTTGCCGGCCATCGTCCCTTCCCTCCTTGTTCTAGTCTACACAAGAATAAATGAAGAGACCGCGGCGGACGCCGGCGCGCACCGCGCAGTGGCGGCCGGGGTGTCGGCCTCTCGCACGCAGAGCGCGTCGGGTCCGGGGTGCGAAACCCGCGTCCACCGCCGCGGCGCGCCTGCGCCCGGCGCGCAGGTGCTTCGGTCCCCGGGCTCTCGGCGTGCGTGGCCGGCGGGTGCTGGGGGACGGTGGCCGGGGCCACGTCTTTGCCAGCGCGGGTGCCGGCCCCGCCGTGCTCTCGTCTTTGGTGGGCACCCACCCCGGAGGCCGTGCGCGTCCGGCCGGAAAAGAGACGCTGGTGTTGTCCGGGCGCGGGCGGCGGACCGCCAAGGACCCGCGACCTCGGCATCGACTTGTCGGTCGCACCCTCCGGGCCCGCCGAGGGGCGGACCAGCTTTGGCCGCGCGCCGGGATGGGTGGCTCTCCGGCCCGTGGGTCCTGGCGTGCACCGGGCCGCGCCTGGCGTGCCGCACGCGGTCCCGGGCAAGGGTCCGGTCTCTGGCCACAACGGGTGTCCGTGGCGTGCCGCGACCCGAGAGGGCGGCCGGCCCCAGCGTGGACGGGTGGGCACAGGCCGTGATGGGCTCGGGGGCGGCCCCGGGGTCGCGGGCGTGCACGGCCGCGACCCTGACCTCTGTGACGGCCCCTGCCAGCACTTCTGCGGGGCGTGATCCTTCTGCAACGGCCCGTCCGGCGGTCATCGCGGAGACGACACCGGCGATGACTTGCGGCGGGGCCTTTGTCGCGCGCCCTGAGCGCGGCACCGTCGCAGCCCCGGCGACGGCGCGCCGACGGCCTCGACGCCGCCTGCAACCGCCCGTGCCCAGAAGCGTCGTTCTCGGTGCTCGGCGCCACCGAACAACACCAAGGTGCGGGTCGCAGAGGTTGCGGCTGCGGCACGACCGGGACGACACCAAGACGAGGCGAGAAGCGCTGGCCAAAGGCGGTGGCGGCGTCCGCGGGCGACACGACCATCGCGGCCGGCCCGCGGGTTCGTCAGCTCCTTCGCGGCCCTGGCCGTCGCGCGCTGGTTGCCGTCGCCGGTTCCACCCCGCGCCCCGCCCACGGCGCCGCAGTGGCGCGTCGCCTTGCCCGGAGGGCGGTGGCCCGCCGGTGCGCGTGGTGCGAGCTTGGGCCGTGCGGCACAGCTCAGCTCCCGGCGAGCACCTCTCCCAGGACCGCGGCACCGGAGAGCTCGAGGCTCCTGGCGGCGGTGACGAGAACGAGGTCTTCGGTGCGCGCCTTGTCCCGCAGGCGAAAGAGTGCCCCGAGCGCCGCAGCGCGCGAGCTCCTCGCGATGGCGGCGTGCGAACTCCGGGAAGCGCTCCGGATCGTGTCCGTACCACCTGCGAGCTCCGGGCCGGGTGCGACCTCCTTTGACCACTCCGTGAACCCGGCGGCGGCTCGAGCGACCCCCCGGGGCCAGAGGCGGTCGACGAGCACGCAATGGGTGCCGGGAGGCGCGACGTCCTAGACGCGGGCGATCAGGACCGCCGGCGCACCCTCGCCCGGCGCGGCGCGCTCCCCGGGAACGGCGAAGCCGTGCGGGGGGTAGACGGGGGCGAGGCCCTCCCAGGCCTTCGGCAGGTCCACTGCGAGGCGGTCGAGCTCTTCGAGGTGCAGTGCCGACAGCGCCTCGAGGCGCGCGGCCCCGTCTTCGGTGAGGTGCAGTCGCACGACACGGTGGTCGTCCTTGCTGCGCGTGCGGGAGACGAGCCCGGCGTCCTCGGCCCGGTCGACGAGCCCCACGGCGCTGTGGTGGCGGAGCAGAAGGTAGTCGGCCACCTCGCCGATCGTCGGGCCGTCGGGGTCGCCGTGGCCGCGGATGGCCAGCAGCAACTGGTGGTGGGCCGGCGTCAGACCGGCGGCGCGGGCCTGCTGCGCGCTCCAGGCCTCGAAGCGCCGCAGGCCGGTCCGAAGAGCGAGGAGCCGGGCATAGGCGGAGTCGGGAAGAGACACTCGTCTTACGATAGCATCTTGATACGATGGAATCTCCGCCCGCATCTGCGCCGTCGGCGCGCTCGTCGCGACGGGCTCTCGCGTGAAGGAAAGCGAGACTCGCCCCGGCGCGACCTGCCCTCCGCCCGCCAGCGACAGCGACGACCCCCCCGGGGGCACCGGCGCCGCGGCGCCGGCCACGGGATCGCCGCAGCCCGCGGCCAACGCGACCGGGGCAGCCGATGCTGCAGGCGCGCCGACGCCGCGGCGCGAGCGCGGGGGCGCAGAGGGCGCCTCGCAGAGCCGGGACGGCCGCGGCGCTCCCGGGCGCCTCGGCGCGCGGGAGCGTTCTTCGGACTTGCCCGAACGCGGGCTCGGTGACTTCACGACGAGCCCCGCCCTGGTGCGCCTCGTCCCCCTCGGACTGGCCGTCGGTGCTCTCGGCGCGGGCATCTCGCTCGCCTTGTTGGACATGATCGGGTTCTTCACCAACCTCGCCTACTACCAGCGCCTGAGCGTCCATCTCACGTCGCCGAACGCCAGCACGCTCGGCGCGATCGCGCTCGTGATCCCGATCGGCGGCGGGTTGGTCGTCGGGATCATGGCCCGCTTCGGCTCCGAGCAGATCCGGGGTCACGGGATCCCCGAAGCCATGGAGAACATCCTCATCAACGGCTCCAAGGTCCAGCCCCGCCTCGCCCTGCTCAAGCCGATCTCCTCCGCGGTCAGCATCGGTACGGGCGGCCCCTTCGGTGCCGAGGGCCCGATCATCCTGACCGGCGGCGCGGTCGGCTCGATCGTCGGCCAGCTGTTCCGCCTGACCGCCGCAGAACGCCGCGCCCTTCTCGTCGCCGGCGCGGCCGCCGGCATGAGCGCGGTCTTCGGCACGCCGGTCGCCGCGACGCTGTTCGGCGTCGAGCTTCTCGCGTTCGAGTTCCGGCCGCGTTCGATGGTGCTGATCGGCCTCGCGTCCGCGACCGCCGACGGCTTGCGGATGGTGATGGCGGGCGCCGGCCTGGTCTCGCCGCAGCCGCTGTTCCCGGTTCCCGGGCACCCTCCGCTCGGTGGCGTGGTCCTCGGCGGCGCAGCCGTGATCGGTGTCGCGACCGGGCTCGGAGCCTGGGTGATGACCCAGGCCGTCTACCGCTGCGAGGACCTGTTCAAGAAGCTGACCGGGCACCTGCACTGGATGTGGTGGCCCCTCATCGGGGGCCTCGTCATCGGGCTCGGCGGCCTGGTCGACCCGCGGGCGCTCGGGGTCGGCTACGACACCATCCACCTCGAGCTTCTCGGCAGGCTCGGGCTCGGGGCCCTCGTGCTGTTGTTCTCCGTGAAGCTGGTCATCTGGGCCGCCGGCCTCGGCGGTGGCACGAGCGGCGGGATCCTCGCCCCCATCCTCATGATGGGCGCGGCGATCGGGGGCGTTCTCGGCCACGTGCTGCCCGGTGCCTCAACGGGCGTGTTCGCCCTGATCGGGATGTCGGGTGCACTCGGCGGCGTGACCCGCTCGCCGTTCACCGCCATCGTGTTCGCGTTCGAGCTCACCCACGACCAGAACAGCCTTCTCTGCCTTCTCGTCGCCGCCACGGTCGCCCACCTGGTGAGCGTGCTCGTGCTGAAGCGCTCCATCCTCACCGAGAAGGTCGCCCGGCGCGGCTTTCATGTCATGCGCGAGTACGCGGTCGATCCCCTGGAGGCGACCTTCGTCCGGGAGGTCATGGACACCGACGTCTACACCGTCGAGGCGGACCGGGCGCTCGGCGAGCTCTACCGTGCCCTGCCCGAGGGCTCGTCGGCCCGGCGCCAGCGCCTCTACCCGGTGCTCGACGACGAGGGAGGCCTCGTCGGGGTGCTCCCGTGGTCCGCGGTCCTCGCCGCGAGGTCCGAGGGTGCCGACAAGGTGGACGACGTCATGATCCGCCCGATCGGCGTCGCGCATCCCGACGAGATCCTCCGTGGCGTCGCCGACCGCATGGCCGCGCTCGGGCTCGGCGTGCTCCCGGTCGTCGACCGGGGCGAACCGCAACGCCTGGAGGGCCTCATCAGCCAGTTCAACCTGCTCGACGCCCGCCAGAAGCTCCTCGAGGAGGAGCGCAACGCGGAGCGCGTCCTCCGGCTGCGCCGGGTCCGGGTCCGAGACGCCGCTTTCGTCGCGGGGTTGTCCGAGGGTCCCGAGCGCCGGGACAACTGAGTCCCGCGCGCGGGCGCGCGCGTCGCTTGGTCGGGCCGTGGCACAAGAGGCGCCGGTTGGGGCGGACTCGACCCCCGCGCGTGCCGCTCGGGACGTTCCCGGTGGACGCGTCGGCCGGGGTCCGGCGGCGGACCGGGTGCCACCGCGTCTGCCTCGAGGAGGCCGACCCGACCGCGGGCGCCGCATGGGGGAGCAAGGGCCCGAACGCCGGCGACCGACCGGAGCCGACATGGGGGAAGGCGAGCTGTGGTCGCCGACCGGGCGGTCGATTGCTCCCGGCGCCAGGGGGAATCCGCGACCGCGATGTGGGACCAAGGACCCTGGTGACCGTCCAATTCGCGGGCCAGCGTGGAAAAAGGCGCGGTCGTCGCCCTCGCGTCGTCGCAGCTGCATGGAGAGGCGGGCGCGACACGGCCGGACGCGGTTGGTCCGTGCGGTGCCGGACGGTCGTCGATCGCGCCTCGTGAATCGAGTGTGGTGACCAAGCGGACAGGAGGTGGGTGGCCGAGCACCGAGCGAGCCGCAGGCGACTAGATCTTGCGATCATGGCCGAGCGCCGGTCGCAGCCGCAGATCGGCGACGCGTGGTGCCCCTCGCCGCCGGCAAGGCCCCCCGTCCCTCGGAGCCGATGAACCGAGAGGACGACCGATGTGTGGTCTTTGGAGCCTCCTGTGTGCCCTTTGCTTCCTGCCGTTCGGTGGCGCTGTGCCGGCAACGCCGTCACCGACGAGCGCGGACGCGCCCTTCGCCTCGTTCAACTGGTCCGGCTACGTGCTGAGCGGGCCGAGAGGCTCGATCCGCGGCGTCCAGGGTTCCTGGATCGTGCAGCGCGTGCACCCCGAGCCGAACGACACCTATTCGGCCGAGTGGGTCGGCGTCGACGGCTTCTCGGGCGGGGGTCTGATCCAGACCGGGACGGAGTCGGACAGCATCAAGCGCGTGCCCACCTACGACGCCTGGGTGGAGCTGGCGACGCCGGGCGAGCGGCTTCTCTCGATGAGCGTCCGTCCCGGTGACGTCATGGCGGCGACCCTTGTCGAGGACAAGACGGGCCGCTGGATGGTGACCCTGCGCGACGTCACGCGCCACGAGCGCTACAGCGCCACGGTGGACCACCCGACGTCGGACACCTCGGCCGAGTGGATCGAGGAGCGTCCGGTCCTCAGCTACGCCCGCGTCAGCAGCCTCGCGAATCTCTCGTACTTCCAGGTGGCGAGGTTCGGGCGCCGCTACACGGGCTCGCTCCCCGACGCCGCGGACGTTCGCAGGGCGATCGGCGCGACCGCCCCCACCACGTTGCGGGCCGTCGAGATGCTGCTCGTGCCCGGTCCCCTCGATCGCGTCGCCCTCGACCACGTCGGCGCCCTCGAGGACGACGGGGCGTCGTTCGCCGTGACGAGGACCAAGCCCTTCGCGTCGGGGACCACCGGGGCGGTTTCCCCGACGACGACGAACAGCCCGGTGCTGCGCGCGGGCGTCTCGGACTGCATTCTCCTGCAGTCCGCCGGCATCTCGGGGGGCTAGGCGGACGGCGCCGCCGCGCGCTTTGGACAGGGGAGCCGATGCGATCGGAGAGGCCGCGCGCCGAGTGCGGGGTGCAGGCGGTGAACCCGCTCGCCTGTTGCGGGATCTCGCTCACGCGCCGAGATAGCACGCGAGGTGCTCGCCGGTGAGCGTGGCGCGTCCGGCCACGAGGTCGGCCGGCGTCCCCGAGAAGACGCCGGCCCCGCCGTGGCCGGCGCCGGGACCGAGGTCGATGACCCAGCCGGTGTGCGCCATGACCGCCAGGTGGTGCTCGAGGACGATGACCGAGGTCTTGGCGTCGACGAGAGCGTCGAGCAGCCCGAGCAGATGCCCGACATGAGCGAGGTGCAGGCCCGCGGTCGGCTCGTCGAGGAGGTAGATCTCGCCCTTGTCGGCCATCTGGGCGGCGATCTTGAGGCGCTGGCGCTCCCCGCCCGACAGCGTCGCGAGCGGTTGGCCGAGGCTGAGGCAGGAGAGGCCGACCGCGATGAGCAGTCACAATGGCGCACGCGGCGGGGGAGTGCGCGCCGCCGGGGCCGAAGAGCTCCGCGGCCTGTGCGACCGACAGCGCCAGCACCTCGCTGATGTCCCGACCACCGAGCCGGTGCTCCAGCACGGCCGCCTGGTAGCGCCTGCCTGCGCACTCCCCGCAGGTGGTGGCGACGCCGGCCATCATCGCGAGGTCGCTGGAGAGGACGCCGACGCCGTTGCAGGCCGGGCAGGCCCCCTCGCAGTTCGCGCTGAACAGCGCCGGTTTCACGCCGTTGGCGCGGGCGAAGGCCGTGCGGATCGGGTCCGGCAGCCCCGTGGAGGTCGCGGGTGTGCCGCGCCGCGAACCGCGGATCGGGGTCTGGTCGATGGAGACGACGCCGTCTCGCCCTGCGACCGAGCCCTGCGGGAGCGAGCTCCTCCCGACCCCGCCACGCCCGTGACGACGACCAGGAGGCCGAGGGGGTGTCGGCGACCACAGCCTGCAGGTTGTGCGTCCTCGCGCCGCGCACGGCGAGCACGCCGGTGGCGGGCCGCAGGTGGGCCTTGGGCGGCGTGCGGTCGCCGAGGTGGAGCCCGGTGAGCGTGCGGCTCGCGCGCAGGCCGGCGACGGGGCCGGAGTAGACGACCTCCCCGCCGAGCGGTCCGGCACCTGGTCCGAGGCCGACCACGTGGTCGGCGATGGTGATCGCCTCGGGATCATGCTCTACGACGACCACCGTGTTGTCGTTGTCGTGCAGGCCCAGCAGCAGATCGTTCATCTGGTCGATGTCGTGGGGGTGCAGTCCGCTGGTGGGCTCGTCGAAGACGTCGGTGACGTCGGTCAGTGCCGAGCCGAGGTGGCCGACCATCTTCACGCGCTGTGCCTCGCCCCCGGAAGCGAACTGGACGACCGCTCGAGGGCGATCTCGCCGAGCCCCAGCGCGACGAAGGAGTCGAGCGTGCGCAGCGGCGCGCTGGACGGCTCGAGAAGCGCCCGCACCCACGTTGCGAGGTCGCTGATCTGCATCGCGCGCGTCGGCGATGCTGATCCCTGCGATCCTCGACGAGCGCGCGGCGTCGCTCAGCCGGGTGCCGGCGCACTGTGGGCACGTGGTGAGGGCGACCGCGTGATCGACGAACGCGCGGAGATGCGGCTGCACCGCCTCTCGGTCCTTGGCGAGCAGCGACCTCGGCACGCGGGGGACGAGACCCTCGCAGGTCATGTCGATGCCGGCGATCTTCATCCTCGTTGGCTCGCGGTAGGCGAAGTCGTGCAGCTCCTTGCTGGTAGATCGGCAGATCGGCTTGTCGGGGTCGAAGAAGCCCGACGCGCCGTGCGGGCGGAGGTTCCAACCACCCCGGTTGTCGCCCGGGATGCCGGGCGCACCCCGGTTGAGGGACTGCGCGTCGTCGTCGAGCTGTGACAGCTCGACGTCGGCGACGTTGCGCGGCCTTCGCCGCGCGGGCACATGCCGCCCAGGCGGCTGAAGCTCCGCTTCACGGTCCGCGCCGGGCGCCACGGTGATCGAGTCGCTGGTTTCGACGGCAGGGACGTTGAACGAGAACGCGTTGGGGGGCCGACGTGGGGCTTTCCGAGCCGGCCAACAGGATCCGGAGCATCGCGTGGCGTCGGTCGCGGTGCGACCGTGGAGCGCGGATCGGCGCCGAGGCGCCGCTGGTCGACGACGATGGCCGTGGTCAGCCCCTCGAGCGCGTCGACCTCGGGCCGGGGGACGGTCGCCATGAAGCCCTGCGCGACGGCGCTGTAGGTCGCGTTGATCAAGCGCTTGGACTCTGCGGCGATCGTTCTGAACGCGAGGGAGCTCTCTCCCGACCCCGATACCCCGGTGAGAGCCGTCAGGCACCGCTTGGGGATCTCGAGACCGGCGCCCTTCAGGTTGTTCTCGCGCGCCGAGGACGCGGATGACGTCGTGGTGGTCGGCCTCCCGCGCTTCCCGGGAGCCTGCCTTTTCGCGCCGTGGCGTCCCGCCGGTGCTGCGGGCTTTCGACGGGCGGGTTGTGCCCGCCTCCGGACCCGGTCGTCTGGCCCGCGCCGCATCGCTCCTGCCATGCGCTCAGCTCCTCATCGCTCGCCCCGCCAGCGGCGAACGGTGCCACCGCTCGGGTTCGGACCCCCGCCCACCGACGCTTGGCGACGCCGGCGCGCACCGGAGCCCGAGCTTCCGGGCGGCTTCACGGGGTGCACCGCCACCGACGCTGTGCGGGCAGGAGGACGTCGCCGTAGCCGTCGCAGGTGACCTCGGTCGGAGCATGCTCGAACAGCACGTAGCGCGCCAGGGGCTCGTCGCCCGCACCGGCGGCGGCGACCGAGCGGACCGCCTCGTCGCCGACGGGGTGCCCAGTGCCGCTCACCCAGGCTTCGCCTCCGGTCCCGGCACTGTCGACCACGCCGCTGTGGAGGGCGAACCAGCCACGCGTGCGCAGGTCGACGCCCTTTGGGGAGGTCGGCTCCATGAAGACCAAGAGCCCGTCGCCGGCGAAGATCGGCGAGACGG
>JAKABX010000055.1 GCA_021796545.1 Actinomycetes bacterium
CTTCCACAACGCGTTCAACAAGAACGATGCTGCTACTTCCGGCACACCGTTCACTCTCGACTTCGGCGAAGTGCAGATGGCCCCGAAGACCCACTTCGCCGGCCTGGCGCGCTACATGGCGGGCACCCAGGCGTTCCCGTCCCAGGTCTGGAGGGTGGTCGTGAAGGTCCGCGCCCCGAAGGGGCTCAACGGCAAGACCGCGACCGACATCGCGACCCTTGAGGCGCAGAACGTCTTCCAGATCATCTTCCAGGGTCCGGTGAAGACCTCCTAGGGAACGCCCTTCCCGGGACCGCACCCGGTGCGAAGCGGCGGGGGCCTCACGGCCCCCGCCGTTTCGCGCGCCGCGGGCGCGCCGGCGCGCAACCCCGAGGCCCCCGGCGCGGCGAAGACCGGACGGGCGCCGGCCGCCAATGCGAGCAGTGCCGCCTGTGCTCTGTGCTCGCCGGTCGGGCGCGCCGGCGCCAAGACGGCTTCGCCGACCCGGCCGGTGATCGCCCGGCGGGCGCGCCCTTGGGGCCGCGGGCGACCCCCGCCGGGACCCCGCCGCAGCTCGCAGCAGGGCCCGGGTGCGGGGTGACCGCCGCTTCGGACGGCACGCCGCAAGGGGCGGGGACGTGCGTCGGCGGTGATTTGGGCCGATCGACCTATCGACCATGTGCGCGTCTGCGTTGATAATGGCTCTGCGATTGCGGCCAATTCGGGTCGCAACGCGCTCGAGGGAGGACATGCCGTGCTGGCCCGTCTTTCGGTGCTTCGTACCTGGATGATGGTATCTGCAAACCGGCGTCGCGTAGACGAGGGCGGTGCGAGCATCATCGAGTACGCGTTGCTGCTCGCGTTGCTGGCGGTCGTGGCGATCACGGCACTGCACTTCGTCGGCACCTCGACGGCCAACCTGTTGAACAAGTCGGGCAACGCCGTCGCCCACCCCTGAGGGCAGCGTCCGCGAAGCGGGCGAAGTGCCGGTCAGGCCCGCGGCGTTGTCGCGACGAAGACCTCCGCGCCGGGAAAGCGCCGCGCGAGGCGCCAGGAGGGGTCGAGCGCGAGGTAGTTGGCGAGCGTGCTGTGCGCCGGCCACAGCACGTAGCGGACGTGCCAGCGCCGGAACACCGGGTCCGGCGGCCGGCTGACGGTCTCCACGGCGAAGTAGGTGCCGAGCAGCCCCGTGCCGAAGTAGAGGTCGGTGCGGCCGTCGATGAAGACGGGGATGTCGCGTGAGATGAGGTAGTCGTTCCAGGTGTAGGTGGAGAAGACCCGCCCCCGATGCGCGAGCAGCCACGAGGCCGCGGCCCGCGGCGCGTCCGCCTTGTCGACGGCGTTCGGGGCGGGGTGGTGGCCGACGATGAGCGCGACGCTGAGCACGAGCGCGACCGGCGCGCTCAGCAGCGTCGGACGGATCGACTCCTTCAGCGCGCGCCCGAAGGGTGCGGCGAGGCCGCCGAACGCGATGGCGAGATAGGGGGCGAAGCGCACGCCCCGCAATGTCGCCGCGAAGAGCGCCAGCCAGATCACGAGCGCCACCGCGTCGACCGGCATGCGCCCGGTGGCGAGCGCCACGACGATGAGCATCGTCGGGATCGCGATCGCCACGAAGAACAGCGGGATGTGGAAATTCGGCGACTGCCACTCCACGATCGCATTGAGCGGCGACGCGGTGGCGACGGTGAACGCGTAGTGGATGAGGCGCGGCCCATGCGGGTTGACGAGGGAGAACGCGGTCGCGCCGAGAAGGGTCGCGAGCGCGTCGCGGACGCGCAGCGCCGGCGCGACGTGCAGGCGCGAGGTCGCCGGTCCGGTGGCGCTCGTGTCGCGGCGGGCGAGCAGCGACGCGAGGAACTCGATGCCGAGCACCCCGAGGCCCGCGATGAAGCTCCCGTGGATGTTCGCCCAGACGAGCAGGAGGGGCGGGAGCAGGACCAGGGTCCGCGCTCGGGAGCGCGCGCGGGTGAGCAGAGCGAGCTCGAGGGCGAAGAAGAGGTAGCTCAGGTCCTGGGGCCGGGGGGCGATGCCCATCGCGAGGCCGGCGGCGACCGGGATGCAGAGCACGGCGATCCACAGCGCCCCGGCGCCCTGGCGGCGCCAGCGGGCGACGCTCACGGCGAAGGCGAGGACGCACGCGCCGCCCGAGAGGAGCCAGTAGCTGTCCGGTCCCACGTGACGGACCATCCACGCGAGCAGGACCTCGAAGCCCCACTCCTCGGCGAGCCAGGGGTGGCCGTGGACCGTGTAGGAGAAGACGTCGGCTCGGATCACCGAGTGGTGCCGGAGCATCCAGTTGCCCGCGGCCAGGTGCCAGAAGACGTCGGTGTTGAGCCGTTGGCGGATCGTCGCCCGGACGAGGATCGCGCCCGAGGCGGCGACGACGATCCAGGCCGGATGGGCGCGCAGCGAGCGCGGGCGCGCCGGTGGACGGACCGGCAGCGACGCGTCGGCGCCGTCGGGCGCGTCTCCGGGCGCGCCCGACGGGTCGCCGTCGCGGTCGAGCGTGGTCACGGCCGACCGAAGACCGACCCGGGCTCGCGCCGGCGGCGGTCCCAGCGGGGGAGCGAGCGCCGCGGGGTGTGGCGCTTGGGCTTGGTGCGCCGGCGTGAGCGCCCGGCGACCACGAGCACCCCGACGAGCAGGGCGAGCGCGACGAGGACCGCGGCGAGCCCGACGTCGGCGCGCACCGCTGCGCCCGTCGGGACGGGAGGCGCGCCGGGCCCGATGAGCGGGGCGACGTCGTCGAGGTTCTGCGCGAGGTTCCGCGAGATGACGACGTCGGCGGTGTCCCCGATCCGGCCGGTCTTGGAGTAGTCGACGAGCACGAGGGCGCCGAGGTTGCTCGCGATGAGGACCTGCCCGCGGCCGGTGACGGCGGCCTGGTCGAAGCGGTTTCCGGGCAGTGCCAGCTCGGACTCGATGTGGTGGAGGTCGTCGGGCGAGATCTGCAGCGCGACGTCGCCGCCGACGACGAGGTAGGTGCGGCTCCAGGGGTCATAGACGATGCCGTGCGCACCGGTCAGGTTGGCGAACAGCAGCGTCGTCTGGCCCGTCGCCAGGTCGATCAGCCCGATCGAGCCGCGTCCCGCAGGCGGGCTGTCGGTGTAGAGGACCTGGCCGTTCGGTCCGAAGGCAAGCGCGGTGACCGCGTCGGTCGCCCCGTGGATCGGGATCTCGTGTCCGGGACCGAGCGGGTTGAGCGGCAGGGCGGCGAGCGTTCCGGGCTCGCCGGCGGTGTAGAGGGTCCGGCCGTCGGGTGAGATGCTGAGGTGCATCGCGGCGGCGATCCCCGTCGCGACGGCGGTGAAGGCGCCCGAGGACGGGTCGACGCTGAAGATCTCTCCGGTGTGCACGCCGCCGAGGAGAAGGTGGCCGTCGGGCCCGGTCACGATGCCGTCCGCGCCGGGCACGCGCGCGACCTCGGTCGGCGTCGCCAGGTGCAGGTGGCGGTCGCGGTAGCTGAACGCGACGCGGTTGACGCTCGGTGGGTGAAAGCGCGTGAAATAGAGCGTCCCCGCGGCGATCGGCGCGGTGGACGGCACGACCGTCGTCGGGCCGGCGGTCGCCATCGCGGTGGCGCCGCCGACACCGAGGACGACGACGAGCGCGCCGACGAGCGCGCCGGCGCGCCGGCGCGCCGTACCGGGGATCGTGCGCCGGGCCGGAGGCGTCGCCATCGCTGTCACTGTGTCACACGCTGCGGCGCGGACGACAACAGGGCCCGCGCCGCGGCCCGCGAAGCGTGGCCGCGGCGCTCCGCACAGCTACAGTCGGGCGCGGCAGAACAGCGGGCGGGTTCGCCGGAGAAGGGGAGGGTCGTGGCCGAGTCCCTGGAGGCGCGCGTCGCGAGCCTGGCGTCGCGCCGGAGCCGAACGCTGCGCGCCTCGGGCGCCTCCGAGCGCGCCTGGGACCTCGGCGACATGGCGCTGGCGCTGCGGTGGTGGGCGACCTGCTTCGCCGTGATCAGCGCCTTCGCGCCGATCACGAGCGCCACGCGCAGCGTCTCGCGCGACGCGGTCGGGACCGTTCTGCTCGTCCTCTACGGCGTCCTGCGGACGCTGCTGCCGCTGCGCCCCGGCCCGGACCGCCGCCTGTACGCCGCGGTCGCGCTCGAGTCCGTGCTCGCGGCCTTCGTCGCGTTCCTGACCGGCGGGTGGCACTCGCCGATGCTCATCATGGTCGGCGCCGCGCTCCTCGTCGCGGGTCTGGTGGGCGGACTTTGGGGTCTTCTCGCCTCCGCGGCCGGGGCGCTCGGGTTCGCGGTGCTCGGTGCCGCGCTGGCGTGGGCGGGCGTGGTCGGGGTCGGGACGTCGACGGTCATCTTCGAGCGTGCAGGCGAGATCGCGGGCATGGGGGCGATCGGCGCCTACGCGCACCGGATCTTCTACGCGGAGGGCAGCGCCTACAACCGCCTGCGGTGGATGAACGAGATCCACGCGCTGCTCTTCGAGCTCTACGGGCTCGCCGCGGAGCACTCCGGGCTCTTCACCGTCGACGGGGCCGTCGGCGCCACGGTGAGCCGCCTGCGCGACGTGCTCGACTCCGACGTGGTCGTGCTGCTTCTGCGCCCGGCCACCGCCGAGGGGACCGAACAGCCGTGGCAGGTCGCCTACTGCGCGGGCGTGCCGCTCGGCGGCGACGTCGCCGAGCGCGATCTTCCCGAGGCGCTCGCGGCCTGCAGCGCGACCAGGGAGCCGGTCCTGCGCGCGCACCTCGGGGCGGGGACGGGGCTTGGCGCGAGCTCGCTCACGGGCGTCTACGCCCCCATTGCCGTCCGGGGTGCCCTGATCGGGCTGCTCGCGCTCGAGCGCGCCGAGGGTCCCGCCTTCAGCGAGGAGGACCGCGACGCGCTGCGCGCCGTCGCGCGCCACGCGGGCCTGGCGGTCGACAACGCCCGCACCTACCTGCGCCTGCGCAATCTCGGGGCCGAGGAGGAGCGCGAGCGCATCGCCCGCGAGCTGCACGACCGCATCGGCCAGTCGCTCGCCGCGGTCGCCTTCAACGTCGACCGCCTCTCGGCGTCGCTGCCCCCCGGTGCCCCTGCGCAGCTCCAGCGCGAGCTCGACGCGCTCGCCGGGGACGTGCGCGGGGTCAACGCGGAGATCCGGGAGAAGCTCGCGGAGCTGCGCGGGGGCCCGAACGCGGAGGTCGACCTCGTGCGGTTGCTCGACGGGTTCTTGATGCGCGTCGAGACGCGCTCGAAGCTGAAGGTGAGCTTCGACCACGCGCTCGACGGCCGCCTGCCCGAGGTCGTCGAGCGCGAGATCTGGCGGATCGCCTGCGAGGCGATCCGCAATGTCGAGCGCCATGCGGGGGCGCGCCAGCTGTCGGTGGCGCTGCGCGATGAGGGCGGGTGCACCGTGGTGGAGATCACCGACGACGGGAAGGGGATCGACGTGGCGCGCACGCTGCGGGCGGACGCGTACGGGATCGTCGGGATGCGCGAGCGCGCGGACCTGCTGGGTGCGACGCTCGCGTTCGACTCGACGCCGGGGTTCGGCACGACCGTGCGTCTGCGCGTCCCGCGGACGTGATGGCGACCCGGGTTCTTCTCGTCGACGACCACGCGCTCGTGCGTGACGGTCTGCGCCGCTCGCTCGAGGCCCACAAGATCCACGTCGTCGGAGAGGCCGGGGACGGTGCGGCGGCGCTGCGTCTCGTGGCCGAGCTCGATCCCGACGTCGTCCTCATGGACGTCTCGCTCCCCGACATGGACGGGGTCGCAGTGACCAAGCAGCTCGCCGGCGCGCACCCCGAGCTCCCCGTCGTGATGCTGACGATGTACGGCGACCAGGCGACAATCGGCGAGGCGATCGCGGCGGGTGCGGCGGCCTACGTCGTGAAGGACTGCACGACCGCGGAGATCGTCGCGGTCATCGACGAGGTCGCCGCGGGGGAGACGGCGCTCTCGCCGGCGCTCGCCCAGACGATGCTGCGCGCGGCGCGCCGCGGCGGGGAGGCCATCCTCAGCGCGCGCGAGCGGGAGGTCCTCCAACTGATCGCCGAGGGCTCCTCGACGACCGAGGTCGCCGCGCGCCTTTACATCACGCCGAAGACCACGAAGAACCATCTCGCGAGTATCTATCAGAAGCTCGAGGCCACCGACCGCACCCAGGCGGTCCTCCAGGGGTTGCGCAAGGGCATCATCCGTCTGCGCTGACAAGTCGTGACGGGAGTGATTTGAGTCGTTCGACCTATCGATCTCGGGGCCCGGCGCGCCGATACTTCATGTGGTTCCCAGGCCACAACGCCCGTCAGGGGGGCTGGGGAGCCCCCAACGGACGGGACCCGTTCGACAGACAGGAGAAAGAGGACCACCGTGCTGAACGAGATTGCACTGCTGCCGGTCAGAGTCGTCAACTGGTTCAAGGCCCGCTACTCCGACGAGGGCGGTGCGAGCCTGGTCGAGTACGCGCTCCTGCTCGCGCTCATCGCCGTCGTCGCGATCACGGCGCTGATCTTCCTCGGCAACACGACGAAGAACACGCTGAACAACGTGGGCAACTCGCTGAATAACCCCTGATCAGTCAGCGCACTGAGCAGGTCGCGGCGGCCGTGCGGACCTCCCGAGGGAGCCGCACGGCCGTCTCGCGCCGCTAAGGGGCGCAGCTGATCACAAGTTGTGTCGCCCAAAGCGGCCCAAGGCCGCGGGTCGAAGGGCGCAGCGGCCTTTGTCGGGGAAGCCGGCGTGTCAGGGGTGGGACGTGCAGCGAGCGATCTCCTCGCTCAGCATTACCAAAGAGGGTGGCTCCAAGGGTCACAACCGGCGCATTCGCGCCCGGGTCCCGATCATCTCGGGCATGAGGGCCATCCACCGGACGCACCGGGGGGCCGGCGGCGACGACGACACCCCCGGCGCTCCCCGGCAGGGTGGACGGCGATGAGGCGTCGCCTGTCCACAGAGACGGTGGACGCCCAGGCCCTGCGGGACACGGCGTTGGTCGGGGCGCTCATCATCGCCGGGCTGCTCTCCGCGCGCGGGCTGTACCAGATCGACGTGCACTACTACCACCGCTACGGCGAGCTGCTGATCCACCACGGGGGCCTGCCGGTCGAGTACCCGGCACTCTCGGCGCTCGTCTTCGCGCTCCCGCTCGCGCTGCCGATCGGCTACCACACGGCGTTCGCGCTGGAGATGGTCGTCGTGCTCGTCGCACTCGCCCTCGTCGGGCGCCACCTCGTGCCCGAGCGCGGCTGGCTCGGGCGCTTCGTCGTCTACGTGGCGCTCGGCACCGGCTCGGTGATCTTCGCCCGCTACGACCTCGCCCCGGCGCTCGCGTCCTTCGTCGCCGTGGTCTGCGCTCGGCGCGGGCGCTTTGGGACCGCGTGGGTGGCCGCCGCCATCGGCGCCGCGCTCAAGGTCTTCCCGGTGCTCCTCCTTCCGGGTTTCTTCATCGCCGAGTGGCGGATTTCGGGCCGCCCGCCGTGGCGACGGGCGGCGCTTTTGGCCGCCGTGGGCGGCGTCCTGGTCGGGATCCAGTCCGCCCTCGCCCCCGGGACGGTGCTGACACCGCTCTCCTGGGAGATCCACCGGGGCTTCGAGTACTCGAGCCTGCCCGGCACGCTCAGCCTCGTCCTTGGCGCCGGACACGCGCACTTCGGCGTCGCCTTCCGCAACGTCGAGGTGTTCGGGCCCGCCCACGCCGCCATCGGCGTCGCGGTCCTGGTCGCTGAGCTGGTCGCCGTCGCGCTTGTCTGGCGCGCCGGATGGCGGGAGCGGCTCGGTGTCGCGGAGGTGAGCGTGCTCGTGCTGAGCGTCGCCGTGCTCGGCGGACGCTCGCTCGCCCCGCAGTATCTGATCTGGCTCGCGCCGCTGTGGGCGCTGTGGCCGCGCCACAACGCCCTTGTGCTGACAGCGGTGCTGACGACGCTGACCTACCCCGAGGCCTTCCTGGCGACGTCCCTGCTGGCGCACTCCACCTCGGTGCTGCCCGCGGCGATCTTCGGGGCGCTGCGCAACGTCGCGTTTGTGACCGGGACGCTGTCATTCGCGCGCCAGCGCCTCAATGAGCGAGCGCCGGCTGTCGTAGCATCTGACAAGGGCCCAGCCGCTACCATCTGGTCCGCGAGAGTGGTCCGCCCGTCGGGCAGGATCACCCGGGAAGCGTCGAGCGCGGCAGAACTGAGACCGGCCCCGCGGGGCTTGAGCCTAGGAGGTGGGACATCCGTACTCGACGGGCGCTGATCATTGGCCTCGCCGCCGTCCTTGCTGTCGTGGCGGGTGGCGCGGCGTACTTCTATCTGCGCGATGTCCAAAATCGCGCCTACCACAACGCGGCGCTCACGACCGTCTACGTCGTCCAGGGCAACATCCCCCGGGGCACCCCCGCCGCGACGGCGGTCAGCGAGAGTCTGCTCAAGCAGGCGAAGATCCCCCAACAGGTCAAGCCGACCGATGCCGTCACCGACCTCGCGACAATCCAGGGTGAGGTTGCGGCGACCAACCTCGTCCAGGGCGAGGCGCTCTCGGCGAGCATGTTCGTGAGCCCCGCGGCGGCCGTGAGCAGCGCCGCCCAGGCGATCCCGAAGGGCGACGTCGCCATCACCGTCTCGGTGGCCTCGAACGTCCAGGAGGTGGCGGGGCTCGTCGCACCTGGTGACCTCGTCGACATCATGGTGCTGTACCACTCGAACCTCGAGCGCTTCCTCTACCAGAACGCGCGCGTCCTGGCGGTCGGCACCAACGTGGCGGCGCCGACGACCGCGGCGCCCCAGGTCGCGTCGTCGACGGCGACGACGGCGCCCGCGGTCGCGACGAGCACGCTCATCACCTTCGCCGTCTCGCCGATCGCCGCCGAGCGGCTCGCGTTCATCCAGAGCGGCGGGGGCGGCCAGGTCAGCCAGTTCTACCTCGCGCTCGTCCCGCCGAGGAACAAGCCGCAGCCCCAGCCGGCCATCGGCGCGGGCAACGTCATCCCCGTCAGCGTCACCCCCTAGGCAGGACAGGACCGTCAATGGCTTCAGGCGAGGGCTTCCCGACCAGCGTCGCGGTGGTTGAGGAGGACGCGTTCACACTCTCCCAGATCGTGCGCGCGCTGCGTGACGTGCACAGCGTCACGCCCTACAACAGCCTCGGGGAGTTCCTCGTCGCGCGGCCGCCGGACGCCTTCCGCCACATCGTCATCCTCGGTCCCTCCCAGGCGCGCGAGGCGGTGCTCGGCGACGTGAGCGAGCTCGTGCGCGCCGAGCCGGGTACCGGGGCGCTGCTCGTTGTCGCGGCACCGGACGCGACGGTGCTGCGCCTCGCGCTTCGCGCCGGCCTCGACGACGCGGTGCCGCTCGAGCGGATCGGGGAGGATCTGCTCTCCGCGGTGGACGAGCTCGACGCGCGCCTTCGGGCCGCGGTGATCGAGCCGTCGAGCGTCCCGGCCCCCGTCGCCGAGGTGACGCGGGGGCGGGTGGTGTCGGTCTTCTCGCCCAAGGGCGGCGTGGGCCGCTCGGTCGTCGCGGTGAACCTCGCGGTCTCCTTCGCGTCCAAGACCCGGCGCAAGGTCGTGCTCATCGACGCGGATCCCCAGTTCGGTGACGTGTCGGTGATGCTGCGGCTCAGCCCTGCGCACACCTTCGTCGACGCCGCCGCGGCCGGGGACCGCCTGGACCCCACCCTGCTCGAGAGCCTGCTCACCCACGACAGCCGGACGGGCGTCTACGTGCTCGCCGCGCCGACCGATCCCACGACGCCGGCCAAGATCACGGCGAAGTCGGTCTCGGTCGTCCTCGAGGTGCTGCGCGCCATGGGGGCGCTCGTCGTGGTGGACACCCCGCGGGTGCTCGACGACGTCGTCGTCCAGTTCCTGAGCGAGAGCGACGACATCGTCTATGTCGTCGGCATGGACATCCCCTCGGTGAAGAACGCCCGGCTCGGCCTGCAGGTGCTCGAGCTCGTGCAGATCCCCCTCCAGAGGGTGCTGCTCGTGCTCAACCGGGCCGACTCCCGGGTCCAGCTCTCCCCCCGCGACGTCGAGAAGGTGCTCGAGATGAAACTGGATGTCAGCCTGCCCTCGGACGCGCTCGTCCCGAAGTCGGTCAACCGGGGCGCGCCGGCGGTGCTCGAGCACTCCCGCTTCGCCGGCCAGATCCACGAGATGGCCGACCTCTTGTTGTCCCGCGCCTCGGCGGAGGCGTCGTCATGAGCCTCTACGACCGCCTGATCGACGCCCGCGGCCCCGCCTCGCAGACGGCGATCCTCGACGAGGTGCGCGAGCGCATCCACCGCAAGGTCATCGGCCAGCTCAGCCAGGAGGGCTACGAGCCCTCCGGGGACGGGCGGGACCTCGAGACCCGGATCACCCAGCTCCTGCAGTCGGCGCTGCGCGAGGAGACGACGCCGCTCGCCGCAGCGGACAAGCTCCAGCTCGTCCAGGACCTCACCGACGACATCCTCGGCCACGGCCCGATCGAGGTCTACCTGCGCGACGGGACCGTCACCGAGGTCATGGTGAACGGACCCTCCGACATCTACATCGAGCGCGACGGCAAGCTCGAGCGCACCGTGGGCCGCTTCATCGACGAGGCGCACCTGCGCCGCGTCATCGAGCGCATCGTCGCCGCCGTCGGCCGGCGCATCGACGAGAGCTCGCCCATGGTCGACGCGCGCCTGCCCGACGGCTCGCGCGTCAACGCCGTCTACCCGCCGCTCAGCATCGGGGGCCCGTTCCTCACGGTCCGGAAGTTCCCCGCCGACCCGTACATGGCCGACGACCTGGTGCGGCTCGGCACGATGAGCGAGGGAGCGAGGAACTTCCTCGAACGCTGCGTGCGCGGCCGGTTGAACCTCCTCGTCACGGGCGGGACGAGCACCGGCAAGACGACGCTTCTCAACGTCCTGTCGTCCTTCATCCCCGCGGACGAGCGGATCATCACGATCGAGGACGCAAAAGAGCTCCAGCTCCACCAGGACCACGTGCTCTCGGTGGAGGCCCGACCGCCCAACAGCGAGGGGCGCGGCGAGGTGACGATCCGGGACCTCGTGCGCAACGCGTTGCGCATGCGCCCCGACCGGATCATCGTCGGCGAGGTCCGCTCGGGTGAGGCCCTCGACATGCTCCAGGCGATGAACACCGGCCACGAGGGCTCGATCACCACGGTCCACGCGAACAGCCCGCGTGACGCGCTCGCGCGCATCGAGACGATGACGCTCATGTCCGGCTTCGACCTTCCCGTCCGGGCGATCCGCGAACAGGTCGCCTCGGCGCTCGACGTCATCGTCCACCTCTCGCGCCTTCGGGACGGGACCCGGCGCGTCACCCACATCACCGAGGTGGAGCGCATGGAGGGTGACGTCGTCGTCCTCCAGGACATCTTCCTGTTCGACTTCGGCATGGGCGTCGACGAGCAGGGACGCTTCCTCGGCGAGCTCAAGTCGACGGGCCTGCGCCCGAAGTTCGGCGAGCGGCTCGCGGACCGGGGTCTCCCGCTCGACGCGTCGATCTTCCAGTCCGACGGCTTTGCGCGCGCGCCGGTCGGGAGGCGGTGAGCACTGTGGACCCCTCCCTCGAGACCGCGTCGGTGCTCACGAGCGGGTGGAACCTCGTCGTCCGCAGCCTGCGGGGCTGGGGCCACGCGATCAACGCCGGGGTGGGGCCCTTTGAGGTCGCGGCGCTCGTCGCGCTCGCGGTCGCGATGGTCGTGTGGTTCGTCTCGACGCTGTCGGGGGGCACCGAGCGCGAGCTCTCCGCCGCTCTCCAGCCCTACCAGATCAGGACGCGCAGCGCGCGCACCGGCCAGCGCGAGGAGCTGCTCGAGCTCCCGCTTCTCAAGCGCGTCTCCGCGCTCCTCTCGGGCTTCGCGGAGCGCCGTGGCTTTCGGGACGTGCTCGCCGAGCGGATCGAGCACGCGGGCCTGCCCATCGGGGTCGGCGAATTCCTCACCATCGCCGTCATCGGCACGGCCGTGCTGCTCGCCATCGGCGGGCTGCTCGCCGGGTTCTTCGGCCTCATCCTGGCGCTGGTGCTCGCCGTGCTGGCGCCGCTCGGCACGCTGCAGTTCCTGGCGGACCGGCGCAAGCGGCGCTTCGCCTCCCAGATCCCCGACGTGCTGAAGCTCATCGCCTCATCCCTGCGGGCGGGCTTCTCGCTCCTGCAGAGCCTGGACGCCATCTTGTACCAGATCGACGACCCGATGGCCTCCGAGCTGCGCCGCGCGTTCGCCGCGACCCGGGTGGGCACCCCGGTCGAGGACGCCCTCGAAGCCGTCGCCGCCCGCACGGGCAGCCGGGACTTCTCCTGGACGGTGACGGCGATCCGCATCCAGCGCGAGGTGGGCGGCAACCTGGCGGAGATCCTCGACACCGTCGCCGGCACGATGACCGAACGGGAGCGCTTGCGCCGCGAGGTGCGCACGCTCACCGCCGAGGGGCGCATCTCGGCCATCATCGTCGGCGCGCTGCCGTTCTTCCTCGCGGCGATGATCTGGCTCGTCAATAGGCCCTACATCAACACCCTGTTCACCACCTTCGGCGGGCAGCTCGCGCTCCTCGCCGGGCTGCTGCTCGAGGTGGGCGGTGTGTGGTGGCTCTATCGCATCGTGCAGATCGAGATCTGAGGACGGGGAGAGAGGAGCGCCGATGCTGATCATCGCCGCGGTGGCCACGACCGTCGTCGTGGGGCTCTTGCTCGCCGCCGCAGGCATGCGCCTCAGCGACCGCGCGGAGGTCCGCTCGACGATGGGGGTGGTCTCCTCCCAGACGCTGACGCCGCTGTCGGTGGTTGCGAGCGAGCAGGACGTCCGCTCGTTCTTCGAGCGGGCCCTCGCCCCGGTGCTGCGCAAGACCATCGACCTCGGCCGTTCCTTCACGCCACCGGGTTATGTGAAAAGCGCCCAGCGGCGCCTCACCCTCGCGGGTCGGTCGCACCGGGTCGATCTCGACCGGTTCCTGGCTGGACGCCTCGTCACCATCGCGGCGATCCCCGTGATGCTCGGGCTTGTCGTGCTGCTGCCCGTGGCGTCGCGGACCCGCTTCATCCTGTTCCTCGTTGTCGCCATCCTGCTTGCGCTCGGTCCCGAGGCGATCCTCAACCGCCGGGTCCAGGCCCGCCAGGACGCCATCCGGCTCCAGCTGCCCGACATCTTGGACCTCCTCACGATCTCGGTCGAGGCGGGCCTCGGCTTCGAGCAGGCCCTCAGCCGCACGGTGGTGACGGTGCCGGGGGCCCTGAGCGAGGAGTTCGCCCGGATGCTGCAGGAGACGCGCCTTGGCATGAGCCGGCGCGAGG
>JAKABX010000056.1 GCA_021796545.1 Actinomycetes bacterium
GGCGACACTTCCCACCCGGCCGGCCTTCCCCGCGAGCGCCGCCGCGCGCTCGGCCCGACCGGCCGACCGGTTGACGACGACGACCTCCGCCGCCCCCGCCTCGGCAAGGGCGAGGACGGCGCTGCGAGCCGCGCCGCCCGCGCCGATGACCGCGGTGCGCGCACCGGCGACCTCGAAGCCGGCGCGCTCGAGATCGTCGACGAGCGCGTCGCCGTCGTTTGCGTCGGCCCACCACGCGCCGGAGCGCAGGACGAGCGTGTTCGCGACCTGGAGCCGCTCGGCGCGCGCGGAGCGTGCCTCGGCCAGTGCGAAGGCCGCCTGCTTGTGCGGCATCGTGACCGAAAGGCCGCGACCGCCGAGGGCGCGCGCGCCGGCGATGGCGCGGCCCGCCTCCCCTTCGGCCACCTCGCACGCGAGGAAGGCCCAGTCCAGCCCCAGCGCGGCGTAGGCCGCGTTGTGCAAGAGCGGGGAGAGCGAATGACGCACCGGATCGCCGATCACCCCCGCCCAGGCGGTGGTGTTGGCGGGCCAGGCCTCCCGCGGTCGGCTCATTCGGCGTCAGCCCCCCTCTGCTCGCCCGCAACGTGCGCGTCGAGCCAGCTTTGGAGCAGCACGGCAGCGGCCAGATCATCGACGACCGGCCGGCCGCGCCCGATGCTCCGTCCGCCGCGACCGTCGCGCCGCGCGCGGTCGCGCTCGGCGAGAGCCCGGCGGCGGTTCGCGAGGACCTCGGCGGTGCTGAGGCGCTCGTCCCAGGTCTCGACCGCGACCGAGACGGCCGCCCGGAGCTGAGCCACCTCCGCGAGGACCTTGGTCGCAGCCGGCCCCCGCCGGCCGTTCAGACCGAGCGGAAGGCCGACGACCATCGTCGACGCGCCGAGCTCGTCGGCGAGCGCGCCGAGACGCCGGTGGTCAACCGCCACGTCCCCGCTGCGTTCCAGGACGTCGTAGGGCAGCGCGACGCGCCGCTCGCGATCCGAGCGGGCGATCCCGATGCGCCGCTCGCCGAGATCGACCCCGACCACACGCCCCGACGCGCGCCGGGCGCCCGGCACCCTTGCCCCCGTCACGGCGCCCGCCGATCCGCCCTCACTCCCCGACAAGGCCGGCGCGCAGGCGCGTGAGCGCAACGTCGATCGCCGCGACGTCGCGGCCGCCGGCCGTCGCGAGCTCCGGACTCCCGCCGCCGCCGCCGCCGACAGCGGCCGCCGCGTCGCCTGCGATTGCGCGCGCGTCCTGGCCGCCTTTCATGGTCGCCACGACGAGCGCGACGCGGCCCGCTCCGGGGGTCCCGGCGAGGCCGACCGCATCGACGCCCGGCTGCTCGCGGATCGCGAGGGCGAGGTCGCGCAGCTCACCGGGATCGAGCCCGTCCACGCGGGCGGTGACCACACCCCGGTCTGCGCGCGCCGCAAGGCGGGCCGCGTCGTCGCGCAGGCGCGCCGCGCGCAGGCTCCGCAGCTGCTCCTCGAGGGCGCGCTGCTGATCGACGATCCGCTCGGCGGCCTCGACCAGCTCCCCCGGTGACGTGCGCAGTGCCGCCGACGCGCGCGCGACGACGTCGTCCACCCGGCGGATCTCCTCGAAGGTGCGCATTCCCGTCGTCGCCTCGATGCGTCGCGTGTTGGCGCCGATCGAGGACTCCGCGACGATCCGGAACGGCCCGATATGCCCGAGGCTCGAGACGTGGGTGCCGCCGCACAGCTCGACCGAGGCGTGGCCCGCGTGGACGACCCGCACCCTCTCGCCGTACTTGTCGCCGAAGAAGGCGATCGCGCCGGCCTCCTCGGCGGCGTGACGGCTCGTCTCCTCGGTGTGGACGGTCGCGTCGGAGAGCACCTCGGCGTTCACGAGATCCTCGACCGCCACGATCTCCTCCCGGGTCAGCGCGCCGAAATGGCTGAAGTCGAAGCGCAACCGGTCGGGGGCGACGAGCGAGCCCTGCTGCTTGACGTGCTCGCCGAGCACCGCGCGCAGGGCCCAGTGGAGCAGGTGCGTGCCCGTGTGATTGCGCCGGATCGCCTCGCGCCTCTCGGCGTCGACAGCCGCCACGACCTCGTCACCCTCCTCGAAACCCGGACCGACGAAGTAGCCGACGTGCCGGGTCAGTCCCTCGATGGCGCGGTTCGTGTCGAGCACGACGAAGCGGCCGTCGCCGCTCAGGAACTCCCCGGTGTCGCCGACCTGACCGCCGCCCTCGGCGTAGAAGGGGGTGGCGTCCAAGACGACGTCGTAGAGTTCAAAAGCCCCCGTTTCGCCCTCTTCTGGTCCCCCCTCGTCGCCGTCGGGTCGTGGCCCCGCATGCGAAAGGACGGCGAGCACCCGCGCGGTCGCCTCCGTCGTCTCGTAGCCGAGGAAGGTCGTCGGGCCGAACTCCTCGAGCAGGTCGCGCCACAACGCCCCCGCGTCGTCGCCCTCGCGTCCGTGGCGCGCGGCGGCACGGGCGCGGGAGCGCTGGGCCTCCATCTCGGCCTCGAAGCCCCCACGGTCGACCGCGACGCCGCGGGCCGCGGCGATCTCGCTCGTCAGCTCGATGGGGAAGCCGTAGGTGTCGTGCAGGCGGAACGCGACCTCGCCGGGCACCTGTGCGGCACCGCTTTGGAGGTGCTCGTCGAGGAGGGCCGATCCCGCGCGCAGGGTGCGGCGGAACGCGTCCTCCTCGTGGGTCACGACGCGACCGATCAGGCCGGCGTCGGTCACAAGCTTGGGGTAGGCGCCCCCCATCGTCCGCACCACCGCGTCGGCGAGGGGCGCCATTGTCTCGAGCGCATGACCGAGCTGCTGCTGGGCGCGCAGCACGGCGCGGCGGATCAGGCGCCGCAGCACGTAGCCCCGGCTCTCGTTCGAGGGGAAGACGCCGTCGGAGATGAGGAAGGCGACCGAGCGCGCGTGGTCCGCGACGATGCGCAGGGCGACGTCGGTCTCGGGCTCGACGCCGTAGCGCGCGCCGGTAAGCTCCTCGGCGCTGGCGATGAGGGTGCGGATCTCGTCGGTCTCCCAGACCGAGCGCTGATCCTGGAGCACCATGAGGACGCGCTCGAGTCCGGCTCCGGTGTCGATGTTCGGCTTGGGCAGCGCGAGCAGCGTGCCGTCGTCCTGCCGGTCGTACTGCATGAACACCAGGTTCCACAGCTCGACGAAGCGCTCCTCGCCACCGTGGGCCGGTCCGCCCTCCTCGCCCCAGGCCGCGCCGCGATCGATGTAGATCTCCGAGCACGGACCGCAGGGTCCCGTATCGCCCATCTCCCAGAAGTTGTCCTCGCCCATCCGCTGGATGCGCGTGCCGGCGACGCCGATCTCGTCGCGCCAGATCTCCTCGGCGTCGTCATCGCTGTCGTGGACCGTCACCCAGAGCTGGTCGGGGTCGAGCCCGAACCCGTCGGTCAGCAGCTCCCACGCGTAGGCGATCGCGCCGGGCTTGAAGTAGTCGCCGAAGGAGAAGTTGCCGAGCATCTCGAAGAACGTGAGATGCCGCGTCGTGCGCCCGATCAGCTCGATGTCGTCATGCTTGCCGCGGATGCGGGCGCACTTCTGGACCGAGGTCGCGCGGGGGTAGGGGGCGGGCTGCTCGCCGAGGAAGTAGGGGATGAACTGGTTCATCCCGGCGTTGGTGAACAGGGGGGCCCGGGGGTCGTGGGGAATGAGCCCCGAGGACGGCACAGAGGTGTGGCCGCGCTCGACGAAGTAGCGCGTGAAGGTGGTCCGTACCCGGTCCGCCTGCCAGCTCGTCACGGTGTCGCCTTTCGCCGTCCCTCGCCAGCAGCCGCCGACGAGGCTGCCCGCGCCTGCGGAGGCGCAGGAGGGGCGACCTCAGGATAGGCGGCACCAACCCAGGCGCGAAGGCCCAGCCCTGACGCGATGCCCTTGGATCGTGATGCTGCGGCGGCGAGTCGCGCAACCACAAGACAGCTTGCGGGCAGGCCCGCGGCCACCCCCTCGGCCCGCAGCGGGCTGCGCGCCCGGGCGGGTGCGTCTCCCGCTTGGCACGGCCGACCAGCTCCTTGCGGCCCGCGGCGTCGCCCCCGGCGCGCGCGGCCGGTTCGATCCGGCTGGGGCGCGACGCGCGCAAGCGCTTGGCATCGGTGACCGACCCCGGCGCACCGCCCCGGCGTCGGCCTGGGGGACCCAGCGACGCGGCGGCCGAGCCCAGGGCGCTCTCTCGCCACCGGGAAACCCCGGGGCCACCCCCGTCACGCGGTGCCCAAACGGCACGCCGCTGCGGGGGCGGCGGCCTCAGGTGCGGGACCGGCGGCACGCGACGACCACCGGTGCTGTTGAGCCCAGCCGGCGATCCGTCGGTCTCCGAGGTTGCGAAACCCCGGCGCGCCCCACCGACGCGCGATGACCCGCCTCCCCAGACCAGTCAGCCGCGGCGCGCGCCCCCCGGCGCGTTCGGTCCCGCCGTCGGCGCTACGCGCAGGCCCAGCTCTGCGAGGTGAGCGGGGGTGAGCGGCTTGGGGGCGCCGGTCATCGGGTCGGCACCAGACTGGGTCTTGGGGAACGCGATGACCTCCCGGATGTTCTCCTCGCCCGCCAGGATCGCGACGAGGCGGTCAATCCCGACTGCGAAGCCACCGTGGGGGGGCGCGCCGTAGCGGAAGGCGCCGAGAAGGAAGCCGAAGCGGCTCTCGGCCTCCTCGCGGGTAATGCCGAGGCCCGCGAAGACCTGCTCTTGGATCTCCCGGCGGTGGATCCGGATCGAGCCCGAGCCGAGCTCCCAGCCATTCAAAACGAGGTCGTAGGACTGCGCGCGCACCGAGAGCGGGTCGGAGACGAGGCGGTCGAGGTCCTCAGGGCGCGGCATCGTGAAGGGGTGGTGGGCCGCCTGGGGCCGGCCCTCGTCGTCGACACCGTCGAACAACGGGAAGTCGACGACCCAGCACAGCCGCCACGGCCCCTCGTAGACGGGAGGGCGCCCGAGGTCGATGCGCAACTGACCGAGTACCTCGCAGGCACGCCGGCGCTCATCCGCGACGGCGAGGATGAGATCGCCCAGGGACGCGTCGAGCGCAGTGAGGAGCCCGGTCTGCTCGACATCGGACAGGAACTTCACGACCGGTGAGTCGAGGGCGAGCCCGCCACCATCCCCCGGTACGACCCGCATCCAGACGAGCCCCTTCGCGCCGAGCCCCTTCGCGCGCTCGACGAGCGCGTCGAGGCGCGCCCGCCCGAGCGCTGCTCCGCCCGGAAAACAAAGGGCACGCACCGCGTCGGACCGAAACGCGTTGAACGCGGTCTCGGCAAAGACCGATTTCAGGTCGACGAGCTCCATCCCAAAGCGCACGTCGGGCTTGTCGACGCCGTAGCGCTCGAGCGCCTCCGCCCAGCTGAGACGCAGCGCGGGGGCGGGGCGCTCGCCGGTCACCGCCGCGATCGCGCGGGCGACGGCGTCCTCGACGAAGGCCTGGACCTCGTGCTCGGTGACGAAGGAGGCCTCGAGGTCGAGTTGGGTGAACTCGAACTGGCGGTCCGCGCGCAGGTCCTCGTCGCGCAGGCAGCGGGCGATCTGGTAGTAGCGGTCGATGCCACCCACCATGGAGAGCTGCTTAGCGATCTGGGGACTTTGGGGAAGCACGTAGAAGCTTCCGTGCTGCAGGCGCGACGGGATCGCGAACTCCCGGGAGCCCTCGGGCGTCGGCGTCCACAAAAGCGGCGTCTCGACCTCGAGGAACCCGTTGCCCTCCATCGCCTGGCGAAGCGCCGAGGTGACGGTGGCCCGGGTGCGCAGGTTCTTCTGCATCCGCTCGCTGCGCAGGTCGACATAGCGGTAGCGGAGGCGGACGATCTCGTCGGTCTCCACGCGGCTGTCGAGCGAGAACGGCGGCGGGTCCGCGGCGTTCAGCACCTCGACGGTGCACTCGTGGAGCTCGACCTCGCCGGTCTCAAGCGATGGGTTCGTTGTCCCCTCGGGTCGGCGTCGCAGCGTGCCGGTGACGCGCACCACGTACTCCGCGCGCAGGTCGTGGGCGCCGTCGACCACGCACTGGAGGATCCCGGTGTAGTCGCGCAGGTCCAAGAACGCGAGATGCTCCCCGTGCTCCCGGCGACGAGCGACCCACCCACAGACGCTCACGACACGGCCGACGTCCGCGATCCGGAGCCTTCCGCAGAAGTCCGTACGCAGACCGGCCGCCGCCGGTGCCATGCCCGCCGCCAGCGCCGCGGCACCGGCCATCCCGCCCGGCGGCGGCGCAACCGCCGCCGCGCTCCCTGCTGCGGTCGTCTGCTCGCTCATGTGTCCACCCGCATCGTCACCCGCTCCGGCCCGGTCGCGCCGGGACCCGCCCACGATAGGTGACCGCCTCGCTTCGCCTGCCGTTGGCCTCGCGCCGGTCGGGACTCACTGCGCCGGCACAGCGAGCCAGGAACGCACCTCGTCGAGCAGGCGGTCGCGCGCGACCACCGACTGGCGGCGCTGATCGGCGCGCAGGTCGCGCAAGGTGACCGTCGCGGATTCGAGCTCGCTTGCGCCGACGATCGCGGCGAGGCGGGCCCCGGAACGGTCCGCGAGCTTGAGCTGCGCCTTCATGCTGCGGGCGTCGAACGCTCGCTCCGCGCCGATCCCCGCCCGGCGCAGAACGTGGGTGAGGTCCCGCGCCGCGCCGCCGCCGGTGAGGTCGACGACGAAGACCTCGACCGCGCCGCCGAGGTCGCCGAGCGCGCCCTCGGCGTCACAGGCGAGCAGGACTCGCTCGATCCCGCAGCCGAAGCCGATCCCCGCCGTGCGCGGACCGCCGAGCTGCTCGGCGAGGCCGTCGTAGCGGCCACCGCCGCCGACCGCGTTCTGCGCCGCGTCGAGTGCCAGCGCGGCGAACTCGAAGGTCGTGCGGGTGTAGTAGTCAAAGCCCCGCACCAGAAAGTCGTCGATCCGCCAGGCGATCCCGATCGCGTCGAGCCCGGCCCGCACCCGGGCGAAGTGCATGCGACAGGGCTCGCACAGCCAGTCCGCGAGGCGCGGCACCCCCACGCGGACCTGCTGGCATCCGGCCTTCTTGCAGTCGAGGACGCGCAGGGGGTTCCGGCGCCAGCGCTCCTTGTGCTCGGGGCACAGTCCGGACTGGTGCTGACCGAGGTACGCGACGAGCGCGGCCCGATACGTCGGCATGCAGACGGCGTCTCCCATCGAGTTGATCTTCAGCTCGAGGCGCTCGAGGCCGAGCGCGCGCAGGAAGTCGTGCAGGAGCGCGATCACCTCGACATCGCAGTCGGGGTCCTCGGTCCCGAGCACTTCGACGCCGAGCTGGTGGTGCTGGCGGTAGCGGCCGGCCTGGGGGCGCTCGTAGCGAAATGCCGGCGTCACGTACCACGTCTTCCACGGCAGCGGCGGCCGGTGCTGGACGTACGCGCGCACCACCGACGCCGTGCCCTCCGGGCGCAGCGCGAGAGCACGCCCGCCCTTGTCGGCGAACTCGTACATCTCGTCCTTGACGACCTCGGACTCCTCGCCCGCGCTGCGCCGGAAGACCGCGACATCCTCGAACAGCGGGCTCAGCACGAGGCCGTAGCCCGCCCGCCGGCAGAGCTCGGCGAAGCGGGCGACAAGCGCAATGACGCGCGCGCTCTCGGGGGGCAGGATGTCGCGGGTACCCGTCGGGGCCCGGAAGGAGACCGGCGGCAACGCCTCGTCCGCCGCCGGCTCGAAGACCGGTTCGCTCACCGGTAGGCGTGGGCGGGAGCGTCGTGCTTGCCGGGAAGCAGCCGGTAGGCGTCGTAGACGCCCTCGAGCTGGCGCAACGAGCTCAGCACGGACTCGAGGTGTGCCGCATCGGCGAGCTCGCACTCAAAGCGCATGCGCGCCACCCTATCGGCGGTCGCCTGCGAGGAGGAGGAGACGATCCCGACGTGGTGCTCGGCGAGGACCCGCGCGACGTCCGCCAGCAGCTGGCTGCGGTCGAGCGCCTTGACCTCGACGCCGGCGACGAACATCCCGCTGCGGTGCTCGTCCCACTCGACCTCGATCAGGCGCTCGCGGTCCTCGCCCGAGAGCGCGAGTGCGTTGACACAGTCCTGGCGGTGCACCGAAACGCCACGGCCGCGGGTGATGAAACCGATGATCGGGTCGCCCGGCACGGGCGTGCAGCAGCGCGAGAGGCGGACCATGAGATCGTCCAGGCCCTCGACGTAGACGCCGACCTCGCCGGGCCGCCGCTGCGAGGGGCGCCGCTGGGGAAGCGCGGTCGTCGGCAGCTGCACCTCGCCGCCCGAGAGCGCCTTGCGGAGCCGCTGCACCACCGATTGCGCCGAGCAGTGGCCCTCGCCGATCGCCACGTGCAGGGCGTCGAGGTCGGAGAAACCGAGCTGGGTGGCGGTCTCGAGCAGCACCGGGGACCCCGCCAGCTTCTGGACCGGCAGTCCCTCCCGGCGCATCTCCCGGGTGAGGTCTTCGCGCCCGGACTCCATCGCGTCCTCGCGGCGCTCGCGGGAGAACCACTGGCGGATCTTGTTGCGGGCCCGCGGCGTGACGACCATCTGCAGCCAGTCACGCGACGGTCCTGCGGTCGGAACCTTGGAGGTGATGATCTCGACGGTGTCGCCCGAGTGCAGCCGGGCGTCGAGGGGGACGAGACGGCCGTTCACGCGCGCGCCGACGCAGCGGTGGCCGACCTCGGTGTGGATCGCGTACGCGAAGTCGAGCGGCGTCGCATCCGCCGGAAGGGTGACGATGGCGCCCTTCGGGGTGAAGACGTAGACCTCGTCCTGCTCGAGGTCGAGCTTCAAGGTCTCAAGGAACTCGACGGGGTCGGGGGTCTCGCGTTCCCAATCGACGATCCTCTGCAGCCAGACGATGTCGTCTGCGGACCGGGCGCTCGCGCGCCCGTCCCGCCGGGCCCCGCCAGCCGCCTGGTCCTCCTTGTAGCCCCAGTGCGCGGCGATCCCGTACTCCGCGCGGCGGTGCATCTCGGCGGTGCGGATCTGCACCTCGAGCGGCTTGCCCTGCGGACCGACGACGGTCGTATGCAGGCTCTGGTAGAGGTTGAACTTGGGCGAGTTGATGTAGTCCTTGAACCGACCCTGGACCGGCGCCCACAGCGCGTGCACCGAACCGAGAGCGGCCCAGCAGTCCTTCTCGGAGTCCACGATGACCCTGATCCCGACGAGGTCGTAGATCTCGTCGAAGTCCTTGCCGCGGACCACCATCTTCTCGTAGATGCTCCAAAGGTGCTTCGGCCGCCCCGTCACGACCGCGTCGATCCCGAGCGCGGTGACCCGCGCCCGGACGAGCTCGACCACCTGGGCGATCTCGTTCTCCCGCCGCGGCGCGCGCGTCGCGACCATCTGCGCGATCTCCGCGTAGCGTTTGGGGTGCAGCGCCTGGAAAGCGAGGTCCTCGAGCTGCCACTTCACGTCCTGGATGCCGAGGCGGTGGGCGAGCGGCGCGTAGATGTCGAGGGTCTGCTGGGCGATGCGATGCTGTTTCCACTCGGGCATCCCGGCGAGCGTCCGCATGTTGTGCAGGCGGTCGGCGAGCTTGATTACGAGGACGCGCCAGTCCTTGGCCATCGCGACGAGCATCTTGCGGACGGTGGCCGCCTGCTGGGCCTCCTTGGAGGAGAACTGCAGCCGGTCGAGCTTGGTCACGCCGTCGACGATCGCGGCGATCGTCGCGCCGAAGCGCTCCTCGATCTCCTCGAGGGTGATCGGCGTGTCCTCGACGACGTCGTGCAGCAACGCGGCGGCCACGCTCGTCGCATCCAGTCCGAGCTCGGCGACGATCACTGCGACCGCCACGGCGTGGGTCACATAGGGCTCACCCGACAGGCGTGTCTGACCCGCGTGGGCCTTGGTCGCGAGCGCGTGGGCCTCGCGGACGACATCGGCGTCGTCGCCCGGGTGGTGGCGCGCGAGCTCGGCGAGGACCGGGTCGACCGCGTCGGTCGGTGGCGTCGCGCGCGCCCGCTCGACGGGGCTGGTCACATCCCCGTTCATCCGAGCGAGCGGGTCGACCACGGCCATGCCCCAGGCTATCGCCTCCCGGCCGCGGACCTCTCGTCCGGACAGGCGACCTAGCCTGGGCGAACGATGGGTCGAGAGGCGTTGAGCGCGACACCGAGCGACGCGGACGTGCCGGCGACATTCCCGGGCCCGGGTGCAGCGCGGGGACCCGGCCGCGGCCCCGCGCTCGTCGTGCTCGGCATCGTCGCGACCATCACCGTCGGCGGCGGGGTCGCCACGTTGCTCACCGGCTCGGGGCACGCGCGCCACCAGCGCGCCGCTGCCCGCGCGGCGGGGCTCAGCGCCGAGCCGGCGCGCGCGGCGCTGGCACCGATCCTGCATTCGGGTCAGCCTCCAAGGGGTGTCCTCGGCCGGCTCGTCGTGCCACGGGGCTGGAGGCGCACAGGCTCCTCGTGCCCGGGCGACGGCGTCGGGCTCTACGACTGCCAGGTCGAACTGCGCCTTGCCGCCAACCCACCCACCGTCCTCGCGTTCTTCGAGCACGAGCTCGCACGGCTCGGATGGTCGCGCCTCTCGGTGAGCCCGACCGACCACGGTCTTGGCACCGAGCTGCTCGACCAGGTCGCGAGCAGCGACGGCTTCTACTGGGACGTCGGCGTGTTCGTCGACCCCGACGCGTCCTCGACGGCGCCCGCTGGTGGCAGCACGGTCGAGGTGAGGGTCGTGGAGAGGGACGTCGGGAGCTGACGCAGCTCGGCCGCCCCCGCCGCCGCGCCGTGGCGCAGCCTCTGGCGCCACGTCGCCGGCGCTCGGGTGCGGACCGCCTCGAGAGCGGGGAGCGCGCCGGCCCACACGAGCAGGTTGGCCGGGTAGAGGAGGTAGCCGAAGCGGGTCGCCGGCGCGAGAACCGTGGCGAGCACCATGACGAACGCCGTCGCCCGCGCGGCGGCCGCCGGCGTCCTCGGAGGGTAGCGAACGAGCCACGCGATCGCGATGGCCGCCCCGAGGACGAGCAGGGCGGCCGTGACCACGGTCTTGTGGGCCGGAAGCGCGTCGACGAAGAAGTGCCCGAGCAGTGGGCTCGCGGCCGGTGACTTGATCTTCGCGAGCCCGAGGGGGAAGCGGACCACATTCACGACGAACGCCGCCGGCTGCAGCGCGAGGCCGACCGCCACAGCCGGTCCGACGACCGCCCCCACCGCGGCGCTGTAGCGGCCCAAGGCCGGTCGCCCCTCGCGGTCGCGCGCGGCGAACGCGAGGAGGAGGACGAGCGGCCAGGCGGTGAACTTGAGGCTCGCCGCGAACCCGAGCGCGAGGCCGGCACCGACAGGGTTGCGCTTCTGGGCGAGCACGAGCCCGAGCAGCATGAGGGCGACGACGGGCAGGTCGTCGCCCCCGGTCACCATCGGCAGCGCGCCCGAGGGCAGGACGACGAGGAACTGCAGGACGCGCCCGCACTCCGAAAGGCGCGCGCCGCTCGCGTACAGCGCGATCGACCCGACGAGCAGGGTGAACAGCGCGAAGGCAAAGCGCGCGTCGCGCAGCACCCGTGGCAGGGGGAGGGCGTTCAGGATCCCGAAGGACACCATGCCCGGCATGTAGGGGAAGAAGGTGTTCGCGTCCACCGCCGACAGGTCGCTCGACGCAGCCGCACCGGCACTGGTGGGGTGGCGGAGATAGGGGTCCTGGCCGTGCACCGCACGGTCACCCGCCCGCTCGATCACCGCGACCTCGGCCTGGGCGTGCGCGCCGGGCGCCGCCTCGGCTCGCCACGCCATCTCCGCGCCGAGCGGCGTGAGCACCGCGCCGACAAGGACGCTCAGGAAGACGGCCCGACGCAGCCAGCTGACGCGCGCCGGCGTCATCGCGTGCGCCCCCCGCGCGCCGACTGCACATACGAGCGCCGCAACAGCGTAGGGGGCGAGCGCGATCTTGCCCCAGGTCTGGTAGTCGGGATTGCCCACCGTCAAGAACCCGACGGCTGCGGCGAACCCCGCAGCGCAGAGGTAGACGAGCGCGTCCTGCGCGATCCCGGGAAGACCCGCCAGACGGTGCCATGAGGCCCGCAGGAGGTCGTCCACGTCGGCCCAGCCTACTGGCCCACTCGGGGCCCGCGGTGTCTGCACGCCGGCGCCCCGGCGCGCTGCACCCCCCGGCGCCATCGGTGCCGGGGGGTGCGACAAGGTCCTCTGGAGCGCGCGGCGCCCCTCAGCGGTTCGGCTGCGGCGTGAAACGCAGGTAGGGCTTGACCTCGCGGAAGCCCTTCGGGAACTTCTCGCGTGCCTCCTCGTCCGAGACCGACGTCGCAATGATGACGTCCTCGCCCTCGTGCCAGTTCACCGGGGTCGACACCGAGTAGCTCGCGCTCAGCTGGAGCGAGTCGAGGACGCGGAGGATCTCCTGGAAGTTCCGCCCCGTGCTCGCCGGGTAGGTGATCTCGAGCTTGATCTTCTTGTCCGGCCCGATGACGTACACCGAGCGCACCGTGAGCGTGTCGCTGGCATTCGGGTGGATCATCCCGTACAGGTCGGCGACCTTGTGGTCGGGGTCACCGAGGAGCGGGAAGTTGAGCTCGTAGCCGGTCGCGTCCTTGATGTCGCCCGACCAGCCGTTGTGGGAAGCCACGTCGTCGACCGACAGGCCGACCACCTTGGTGTTGCGCTTGTCGAACTCGCTCTTCAGGCGCGCGACCTCACCGAGCTCGGTGGTGCAGACGGGGGTGAAGTCCTTCGGGTGCGAAAAGAGGATGCCCCAGCTGTCGCCGAGGTAGTCATAGAAGTGGATCGTCCCCGCGGTCGACTCCGCGGTGAAGTCGGGTGCGACATCTCCAATTTGCAGTGCCATGCGCCTTCCTCCTCTTTTGTGGTGGAGCCGGGCCGACGCCCGGGAGAGCACCTCGTGCGACGACCGCAGCATAGCGGGATCGCTCCCCGCATTGTCGATCGGACTTGTCAGGATTCCCGCCGCTCCCCGACACCGGAGCCGCCGCTCACTGCCGGGTTGCGCCGGACGGGTAGCGTCCTTCGAAATGGCCGACACGAGATTGGAACATAGGGGCGCTCGGGCCGCCGGTGGGGCGGCGCAGCGCTCGGGCGTCGGGCACCGAGGCGCGCTCGCGCGCGGGG
>JAKABX010000057.1 GCA_021796545.1 Actinomycetes bacterium
GAGCGTCGGTCCGGGCCGGCGCGTCGACCGCCGCCTGGAAGCCGAGGAGCCGCTCGAGCTCGGCGAGCGCGGCCTCGGCCGCCGCCTCGTAGCGCGGGGCGTCCACCCGGCGCGCGAGGCCCTCGGTGGCGCGCAGGGCGAGCGACGCGACGGAGGGACCGTAGACGACGACGTCGAGCTCGACGCGCTGGCGTAGGCGCACGAGGCCCGGGAAGCACAAGAGCGCGCGGTAGGTGCGCTCCGCGCCCGTCTCGTGCCGACGCTCGACGGCGCCCTTCAGCGTGAGGGTCGCCTCGCCCGCCGGCACCTCGTCGAGCAGGCCGACGAGCTCCAGGCTGCGGGTGGGCACGTTGACCACGCGGCGAACCTCGCCCGGAGCACCCCCGGTGCGCGGGCGCACGCGTCCCCACGCGGTGTTCTCTGTCCCGGGTGCCGGGCTCTGCCACACGCGCACCCCATTGCCGTCGATCGCCATCGCCCGCTCCTTTTCCTCTGTGCACGTCTCTGCGTCCGTCGTGCGAGGGCAGTTCCAGTGTGGGATCGAACTACATATCTGTCAAAGAGCTAAAAGCGATCGTACTTATCTGTAATAGAGATCACTCGTGCCGACGGCCCGGGGCGTTTCGCCACGCGTTCGGGAATGCCGCTTCGGGGGAGGCGTTGGCAAGAGGCGATGACACGCTTTGCGATCAACTTCGACTACCGCTGTCCCTTCGCCCGCAACGCGAACGAGCACGTGGTGGCCGGCCTGGACAGCGGCGCAGCCTGGGACGTCGAGTTCCGCGCCTTCTCGCTCACGGCCGTCCACGCCGAGGAGGGCGACCCGCCCGTCTTCAGCGATCCCGGCAAGCGCCCCGCGCTTGTTGCCCTGGCTGCCGGGGTCGTCGTGCGGGACCGCCTCCCCGAGCGGTTCCGGGCCGCCCACCTCTCCCTGTTCGCGGCCCGCCACGACGACGCCGACGACCTGCGCGATGAGAAGGTCGTCCGCCGCGCGCTCGAGCGCGCGGCCGTCGACTCGGACGCGGTCTTCGCCGAGATCGAGGCCGGCTGGCCCTTCGCAGTCATCGCCCGAGAGCACGAGGAGTCGGTCGCCCGCCACGCGACCTTCGGCGTGCCGACCTTCACCGTCGGCGACACGGCGGTGTTTGTCCGCCTGATGACCCGTCCCGACGCCGACGGGGCGCGCTCGCGCGCACTTGTCGAGCGGGTCGTGCGCATGATCGCCGACGAGCCCGAGATCAACGAGTTCAAGCACACCCGCATCACGCGCTGACGCGTCGACCCCTCCCCGGCCGTCGCGTTGCGCCGGACCGGGGCGCTCAGTCCTCGAGCGAGATCGGCTCGTCGTCGGTGGCGTGCGCGCCGATCTCGTCGCCGACCGCCGCGGTGCCCCTGACCTCCTGGCGGATGCGGTCGTCGAGCTCGACCATGAGCTCGGGGCTGTCGCGCAGGAACTGCTTCGCGTTCTCCCGCCCCTGGCCGAGCTGCTCGCCCTCGTAGGTGTACCAGGCACCCGACTTCTTCACGATCCCGAGGTCGACGGCGACGTCGAGAAGCGAGCCCTCCCGGCTGATCCCCTTGCCGTACATGATGTCGAACTCGGCCTGGCGGAAGGGCCGGCCGACCTTGTTCTTCACGACCTTGACCCGCGTCCGGTTGCCGATGATCTCGGCGCCGTCCTTGATCGCCTCGACGCGGCGGATGTCGAGGCGCACCGACGCGTAGAACTTGAGCGCACGGCCACCCGGCGTCGTCTCCGGCGAGCCGTAGATCACGCCGATCTTCTCCCGCAGCTGGTTGATGAACAGCGCGATCGTCTTGGACTTGTTGAGCGTCCCGGTCAGCTTGCGCAGCGCCTGGGACATGAGCCGGGCCTGGAGGCCGACGTGGCTGTCGCCCATCTCCCCCTCGATCTCGGCGCGGGGGGTGAGCGCGGCGACCGAGTCGATGACGAGGACGTCGATCGCTCCCGAGCGGATCAGCAGGTCGGCGATCTCGAGCGCCTGCTCGCCGGTGTCGGGCTGGGAGATGAGCAGTTCGTCGACGTCGACGCCGATCGCGCGGGCGTAGACCGGATCCATCGCGTGCTCGGCGTCGATGTAGGCGCAGATCCCCCCGTTGCGCTGGGCCTCGGCGACCACGTGGAGCGCGAGGGTCGACTTCCCCGAGGACTCCGGCCCGAAGCACTCGACGACCCGCCCGCGGGGGAGCCCGCCGATCCCGAGCGCGAGGTCGAGCGAGAGCGCTCCGGTCGAGATCGCCTCGATGTCGAGCGCGAGGTTCTCCCCCATGCGCATGACCGAGCCCTTGCCGAACTGCTTGTCGATCTGACTGAGCGCCGCCTCGAGGGCCTTGTTCCGCTCCATCTCCGCCTCTCCTCCTGGCCGATCCACCGGTCTTGCATCGCAACGGCCGGGGACCCTAGACACCCGCTGTGACAGCGCCCGGGAACCCCCCGGCCGCTGCCACGGTGCGGACAACCCCCGCGAACTCCACGATCGTAACTCGAACGTGTGTTCGAGTGTGGGATGGCACCGAGCACGGCGTCCCGGCGGCGGGCAGACTGCGGGCGTGCGGATCGAGGTGGTGCGCGGCGACATCACGGCCGAGGACGTCGACGTCGTCGTGAACGCCGCGAACCCGGGCCTCTCGGGCGGCGGCGGGGTCGACGGGGCGATCCACGCGGCGGCGGGCGCCGCCGAGCTGCACGCGGCCTGCCGGCTCCTCGGCGGGTGCGCGGTCGGGGACGCGAAGCTCACGCCCGGGTTCAACCTGCGCGCCCGCTACATCGCGCACGCCGTCGGCCCGCTGTGGCGGGGTGGGGATGCCGGCGAGGCGGAGCTGCTGTCCTCCTGCTACCGCCGCTGCCTCGCGCTGGCAGACGAGGTCGGCGCCCGCTCGATCGCCTTCCCGGCGATCTCGACCGGCGTCTACGGCTACCCCCGGCGCGCCGCGGCCCTCGTCGCGGTCGCGACCCTGCGCGCGACGCCCGCGGCCGTCGAGGTCGTGCGCCTCGTCGCCTTCGACGACACGACCGCCGCCCTCTACCGCGAGCTGCTCGCCGCCCCCGCCGGGTCCTGAGCCCCTCCGCCGGCGGTGCGCGCCCCCACGAGCGCCCGGCGCAGGCGATCGAGGGTGCTGATGGTGCCGATCTCGCGGATGCGCTCGCGGGTGCCCGCGAGCGAGAGCGCCAAGCCCTCGGCGGCGCGCCCGGGCAGCGCGATCCCCGCGAAGCACGTCCCGGGCGCCAGTCCCTCGTCAGGGTCGGGCCCGGCGACGCCCGTCGTCGCGAGGCCGACATCCGCGCCGATCACCTCGCGCACCGCTGCGGCCATCGCAGCGGCCGCGGACGCGCTGACGACCGGGCCCGGATCGAGCCCGAGCACGTGCTGCTTGGTTCCGGCGCCGTAGGTCACGACACCGCCGGCGAACCACCGGCTCGCGCCGGGTTCGCCGACGAGGCGCGCGCCGACGAGGCCCCCCGTGTAGGACTCGGCGACCCCGAGCGTCCAGCCCGCAGCGAGGAGCTCGGATGCGACGGCGTGCTCCATGGTCTCCTCGTCGACGCCGAAGACGAGGTCGCCGAGCAGGGCCCGCAGCGCGCGCTCCTCCTCGTCCAAGGCCGCGGCGGCCGTGGCGGCGTCTGCCGCCTTCACCGTGACGCGCACCTTGATCCCCTCCATCCCGCTCGCAAGGAAGGCGATCGTCGCCGCGTCGGGCCCGGCCGCCTCGAGGGCGTCCACGCGCGGCGCCAGTCTCTCGGCCACGGCCGACTCGCCGAGCCCCCAGGTGCGCAGCACGCGGCTCGCGATCACGGCGCGCTCGCCCGCACGCGCGACGAGGTCGGGCACGACCGCGCGCTCGACCATCTCGCGCATCTCCTCGGGAACCCCGGGGAGCGCGTAGACGACGCGGGGTCCGACCGGGCAGATGAGACCCGGCGCCGTCCCGAGGCGCGGCGGGATGACCGTCGCGCCCTGTGGCACGTCGCCCTGGCGGGCGTTGCTCGGGGACATCGTCCGGCCACGGCGCCTGAAGATCTCCTCGACGAGCGCCAGCACCGCTGCGTCCCGGCGCAGCGCCACGCCGGCGACGAGCGCGATCGCCTCCCGGGTCACGTCGTCCTGGGTGGGGCCGAGGCCGCCGGTGCACACGACCGCATCCGCCCGCGCGAGCGCGAGGCGGAGCGCGTCGGCGATCCGCTTGACGTTGTCGCCGACGCTCACCTGCAGCGTGCAGTCGATCCCCGCCGCGGCGAGGCGCTCGGCGATGAACGCGGTGTTGGTGTCGAGGTTCTGGCCGAGCAGCAGCTCGGTCCCCACCGCGACGATCTCGGCGCGCACCTAGACGCCCCTCAGCGTCCGGCGGGCGTCGAGCGCGTACTCGAGGCCGGTGTACAAGGTGAGGACCACCGCCACCCACAACAGCACCCGGCCGACCTCGGGATCGGGGCCGCCGACGGGCGGGAAGAAGGCAAAGCCGATCGCGAGGTCCTGCACGAGGGTCTTGATCTTGGCGCGGGGACGCGCCGGGATCGACACGCCGCGACGGGCTGCGTAGGTGCGGAACGCGCTCATGGCGAGCTCGCGGGCCGCGATCACCGCGGCGGGCAGCCAGGAGAATGTCCCGATCTCGACGAGCGCCGCGAGGGCCGCGAGCACGATGAGCTTGTCGGCCAACGGGTCGAGGAACGCGCCCGAGCGCGTGACGCCGTGACGCCGGGCGAGGAACCCGTCGAGCTTGTCGGAGATCGAGAGCACCGTCCACAGCGCCCAGAGCAGCCAGGAGTCCGGGCCGGTGCGCGCCACCAGGACACCGAGCACGGGCGCCGCGACGATGCGCAGCACGGACAGGCCGTTCGCCGGCGTCGCGAGCGCGCTCGGGCCGAAGCGCTTCGCGCCGGTGAAGCTCTCGAGGGCCTTGGTGCCGCCCGCGCTCACTGCCGTCCCCCGGTGCCGGCGGGAGCCGCCACGGGCTGCGCGACGAGGTCGGGGCCGACCGCCTCGACGGCGCGGACGCGCTGGAACGCACCGACGGGCGCCGCGCCCGTGGCGATCCGCACCACGCCGTCGATCTCGGGTGCCTCGCGATGGGTCCGCCCCACGCCGGGCGCGTCCACGAGCACGGTCATCTCCTCGCCGACAAGCGCCCGCCGCCGGCGCGCGGTGATGGCGTCTTGGAGCTCGCCCAGCTCGCGCGCGCGCTCTTGCGCGAGCGGTGCGGGGACCTTCTTGGCGAGGCCGGCCGCGTAGGTACCCTCCTCCTCGGAGAAGGTGAAGAAGCCCGCCCAGTCGAGCTCCGCCTCCTCGAGGAACGAGAGCAGCGCGTCGTGGTCCTCCTCGGTCTCGCCGGGGTAGCCGCAGATGAACGAGGAGCGCAGCGCCGCCTCGGGCACCCGGGCGCGGATCGCCGCGATCCGCTCGAGGAAGCGCTCCCCCGAGCCGTAACGGCGCATCGCACGAAGCAGCGGCGCCGAGACGTGCTGAAGCGAGAGGTCGAAGTAGGCGACCTTGGTCTCGGCGACCGCGTCGATGAGCGCATCGCTGAGCGCCGAGGGGTAGAGGTAGAGCAGCCGGACGCGCTCGACGCGCCCGGCCACGGCGCGCACGAGCGGCACGAGGGCGTTGCGCCGGCCGTCGTCGTTGCCGTAGGACGCGAGGTCCTGGGCGACAAGGACGATCTCGCGCACCCCGGCCGCGGCGAGCTGGTCGACCTCGGCGAGCACGGTGGCCGCGGGACGCGAGCGCTGTCGGCCGCGGAAGCTCGGGATCGCGCAGAACCCACAGCGGCGGTCGCAGCCCTCGGCGACCTTGACGTAGGCCCACGGCGCGTCCGGCGCCGGCCGGGCGAGCTCGAGGAGGTCGAACGCGTTGGCCGCGCCCGCCGGTGTCCCCGCCCCGCGGCGCACGCGGGGACCCTCTGTCAGCTGGAGCGGGACGCCGAAGCCCGCGACGAGGTCGACCTCGGGCAGCGCGTCGGCGAGCTCCTCGCCCGAGCGCTGCGCGAGGCACCCCGTCACGACGAGGCGCGCGCCGGCGCGCCGGCGCGCGCCGAGCTCGAGGATCGCCTCGACGGACTCGGCGCGGGCCGCCTCGATGAAGGCGCAGGTGTTCACGACGACGAGGTCGGCGCGCTCGGGCGTGTCGGCCCGCACGTAGCCGTCCGCGGTGAGCGTGCCGGCGAGCTTGTCGGAGTCGACGGCGTTCTTCGGGCAGCCGAGCGTCTCGATCCAGTAGCGCCCCGGCACGATGCGAGCCTACCAACGCCCCCCGTCGGCTCCCGGCGGGGGGCGGCGCTCGTATGCCGGCGCGCCGAGGACCTCGAGGCGCTTGTCCTCGAGCTCCTCGGCGCTCAGAAAGCCGCGGCGGTACAGCTGGTCCAGCAGCTCGAGCTGCTCGTCAAGGTCGTCTGCCACCTCGGCCGCCCCGCCCGCGCCACGGCGCGCGCCGCGGGCGAGCGGGTGGCGGGCGGCGGTGGACGCGCGGTGGATCGCGTGCTGGACGTCCTCGGGCCGGCGCACGGCCCGGAACGGGCGCGCCGGCGCCGCGCCCGCGGACTCGACGGTCACCTCCCCGTAGCCGAGGACGCGGCCGGCAAGGCCCTGGACGACGGTGACGTCCTCGACCCGACCGACCGGGATCTCGCGCCCGACGCGGCGCAGCACCCCCTCGCGCTGGGCGATGCGCGCCGTCGTGATCACGAGCAGACCGGCGCGCCAGCGCAGCGCGCCGACAAGGACGCGGGCCCCGACGACGACCACGAGCGCGCCGAGCAGCACCCCGAACCACGCCGGCGCGCTCGCCCAGGCGACGAAGCCGAACGCGGCCGCCCCGATGGCCACGAGCGCCGCACCGATCGGGCGGGCGAGGACGACGGGGTGCCGGCGCGACGCGTAGAGAACGGCCTCCCCGGGCTGCAGCCAGCGTCGCCGGCGCGCCATGTCGCCTCAGGCGAGCTTGGCGGCGATGCTCCCGGCGCTGCGCAGCACGCTGCCGTCCGCGCCCGCGGACGAGAGCTGGGCGGCCGGGCGCTCGACCGCCTCGGCGAGCAGGTCGCCGAGCAGGGTGGCGAAGGGGAGCGGTGGGTCGACGAAGAGGTGGCGCGCGAGCGAGCCGGGAACGGTGTTGATCTCGTTGAAGTAGAGCGCGGTGCCGTCGCAGAGGAAGTCGATGCGCGCCACGCCGCGAAGCGAGAGGGCGCCGGCCGCCTCGACGGCCGCCGCCCGCAGCTCCGCGGCAAGAGCGTCGGGAAGCTCGGCGGGCAGCTCCCGGGGCGCGGCGACCATGCCCTGGCCGCCGACGTACTTGTCCGCGTAGTTCAAGATCTCCGCACCCGCGCTCTTGCGCAGGGGCCGCTCGATCGCCGACAGCGCGAGCACCGGGTAGGACCGCAGCGCGATCTGCAGGTCGAACAGCTCGGGGCGGTACGGCTCGACGACGGCACCGCGCCGCAGGTGCGGGCTCGCCACGAGCCGGTCGCGCGCCGTGGCGAGGTCGGCGACAACCTCGATGCCGATCGAGGAGCCCCCAAAGCGCGGCTTGAGAATGTAGGGACCCTCGAAGTCCAGTGCCTTCACCCCGGGGTGCAAGAGCCGGCGCTCCAGCACCGAGAGCCCGGCGGCACGCGCGAGCGCGTACGAGGCGAGCTTGTCCATCCCCGCCGCGGCGCCCGCCGCGCTCGGCCCGCTGTAGGCCACCCCGGCGAGGTCCAGCGCACCCTGCAGCGCCCCGTCCTCGCCCGGACCGCCGTGGCAGCAGACGAGCACGGCGTCGAGCGCGAGCGTCTCGCGCCGGGGCCGGAGCCCGCCGCGGCGCGCGACGAATCCGCCCTCGGGGCCGAGCACGAGCTCGAGCGGCTCGGCGCCGGGAGGCGCGCCGGGCGCGAAGGCCTCGGCCTCGGCGTCCGCGCCGACCGCGAAGAAGGCGCCCGTCTTCGCCCAGTACAGGGCCTGCACGCCCGCGATGCCGGGCACGTCGCGCAGCGCCCGTGCGGCTTGGAGCCCGGTCAGGATGGAGACGTCGTGCTCGGGGGAGGGCCCGCCGAACAGCACGCCGACGCGTGAGGGGTGGCTGCTCATCGCCCGAATGCTACGCCGCGGCCCTCGGCCCTCCCCCGGAAACGGGAGCGACGCCGGGGTCCTGTCCCGGACAGATCAGGGGAAGTGGTCGGGCAGGTCGTTCTCGTAGAGGACGACGTCGCCCTCGCCGAGCTCGCCGCGCACCCAGGCGACCGCAGCGTCCCGGTCGGCGACGACCACCAGCGCGCACCCGCCCCCGGCGCGCGCGGCGCCGGCGAGCAGCGCGGACCGGTTGGTGCGCCGCACGACCACGAGGTCGGTCGCGATCGCGGCAACGGCCTCGGCGAACGCCGCGTTCTCCGCGAACTGGAGCGGGCCGAGCTCGACCATGCCGGGCGTGACCACGACCCGTCGACCCGTCGGCGACGCCTGGCGCCGGAGCTCGCGCAGCGCGAGCCGGGCACCGGCGGGGTTCGAGTTGAAGGTGTCGTCGAGCACGACGACCCCGCGCTCGGTGACCGAGCGCTGGAGGCGGTTGTCGGCGACCGGCAGCGCGCCGAGGCGCCGGCACAGCTCCTCGGGCGTCGCGCCCAGCGCGAGCGCGGCGGCGACGGCGCAGGCGACGTTGCTCCCCGCCGGCGCGTGCGCGCCCGCTGCGAGGGCCACGGTCCCCACCTCCCGGTCCTCGACGACGAGGGAGAGCGCCTCGTCGCCGACGCGCACCACCACATCCGCGCAGGCCCCGCCGGCGGGTGTGCCCCCCGACGCGCGCCGGACGTCGCGGCCGGCGGCCTCGAGGCGGTCGGCGAGGCCGGCGAGACGCGCGTCGTCGACGTTGCAGACCACGACGCGCGCCCCGGCGACGATCTCGGACTTGGCCGCCAGGGTGCGGTCGAGGCTCCCGAACCGCTCGAGGTGGACCGGACCGATCGCGGTCAGCACGGAGACCTCCGGCGCCAGCCACCGGCACAGCGCGGCGATCTCACCGGGGCCGTAGGTCCCCATCTCGGCGACGAGCACCTCGGTGCCGGGCACGAGGTTCTCGTTCACCGTGCGCGCGAGCCCGGCGCGGTTGTTGAAGCTCCGGGGGCTCGCCACGACCGCGAAGCGCCCCCCGAGCAGGTGAGCGAGGTAGCCCTTGGTCGAGGTCTTGCCGTACGAGCCGGTGATCGCGACGACGCGGGGGCGCACCCGCGCGAGGACGCCGACGGCGCGTGCGACGTAGCGGGCACCGAGGCGGGCCTCGAGCGGCCCGAGCAGGACGAGCGCGAGGTCGACGAGGACCGGCGCGCCGATCACCTCGAGCGCGAGCGCCGTCAGGAGGGCGCGCGTGCCGCCGAGGACCCCCGCGACGGCGTCGAGCAGCGCCGCGAGGACGAGTGTCGCCGCGGCCAGCGTGCGCAGCCGCCGCGTCCAGGCGAGGCGGCTCGTTCGACCCCGCAGGGGCAGGCCGAGGGGGGCCGCGCAGCCGACGAGTCCGGTGAGGATCGCCGGCCACCCGAAAAAGGGCGTCGCGGCGCACCCGCCCAGCGCGCCGAGCACCAGCCCGAGGTTCGAGGGCGTCGACCGCCACCAGCGCAGCGCGAAGCGGCTCGCGCCCCCCACGTAGTAGTGCTCGCGCTGCGCGACGCGCCACCACCGCAGCGCGGCCCCCACCACGCCGGCGGCCGCGACCACGCCGCCGGCGAGGTCCCCGGCATTCACGCCGGCACCACGCGCAGTCGCCGCAGGGCGTCGGCCAGCGCCTCGGGGGCGCGTGTCGGCACGAAGTGGTCGACGCCGGGGAGGACCTCGAGGTGCGCGTGCGCGAAGCCCTGCGCGGCCCGGCGCGCGACGACGAGGGGTGCGGCCTGATCCTCGCTCCCCCACACGAGTTCCACCGGGCAGCGGACCGCGGCGATCGCTGCGGCGTCGTCCTCGGCGAGCACCCGGACGAGGATCTCGCGCACGACCCCCTCGGCCCGGCGGTAGTCGGCCGAGCCGTAGCGCTGGCGGGCCGCCTCGAGCACACCGGCAGGGACGAGGTGCGCCCGCGCGAGGCCGCGGACGACCCGGTAGCCGAGCTGCGGGCGCCGCGGCGCGCCGGGCGCGCGGTACAGCGGCGCGCCGGTGAGGACCAGCCCGCCGATCCGACCCGGTGCGCGGGCCGCGACCCGCACGGCGACGCGGCCGCCGAAGGAGTGACCGATGACGACGACGCCGGGCGCGCAGGCATCGAGCACGTCGTCGACGACCACGGTCGCGTACTCCTCCACGCCGAAGGCGGAGTCGGGCGCCGGGGAGAGCCCGAAGCCCGGGAGGTCGAGCGCGAGCGCGGGCAGATCGAGCCCGGCGAGCAGTGGCGCGAAGTCGACCCGGCTGCGCGCCCAGCCGTGGAGCGCGAGGAGGGCGGGGGCGCCGGTACCGTAGCGCTCGGCGAGGAGCCGGCCGCCGGCGAAGCTCTGGAGCACGGCCGCCGACGATACTGGCCGCGAGTACCGTCGCCGGAGTGACACCGCCGCCCGAGTGGGAGCAGCGCCTGCTCGCCGGGTGCGACGCGGCCCAGCGCGCCGCGATCACCGCGCCGGCCGCGCCGCTGCTCGTCGTCGCCGGCGCCGGCTCGGGAAAGACCCGGGTGCTCACCCGGCGCATCGCGTGGCGCGTCCACGAGGGCTCCGCGAAGGCCGGGCACGTGCTCGCCCTGACCTTCACCCGCAAGGCCGCGACCGAGCTGCGCGACCGGCTCTCGGGGCTCGGGCTGCCCGCGCCGGTCACTGCCGGGACCTTCCACGCGATCGCCCTCGCGGAGCTGCGCCGGCGCCGCGCGGAGCAGGGGCGCCTCACGCCGGTCCTGCTCGAATCGAAGGCCCGCCTCATCGCCGCCGCGCTCGGCGACCACGCGGCGGGCCGCGCTCGCACCGGCGGGCCGGCACCCGAACGCCGCTCGCTGCTCGCCGCCTGCGCGGCGGAGATCGAGTGGTCCAAGGCCCGCCTCATCGCACCGGGCGACTACCCGGCGGCGGCCGGGCCGGCCGGCCGGCGGCCGCCGGTCCCCGCCGAAGAGATGGCCGCGATCTACGCGCGCTATGAGTCCGAGCGCCGCCGCCGGCGCGTCTATGACTTCGACGACCTGCTCGCGGCGCTCGCCGAGGAGATCGAGCGCGACCCGGAGTTCGCCGCCGCGCAGCGCTGGCGCTTCGCGCACCTGTTCGTCGATGAGCTCCAGGACGCGAACCCCGCCCAGCTCCGCCTCCTCGAGGCGTGGCGTGGCGGTCGCCCGGACCTTTTCGCGGTCGGCGATCCGCGCCAGGCCATCTATGGCTGGAACGGCGCGGACCCCCTGGCCGTGCTCCGCTTCGCCGAGCGCTTTGCGGGCGCGACCGTGCTCAGCCTCGACACCAACTACCGCTCAAGCCCCCAGGTCGTCGCCATGGCGTCGGCGGTCCTCGAGCGCGCCGACGCCGCAGGGCCGCCGCGCTCGGCACGCGCCGACGGGGCGGTGCCCACGCTTCGCATCTACCCCGACGAAGACGCCGAGGCGACCGGCGTCGCTGCGGCGCTGCGACGCGCCCACCGCCCCGGTCGCCCGTGGTCCCACTGCGCCGTGCTGGCGCGCACCAACGGCCAGCTCGGCCTGATCGAGGAGGTCCTGCGCGCCTCGGGAATCCCCGTGCGCTCGTCCGCGGGGAGCGGCCTGCTCGCCCGGCCCGCGGTGCGCGCCGCACTGGCGGCGCTTGACCCCCGCGCCGGGAACCGGGGACTGCGCGCCTTCCTCGAGGGGCTCGCCGCCACGCTCGAGGCCGACGAAGCGCTCCCCTTCCTCGGCGAGGGGGACGACGAAGACGAGGTGCGCGACGACCTCGGCGTGCTCGCCCGGCTCGGCGTGGAGCAGTTGCAGATCGACCCGCTCGCAGGCGCGGACGGGTTCCTCGCCTTCGTCCGGGACGCGTGGCGCGACGGCCCCGCGACCGGCCGCGACGCGGTCGAGCTCACGACGTTCCACCGGGCAAAGGGCCTCGAGTGGCCCGTCGTCTTCCTCGTCGGGCTCGAGGACGGCTTCGTCCCGAGCGCGCGGGCGACGACGCCGGCTGCGCTCGACGAGGAGCGCCGCCTGCTGTACGTCGCGCTGAGTCGTGCCGAGGACGAGTTGCACTGTTCGTACGCGACCTCGCGACGCTTTTCGGGGCGGCTGGTGGCGCGCCAGGCCTCCCCCTTCCTCGCACGCCTCGAGGCGACCCGACGCTCGCTCGCCGACACGGCGCGCCCCGTCGGCGACGGCGCGCGCGCCCACCTGGCGGCGAGCCGAGCTGCACTGCGGCAGGCGACCCGGCGCGGCTGAGGCGCCTGCGCGCCGCCCGGGAACGCTTGGCACCGATCCCGGGCGCGGTCGCGACCGTGACGAGAAGGGCTCAGCTGCGCATGTCGACGGCGTTGATGCGGACCGGGCGCAGGGTCACGCTCACGCGGCGCTCTCCGGGCCGGTCGTGCGCGCGCAGGTCCGCCCCGTACTTGGCGCCGAGGCGGTCCGCGAACGCGTCGTCGTCGTCGGGCGCGATCTCGGCGCTGGCGCGAATCTCGAGGTAGCGGTAGGGCGTGGCGGGGTCGAGGATCAACAGGTCCGCGACCGGGCGCGCGCAGGTTC
>JAKABX010000003.1 GCA_021796545.1 Actinomycetes bacterium
CGCCAGCGCGAGGGCGCCGACCAAGCGGATCGGTGCCGCCTTCCGCATCCCGAGAGCCTGCCACGCCAGAAGCCGCAGCGCTCGACGCTGCGCCCGTTGGCGGCGGCTCAGGGCGCGCCGGGCGCGGCGTCGAGCAGCGCCTGCTCGATTGTCGCAAGCGCGCCGGCAAAGCGAGCGGCGACGGCGGTGTCCGCGCCTGGGGCGCGCAGTGCGCTCAGCGTCGCGTACCCCGCGTCGGTGAGAGCCTCGTCGGTCCCGCTGTCGTTGGCCTGGCCGCGTCGGAAGCGGACCTCGAGGGCTTCGCCGTCGACGAGCGCGCCGGCGATGAGCGGCGCGTTGCCGAGCCGTGCCCAGCGCACACCCCGCACCGCACCCGCCGGGACGGCCGGGAGGTTGCAGTTCAGCGCTGTGGGGGCGAGCTCGCGTGCGAGGGGCAGCAGCCGACGGGCGAGGAAGACGGCGTCGTCGTAGACGAGGGGGATCCCCGGCCGCATCTGCACCGAGACCGCGAGTGCGGCGAGGCCGTGCTGCGCGGCAGTGAGCACGGCGCCGAGGGTGCCCGAGTGCAGCACGGAGCGCCCGACGTTGCGCCCGTCGTTGACCCCTGCCACCACGGCGTCGGGCAGGGGCCCGAAGGCGCCCGCGCACGCCGCGGCGACGCAGAGCGCCGGCAGCGCCTCGAGGCTGTAGGCGCGCCGACCGGCGACGTTGGTCTCGACGCAGCGGAAGCGCTCGCGTGCCTCGCGGCGCTGGGCGCCCGTCGCGGCTGCCGCGCCGCTCGCATCCCGGTGCGGGGCGACCACGACGACGTCGTGGCCCTCGGCGGTGAGCCCGCCGGCGAGCGCGGCAAGCCCCGGCGCGGCGATCCCGTCGTCGTTGGTCACGAGCACCCGCATGGGTCCCTCCCGCGTCCTGCACCGCCCCGCGGCGCCGCCGCAGCGGAACGTACGATACCGTCCATGCCTTCGCCGACGGGTGACCAGTTCCGCCTCGTCCTCGGCGCCCAGGAGGCCGTCGTGACCGAGGTCGGGGCGGCGCTTCGCAGCTACAAGATCGGGGGAACGCCGATCTGCTGGGGCTTCGCGGAGGACGAGATGCCCCATGGCGGCCAGGGCCAGGTGCTCGCGCCCTGGCCGAACCGGATCGCGAGCGGCCGCTACGTCTTTGGCGACACGGTCGGACGTGCAGCGATCGACGAGCCCGCCTTCGACAACGCGATCCACGGCCTCGTGCGCTGGATGACCTTTCGACCCGTCGCGCTCGAGCCCGACGTGCTGCGACTCGAGACGCTCCTGCACCCCCAGCCGGCCTACCCCTTCGACCTCCTGCTCAGCGTCGAGTACCGCCTCGTCGCCGACGGCTGCGAGGTGACCACCGAGGCGCGCAACCTCGGCGACCGCCCCGCACCCTTCGGCCTCGGTTTCCATGACTACCTGGACGCGGGACCAGGGGCGGTGGACGGGGCCGAGCTCGACGTGCGCGCGCGAACCCGTCTGCTGCTCGACGGTCGCAGGCTTCCCGTCGGTGAGGAGACCGTCGCGGGCACGCCCTTCGCGGCGATCTCCCCGCACGGCTCGTGCCGTCGACCGATCGGGGCGCTGCGCCTCGACGACTGCTTCGGCGATCTCGAGCGAGATGCCGAGGACATCTGGCACGCGACCTTCGTGCGGGGCGGGGGGCCGCTCGACACGATCGAGGTGTGGGCCGACGGCTCTTTTTCCTGGGCGATGGTCTACAGCGGCGACACCCTGGCGCCGGCGGCGCGCCGGCGGGCGCTCGCGATCGAGCCGATGACCTGCCCGCCGAACGCCTTCCGCACGGGGCGAGACCTGATCGTGCTCGAGCCCGGCGCGACCTTCCGCGGGCGCTGGGGCATCCGCCTCCCCCGGCTTCAGCGTTAGGGTCGCGGGGAGCCGGCACCGGCACCTCGGTTCTCGGCCAGGGCACCGCCGAGGATCCTTGCCACCCGCCGGGGTCTCACCGCCCACGTGCCTGGCGACGGCACCCGTGCGTGCGGCGCGCCGATCGGGGAGCGCCGCGCGAAGCGTCGCCGGTCCCGACAGGCGCGGCGCTGGCGGCTCGTGAGGAGGAGACCTTGCTCAGCCGCGCGGCGCCGAGGCCGTCGTCAGGGACCGAGCGCCCGTGATGCGCCGCTCGGCCGTCGCTGGCGCGCGGCCGGTCTCGGAGCCCCCGGGCGCCGCCCCCAGCGCTCCTGCGCCCCGAGGCGCGTGCCGGACGACTGAGCGGGGAAGGGTCGATGCCAGCCTCGAAGCGAAGATCTGCCACGCGAAAAGGCTCTTTGCCACAAGGGAGAGCGTCACGTACGCCCGCTCGCCGACCAGGTCGTTGCGCCGGCGACCGACCTGTCGGTATTGGAGCCACTGGTTGAGGGCGAAGTCGTTGAAGGCCACGAACAACGACCCGAAGATGGCGTAGACGAAGCCCGGTGGGTGAAGGGAGGCTCCCGGGCCGGCGAGGTAGGTCCCGATCGCCGCCCAGGGGACGATGCCGGCCAGACAGCCTAGAAAGAACGGTCGAGGCTCCCGCCGCGTGACTCGTTGGGTTCCTGAAGCCACCCGAAAGCGGTCATCGCGGCGTTGATGCCGACGAGCGCAACGAGTGCGGCGATGTCGTCGATGCCGACGAGCACGATCATGATCGACGCGCTGAGCGAGTGCCCGAGCCAGCGGTAGAGATTGCGGTGCTTGGCCAATTGTTTCCGCGACGAGCTCCACGCCGGGCCGGCGACGACGAGACGGGCGACCGCCGACAGGGCGAAGAAGGCGGCAATTCCCGAGGAGAAGTTGAGGTTGAACAGCGTGACGGTCTGCGTGCCGATGCCCGGCTCCGGGGGGGTCGCTCGTGTAGGTGGCGCGCACGGGGAGAGAGAATCGGTTGGCGAGAAAAACGACGGCGAGGGCCTGAGCGCCGTGGAGAGGGCCGGCGCCGAGGTCGCAGGGGCGGAGCCTCGCCACCGAGAGCGGATCACCGGCCATCGCGCACCTACACGTCCCCTTCGAGTCTGCGCCGAGGGCCGAAGGCGCTTTGCTGTTCCTCGCTGCGGCCACGCGGCGGTCCCCCCTGCTCTGCCCGAGGCGCCGGCACGCTGTCCGGGAGACCGCGCGCCGGCCGGTCGCGCGAAGGGGCCGGCGCTCGGTTCGACGTCCGGTCGCGCGCCGCGCCGGCCAGACCCTCGGCGCACTCACGGGGGTACGGCACGCGTGGGCGTGGCGCCGCGGCGCGGCCGGCGTCGCCGCGAGCACTGCGTGCCGGCCTGTCCCCGCCTCGGGGTGCTGCTGGTGCCGTCCAGTCGGAGGCGTCGTCGGCCGAGCAACCGTTGCGGCGATCCCACGGCCCGAGCCCTCTCCGCGCCGAGCGCCGGGCGCGACGCGGCGTCGATCAACCGGGGTGTCGGGACCGAACCGGCGTCCTGCCGATCTGCCCGTGCCGGCTGCGCGCGGGCGAGGGACGCCCGGCACCGCACCTCTCCGGCGCGCCATGGCCGCCCGACGGTGCTTGGACCGCCGCGGCCCTTGGCGCACCGGCGCGTTCGCGCTCGCCACGACGAGGTCGGCTGCCCGGTTCCAGGAGGACTGCTCGAGGCAGGGCCGCGCGGGTCGTTCGCGTCGGCGCGGACCGTGCTCGCAGCACGGTCGGTTGCCTGCGGATTCGAGCGACGCCGTCCGGGTCATCGCGGCCCGGGTCCGCGCGTCGCGCCGTCGCCCCTCGGTTGAGGCCGGACCTCACTCGCCGCCGGGGCGCAACGCGCCATGGCGCTCACGCGTCGGCGAGGACCTCGCGCAGGCGGGCGCGCAACGCCTGCGCGGACGGCGCGGTCGCAGAGAGCTTCGTCCCTGAGGCGTCGCGCACGTAGAAGACGTCGACGACCTCGTGGCCAAGGGTATCGACGAGCGCGGCCACGACGTCGCAGCCGGCGTCCGCGAGCACCATCGCGACGCGGTGCAGAAGGCCCGGGTGGTCCGGTCCGCGTACCTCGAGGATCGTCGCCCGCGCCGAGGTCCGGTCGTCGAGGCGCACGCTCACCTGCGCCGCATCCGCCGAGCGGGGGCGCCGGCCGCGTTCGTAGGTCGCACCGTGCTCGTCGAGGCGGTCCGCGAGCGGCACCTGCCCGTTGAGCGCGGCGGCTACCTCCTTCTCGACGATCTCCCAGTCGGGCGCCTCGCCGAAGCTGTAGGCGACGTCGAAGGCCTCGACGGCCATCTGGCCGGGTGCCTCGCCGAGGCGTGCACGCAGCACGTTGCACCCGTGCAGCGCCAGGACCCCCGTGACCGCTGCGAGCAGACCGGGCCGGTCGGGCGCGACGACGAAGACGTGCCGCCCGCTCGCGACGAGCCCGAGGCGCCCGGCTTGGAGCGCGTCCGCGAGCGCGGCCGGAGCGACGGGCGCCGAGGGGGAGGGAAGCTCCTCGCCGTCGAGCACGCGCCCGACGCGCCCGACGAGCTCGTGGACGAGCTCGGACTTCCACGGGCTCCACGCGGCCTGACCGGTCGCGTGGCCGTCGGCCTCGGCGAGGGCTGCGAGCAGAACGAGGGTGCGGCGGTCCTCGACGATGCGGGCGACGACGCCCGCGGTCGAGGGGTCGTGGAGGTCGCGGCGGGTCGCGAACTCGGGGAGGACGAGGTGGTACGCGACGAGGCGGCCGAGGACCGCGCCGTCGAGCTCGTCGAGGCCGATGCGTCGCGCCACGTTCTCGGCGATCTCGCGTCCGACCTCGCTGTGGTCGCCCGGGAAGCCCTTGCCGATGTCGTGGAGGAGCGCGCCGATGACGAGAAGATCGGGCCGGTCCACCCGAGGGAGGTGCGCGGCCGCATCGGCGACGCACTCGAGGAGGTGCCGGTCGACGGTGAAGCGGTGGTAGGCGTTGCGCTGCGGGCGGTTGCGGACGGCCCGCCACTCCGGGAGGAACAGCTCGAACAGCCGCCGTCGGTCGAGGGCCTCGACGGCACGGACGAGCGCGTGCCCGGTCGAGAGCAGGGCGACGAACTGCTCGCGAACCTCGGCCGGCCATGGCTCGGGGGGGCGGTGCAAGCCACGGGCGAGGCGGTCAAGGGATGCCGCCTCGATGAGCAGGTGCCGCTCGGCTGCGACGCGCGCGAGGCGAAGTGCCAGGGACGGGTCGGCCCGCAGGTCCGCGTCGTCGGTCAGGCAGGCCTCGCCCTCGCGGACGACGATGCCGGGCTCGATCGGGACGCTCGCGTCGGGCTTCCCGCCGCGTCGGAATGCGACGCGGACCCGGTGCCAGCCCGCGTCGAGGGCGGCGGCGATCGTTCGGCCCGCCTCGGCGAGCGCGGCCATCAGCGCGTCGGCGTCGGCGAAGCGCAGCAGGGCGGCCACCTGGTCCTGCTCCTGCAGGGCGAGCCGGTCACCGAGGGCTCCGGTCCGGCACTGCAGCGCGACGCGGGTCCGGGTGATGAGCGCCTCCGCGTCCTGCAGCGCCGCGTCATCCGCCTCGTGGGCACCCGTGTCGAGCGCCACCCGGATCGCCCGGACCGCCGCCGCGTCGCGCAGGCCGCCGGCGGACTGCTTGAGGTCGGGCTCGAGGAGGAACGCGAGCTCGCCGGCGCTCTCGTGGCGTGCCGCGACGCTCTCGTGGAGACGCTCGCACCAACGCAAGGCGTCACGGCGCCAGATCGCCTCGGCGTCGGCGCGCACACCCGCCGCGAGTGCCGCGTCGCCCGCGACGAGGCGCGCGTCGAGAAGACCGAGGAGGGCCTTCAGGTCCTCGCGCGCGACGCCGGCGGCCTCTGCTCGGGTGCGGACGCTGTGGTCGAGGCGCAGGCCTTCGTCCCAGAGCGCGTACCAGATGGCCTGGGCGACGTCGCGGTAGTTGCGACGCCCCCGGTGGACGAGAACGAGATCGAGGTCGCTGCCCGGGCAGAGCGCGTCCCGGCCGTAGCCGCCGACGGCGATGAGCGCGTAGCCGCCCTGGCGTGCCTTGGTCGCTTGCGCGAAGAGCGCGCGCAGGTGCGCGTCCGCCGCGGCCGCGTAGGCCGCGGGATAGGCCCCGGGGTCGAGACGCCCCTCGAGCACTGCGGCGGCGAGCTCGTCGCGCCGCCGCCGAAGCGACGGGCGCGCGCCCTCCGCCGCTTCAAGGTCCGCCGACATTCCCGCCACCGTAGAGGCCTGGCGCCCGGCTGCGTCTAGCAGGCCGCCGCGCGGCAGCGCCGGCAGCGCCCGACGAGCTCGAGGCGGTGCTCGGTCACCTCGAAGCCGTTCGCCTCGGCGATGAGCCGCGCCGTCTCGGCCAGGGCGGCTTCGAGGCGGGGGGAGGTTGCGGCGTCGATGACGAGTCCGCAGCTCTCGCAGACGACGTGGTGGTGATGGTCGCCGCTCAGCGCCTCGGAGAGCTCGAAGCGTGCGAAGCCGTCGGGGCCGCTTACGCGCCGCACGACGTCCGCGTCGGCGAGCACGGCGAGGTTGCGGTAGGCCGTCGACTGGGGGAGGTCCCGGGTCGCCGCAAGCAACTCGGCGATTGTCGCCGGGCGCCCGAGACCGGCGAGCGCGTGCACGATCTCGCGGCGCTGGCCCGTGTAGCGCTGCTCACGGGTCGCGAGCAGGAGGCGCACCTCGCCGTCCAGCGCCGCTGCCGCGCGTTCCATCGCCCTCAGCGTAACGACGCGACGGCGGCGCTTGGTAGAGTGAGAGTCATTCTCATTTAGGAGGCTCGATGCATCACATCCGGCGCCCGCGCGCCCGGCTCGCCGCCGCGCTGGCTGTCGCCGCGCTCGCGGGCGCGCTCGCCGTGCCGTTCGGGCTCGCTGCGGGCGCGCTCGCGCCCGCAGCCGCGCACCGCGCACCGGCGCACCTCGTCGTCGTCGGCGCGGAGAGCCAGTACGCGTCGCTCCTCGGGGTGATCGGTGGCGCACAGGTGCGCGCGACGGCGGTGATGAGCAACCCGGACGTCGACCCCCACAGCTTCGAGGCCAGCCCGAGCGTCGCGCGCCTGATCGCGTCGGCGGCCCTCGTCGTCCAGAACGGCCTCGGCTACGACAGCTTCATGAACCGCCTCGAGGCGGCGTCACCGAGCAGGACGCGCCGGGTGATCACGGTCCAGAACGTCCTGCACCTGCCCGCGAGCACCCGGAACCCGCATCTTTGGTACCGGCTCGACACGATGCCGGCGGTCGCCGCCGCGATCGCGAAGGATCTCGGTCGACTCGATCCGCGCCACGCGCGCCTGTTCCGCCTGCGTGCGCAGGGCTTCGACCAGAGCTTCGCCGCCGTCACCGCCGCGGCGCGGGCACTGCGCCGCCGTGCGCACCACGCACCGGTGGCGACCACCGAGCCGGTCGCGGACGACCTGCTCGCCGCGCTCGGGCTGAGGAATCGCACCCCCTGGTCGCTGCAGGCCGACGTCATGAACGGCGTTGATCCGGCGCCCCAGGACGTCGCGACCGAGCAGCAGCTGCTGAGCGGCGGGGAGGTCAAGGCCTTCCTCTACAACGCCCAGGTCACCGACTCGCTCACCGCGACCTTCGCCGCGCTCGCCCGCGCCCACCACGTCCCGGTCGTCGCGGTCTACGAGACGATGCCGCCGCACCACAGTGTCGTGAGCTGGATGCTCGACGAGATCCACGCCATCGGCGCCGCGCTGTTCGCGCACCGTTCGACGAGGTCGCTGTGAGCGCGCGCAGCGTCCCGGCGGCCCTCGGCGCGGACGTGGTCTGCGCGCTCGAGGGTGTCGGGGTCACCCGCGACGGGCGACGGGTGCTCGCGGGGGTGTCCTTCGCGCTGCGCGCCGGCGAGGTGGCCGGCCTGATCGGCGCCAACGGCGCCGGCAAGACGACGCTGCTCAAGGTCATTGTGGGCCTGCTCGCGCCGGACGCCGGCACGATCCGGCGCGCGACCGGGGGGGTCGGTTACGTGCCGCAGAAGGTCCTCCTCGACGCCGACCTGCCGTTGCGCGCCCGCGATGTGGTCGGGCTCGGCGTCGACGGGCAGCGCCCCGGGCTCACGCTGAGCCCGACGCGGCGGCGCGCGCGTCGCGCCGTCGTCGACGAGATGCTCGCGGCGGTCGACGCGACGGCCTTTGCCGAGGCGCGCGTCGGCGAGCTGTCCGGCGGCCAGCAGCAGCGCATCCTCATCGCCCAGGCGCTCGCGAGCCGGCCGCGCCTGCTGCTGCTGGACGAGCCGCTCGCCAACCTCGACCTGCGCGCCGAGCAGGACGTCGTCGCGCTCATCGGCCGCGTCGCCCGCGAGCAGGGCGTCGGCGTCCTGCTGTCGGCCCATGACGTCAACCCACTGGTGTCGGTGATGGATCGCGTCGTCTACCTCGCGGGCGGGCGGGCGGCGTGCGGGCCGACCGCCGAGGTCGTGAGGAGCGAGGTGTTGAGCGCCCTGTACGGCAGCCGCGTCGACGTCGTCGAGGTCGGTGGCCGCATCGTCGTCGTCGCGGCGACGACCGAGGACGCGCACGCGCACGAGACCGACCAGGCCGTCGCCTCGGGGTTGGCGACGTGAGCCTCGGGGGCCTCATCGCGCCCGGCTTCTTCTCGAACGGGCCGGTGCGCGCGGCGCTGCTCACGGGCGGCGTCGTGGCGGTCGTCACGGCGGTCGTCGGCATCTTCACCGTGCTGCGCCGCCAGTCCTTCGCCGGCCACACCCTGGGGGAGGTCGGTACGACCGGCGGCTCCGCCGCGTTCCTCGCCGGTGTCAACCCGCTGTGGGGCTTCGTCGCGATCGCGCTCGTCGCTGCGGGCGCGATCGAGCTCGTCGGCGTGCGCCGTCCCCGACAGCGCGACCTCGCGGCGGGGCTGGTTCTCGGAGCCGGGCTCGGGCTCGCTGCGCTCTTCCTGTACCTCGGCTCGGTCACCTCGCCGGCAAGCGGTGGCGCATCGACCTCCATCCTGTTCGGCTCCATCTTCATCATCGGGCCCTCGATGGTGTCGAGCATCGTGGCCTTGAGCGCCGGCGCGCTCGCCCTGATCGCGCTCTGCGGCCGGCGCATGCTTCTCGTGTCGCTCCACCCCGATCTCGCGGCGAGCCGCGGTGTGCGCCTGCGGCTCGTGGGCGCGATCTACCTCCTCGCGCTCGCGATCGCGGTCTCACTCGCCGCCGAAACCATCGGCGCGGTGCTCGCGACGGCGCTGCTCGTCGGGCCGCCGGCGACGGCGCTGCGCCTCACGCGCCGCCCGGGCCGCGCGCTCGTCGCCGCAAGCCTCGTCGGGGTTGCGGCGGTCTGGCTCGGCATCCTCCTCTCCTACGACAGCTACACCTGGCCCCCCGCGGGCCGCACCTGGCCGGTGAGCTTCTTTGTCGTCGCCCTCGTCCTCGTCTTCTACCTCGCCGCGCAACTGCCCGTAAGACGCCTGCGGGCGCGGCCACGGGCCCGCGCTCGGGGGGAGGTGTAGCGGTGTTCAGTGGCTTCATGCTCAACACCTGGGTCGCGGCGACCCTGGTCGCCGTCGTCGCCGGCGCGGTCGGCCTGTTCGTCGCGCTGCGCGGCTCGTCCTTCGTCGCGCACGCGGTCCCCCACGGGGCTTTCGGCGGCGCGGCGGGGGCGGCATTGCTCGGCTGGAACCCCGTTCTCGGCCTCGGCATCTTCGCCGCGGGCGGCGCGCTCTCGATGGGGTGGCTCTCGCGCCGGGGCCGCCACGACGTCGGGACGGCTCTCGCACTCGTGACGATGCTCGGCACCGGTGCCCTCTTCCTCAGCTGGAGCAACGAGTACGCGTCGCAGGTCTACGCGCTGCTGTTCGGCGAGGTGCTCGGTGTCGCCCGTGGCGAGCTCTTGCCGATCGCGGGCGTCGGTGCCGCGAGCCTCGGCGTGCTCGCGCTCGTCGCCCGGCCCCTCCTCGCCACCTCGGTGCTCGCCGACGCGGCGCCGACCCGGGGGCGGGGTGCGCGACGGGTCGAGACGGCCTTCCTCCTCCTCGTCGCGCTCGCGACGACGATGAGCGTCCCGGTCGTCGGGGCGCTCTTGATGTTCAGCCTGATGGTGGCCCCGGGGGCGACCGCGCGCCTTGTCAGCGACCGACCCGGGCGTGCCGCCGCGGTCTCGGTCGCGCTTGCGCTCGGGATCGTCTGGAGCGCCGTCGCGCTCTCCTACGTGCTCAACTGGCCGGTGGGCTTCTTTGTCGGGACCCTCGGCGCCCTCGCGTACGGCGGTGGACGTCTGCTCGCCCTCCGGCGCGCCGGCGCCGGCGCGCCGGAGGGGGGCTAGCGTCGCTTGCGATGTGCGGCCGCTTCGTGCTCGCCACCCGCCCCGAGCGCCTCGCCGAGCACTTCGGGGCGCGCCTCGCTCCGGAGGTCGAGGACGAGGTCGCGCCGAGCTGGAACGTGGCGCCGACGCGCGCCGTGCTCGCCGTCACGCTCGCGCCCGACGGCGCCCGCGAGCTCGGGGCGTTCCGCTGGGGTCTCGTGCCGAGCTTCGCCCGGGACGAGAGCATCGGCAACCGCCTCATCAACGCGCGGGCCGAAACCCTCGCGGACAAGCCGGCGTTCCGCGTCGCGTTCCGGCGCCGCCGGGCGCTTGTCATCGCCGACGGCTTCTACGAGTGGCGGCGCGCGCCGGGCGGGGCGCGCCAGCCCTTCTACTTCTCGCGCCGCGACGGCGCCCCCCTCGCCTTCGCCGGACTCTACGAGCTGTGGCGCCCTGACCCAGCCTCAGCGTGGCTGCGGACCTGCACGATCGTGACCACCGACGCCGGAGCCGACGTCGCGCCCGTGCACGACCGCATGCCCGCCGTCCTCGAGGAGGCGGACCAGGCGACTTGGCTCGAGGTCCCCGCAGACGCGGTGGCCCGTCTGCGGTCGCTGCTCGTGCCGAGCCCGCCCGGCACGCTCGTCTGCTGGCCGGTCGATCGGCGCGTCAACAGCCCGCGCAACGACGGGCCGTCGCTGCTTGTGCCGAGCCCGCCCGCCGACGCGCTCCCCGCGTTCGAGGAGCGCCCCACGGCCTGAGGGCCGGGGGCATTCTCGCGGCGCCGCCCCGGGCGCGGGGGGAACGGTGCCGAGCGGCTCGCGAAGGCGTCAGCGCGCACGGCGCTCGCCGAGGCGGCGAAGGGGCGCCGTGACCCGCCAGCTCGTCGACGCGCGCAGCTCGGCGATCTCCTGCTCGCAGCGGGCGAGCATCGCCTCGAGGCGGGCGACCCGCCCGTCGTCGTTGGACGGGTCACGTGGCGCCGCGGCGGCATCACGGGCGAGGCGCAGGGCCTCGCGGGCGTCCCAGAGAGCGGCGACCGATCCCGCCGGCAGCAGGAGCGGCCCGGCGTCGAGCCGCTGGGCGAGGAGCCGGCGGGCGTCCTCGGTCGTCGTCTCGGGCGGCTCGCCGACGGGGCGGCGCCGCAGAGTCACGACCTCGCCCGGCGCCTCGTGGACACCGCAGAGCATCGCGACCTCGAGGAGCAGGGACTCCTCCTCGGCACCGGGCACGGCGGCGTCGACAGAGAAGCCGAGATCCGCGAAGGCCGAGCGGGGGAGCGCGTAGCTGCCCGGCGGCGAGGCGGTCTCAAAGAGGTGCTCGGCGAGCAGGAAGCGTGCCCGCCCCGTCGGGGCTGCGGGCCCCGTGACGCGCCAGGCCCCGCCCTCGGGCACCACCGGCTGGGCGAGCGCCAGAGCGCGCAGGACCGCTTCGGGGTGCTCGGCACCGAGACGGGCGAAGGTCTCGACGAAGTGCGGGTAGACAAGGCTGCGTCCGTCCAGCACCGTGAGGTGACGGCCCGTCGCCGCCGCGATGGCTGCGGCGAGGCCGCGGCCGCGATCCGCCGGCGCGTCGACCACGACCGTGCGGGCTCCGAGGTCGGGGGAGAGCGCCGCGAGCGCGTCGGCGAACGCCCCGTGCGCGCCGCGCGGTGCACAGCACACCACCTCAAAGTCCCGCGAGCGCTGCGCGTCGAGGCAGAGCAGCAGGTCGCTCGGTGGCCCGCCGGCGCCGGCGAGCAGCACCACGCTCAACGCGGGACCCCCCGCGCCGGGGGACGGGGGAGCAACGGGGGGCGCGGGGCGGTACGCGCGCACGAACTGGTTCGTGACGCTCGCCGGCGCGGCCCGGCTGCGCACCTGCGCGATCAGCGCGCGCAGCGGCGTCGGCGCCATCGTCGCCGCGTCGGGCGGGGTGTGCTGGTCGCTTTCGGCAAGGACGAAGTCGTCGGCGCCGACCTGGAGCCAGCCGCCTTGGGCGAAGGTCGTCTCGAGGCGCGCCGGCGAGTAGAGGGAGACATGGGTCACGTCGAGCAGGCCGACCGGGGTCACGTCCCAGCGTCCGAGGAGCAGCTTCGCCGCGAGGTCGACGTGGGTCACGTTCGGGATCGAGACGACGAGGGGTGCGTCCCCGTGCGCGGCGCACAGGGTGCGCACGGTCGCGAGCAGCTGCGCGCCGACGGTGAGGTGCTCGATGACGTCGAGCGCCATCACGCCGCCGAGGGGGCGACCGCCAAGGAGCGCGCCGAGGCGCGCGCCGAGCCCTTCGGTGTCGCTCAGATCGACGACCGCCGTGGCGAATCCCCGGCCGGCGAGGTCGGCAAGGCCGTCCTGTTCGGTATCGACGCCGATGTAGGTGAAGCCGAGGTCCCGCACGGGCTCCGCGACCGCGCCGAAGCCGCAACCGAGGTCGAGAACGACCCCGGTGCGCGGGGCGCGCGTCGCCTGCTCGAGGAGCCCGACGGCGCGGCCGTAGGGGGCGTCGGGACTGTAGAGGGAGTGGTAGCGCTGGGTGTCCATCAGTCGGCTCCCGCTGCGAACGGCGCGTCGACGACGTAGGGGGCATCCACGTACGCGCTGCGGTAGCCGGCCGCCGCCGCGGCGGCGACGAGGTCCGCCTCGCCGGCCGCGGCCTCGAGCACCGCGCGCCGCACGAGCGCGCAGCGCGCCGGGCCGAGCAGGCGCCCGCCCTCGGGCCAGGTGTTGTCTTCGTCGCCGGCGGCCGGCTCGGCGACGGGGAGGCGCCGCGCGAAGACGACGCCGACGTCGGGGGCGAGCGATCCGACAAGCGCCGCCGGCAGTGTCGGGCCGACCACACAGCTGCCGTCCACGAGGAGGACGAGAGGCGCCCCGGGGCCGAGGCCGAGCAGGCCGCTGTGCGCGTCGGGGAGTGAGACGAGCTTGCCGACGTGCTCGTAGCACAGCGCCCGCACGCCGTCGCGCTGCAGGGTCGCCGCGAGCGCGTCGAGGCGCTGGGGCCCGAGAGCCGCGACGCTCGAGCGGTCCGCGATGGCAAGGTCGGTCGCTCCCGCGAGCCCTGCGCCGCGCAGCGCCCGCGCGAGGGCGCCGAGGGCGCGTCCGAGCGCGCCGGGCGGAAGTGGCGAGAGCGCGAGCTGGACGCGCAGTGCCGCTGCCGGAGCGTCGTGACCGGCGCCGAGCACATGCCCGGACCCCCCGGCGACGGGCGTCTCGGGTCCCTCGCCGGGATTCGGGTTGCCCGCGAGCCCGGCGCCGCTCAGTCGTTGGAGGAGGAGGCCCGCGTCGAGGTCGTCGGCATCGAGGAGGCCCGCCGGGTCGCGCAGGAACGACGTGCCGGGCGTGTGCTCGTCGTAGTGGATGTGCCAGCCCGCCGCGCGTTCGCCGGGGTGGAACCGGCCCTGACGCTCGCGGAAGATCTTGCGCTCGCCGTGCGCCTGTGAGCGGATCGGATAGTGGCGGAGGAGGAACTTGTAGGGGAAGACGCGCCGGTCGGCGAAGCTCGCCTCGTGCCCGCCGGTCTCGGCGATTTGGACGGGCTCGGGCTGGGGCTTCCACGCCTTCTGCTCGCAGAAGTGGCTCGCGACATCACCGAACTCGAAGTGGCGGAAGTGGGTGACGAGGTCCGCGTCAGCGGTGAAGCTGTCGTCGACCGGCAGGAAGTTCACGACGGTGTGGTCCGCGCAGTTGAAGCCGAAGCTCTCGATCGCGAACAGCGAACGGCGCAGCCCGACCCCCGGCCAGGGGCCCTCGCGCACCTCGTCCGCGTCGTGGTGGATGACCCAGTCCGCGCCGCTTTCGTGGGCGACCTCCTCGACGCGGCGGAGAAGCGCCTTCAGCTCGAAGTACGGGGTCGGACCCGCGGACGGGAAACGCTCCATCGTGCACCCGCCCTCGGCGCAGGCCGCCGCGACGATCTCGGCGGTCCCGTCGGTCGACCAGTTGTCGATGACGTGGACCCGGATCGCGTCGGCGCGCAGCCGCTCGAGCAGGCTGCCCACGATGTCGGCCTCGTTGAAGGTCGTCACGATCGCCAGCACGTCGAAGTCCTCGGGGGGCCCCCCGGCCGCCCCCGGGTCGAAGCGGTCGAAGAGCGCGAAGCCCGGCCCCGAGAAGCGCAGCGAGAGGAGCCCCGGCTCGATCCCGTCAGGGTCGATCGGCGTGCCCACCGCCTGGTGGCGCACGAGCGCGACCACGGCATCGTCGGCGAGGCGCGCCCCCCCCTCGCCGAGAACGACCTCGGCGAGGGGGGGGCGGCCCTCCTCGGCGAGGCGGCGCCGGAGGTAGGTCGCGAACGCGTCGAGGGGCGGTGGGGGGAGCTCCATGGCTGGCCCGACGCTACCGGTCTCCCGCCGGGGCGCGCGGGTCCACCCGCCGGGAGGGCTCGGCTCGGTAGCCTTCCCTTCGAGATGAGCGCCCGGGCCCGCCCACGCTGGCGCGCGGACGCCGCCGCATGCACCTTTCTCGTGCTCCTCGGGGGCCTGCTGCTCGCGCCGGCGCTCGTGCACGGCGCCTCGATCGGGCCGACCGACGTGATGCGCGAGCTCGGCCTCACGAGCCGGGTCGCCCCCCAGGTCCACAATCCGGTGGGCTCGGACGAGATCGAGGAGTTCATGCCCTGGCAGCTGCTCGCCTGGCAGCAGGTGCACGCCGGCCACTGGCCGATCTGGAACCCCTTCAGCCTGCTCGGGATGCCGCTCGCATTCAATGTCGAGTCCGCGCCCTTCAGCCTGCCGGTTGCTCTCTCCTACGCGTTCCCGGCCTTCCTCACCCACACGGTCGCGATCGCCGCGCGCCTGCTCATCGGCGGGACGGGGATGTACGTGCTCGGGCGCGTCATCGGCCTCGACCCGCTCGCAGCCGTGTTCGGCGCGAGCGTCTTCGAGCTCTCTGGCGCCTACACGATCTGGCTCGGCGCGTACGAGTCGGGTGTCCTCGGGTTCACCGGATACGTGCTGGCGGCCTCCGTGCTCGTCGCGCGTCAGGCGCGACGGGCACGCGCGATCGCGCTGCTCGCGGTCGCGCTGGCGCTCGCGTTCCTCGGTGGCGAGCCCCAGATCGCGCTGATCCTGGTCGGCGGTCTCGCCCTGTTCGCGGGGGTGTTCGCGCTCGCGGCGCGCCGGCATGGCCCGCCCGGGCGCGCGCGACGGATCGTCGTCGACCACCTCCTCGGCGTCCTCGCCGGCGCGGGTCTGGTCGCACCGGTGTACCTGCCCGCCACCCAGCTCGGCCTGCTCTCGGCGCGCGCGACGAGCCCGGGGATCTCCAACCTCCCGCTCTACGACCTCACCCACCTCATGCTTGCCGGGTACAACGGCGTCCCCACCGACGTCAACGACATCATCGGCCCGAACAACCTCTACGTCTCGATGGTCTATGTCGGCGTGATCGCCTTGGCGCTCGGCGCGGCCGCCTTCGCCCACCGCCAACGCCGCATCGAGGTCCTCGCGGCGGCCGCGATGGCCGCGGGGCTCACCGTCGTGCTCTTCGTCCCGCTCGTGCCCGACGCCCTCGCGCACGTGCCGGTGCTGCGCGTCTTCCGCCTCGACCTCGCGACGCCGATGCTGGACGGCGCCCTGGCGCTGCTCGCCGCGCTCGGAGCCGACGCGCTCTTGCGCGCGGACCCAGCGTGGCGCCGTTGGCCTCCGTCGCCCGACGTGGTTCTCCTCGGCGCAGCGCTCCTGTTAGCGGGCGCGCTCGCCGTGCTCGGCGCGCGGCTCGCGCTCAACGTCGACCATCTCGACGCGGCGCAGGCCGCGCTGCGCGGCCGCAGCTTCCTGTGGCCGTCGCTCTCGCTCGCCGCGCTCTTCGCCGTCGTCACCGCGCGCGCCCGGGCGCGCGGCGGGGGCACGGGCGCGCTGCGGCGCGCGCTCGCTCGGCGCGCCGGTATCGTCGTGCTGCTCGGGACCGAGTGTGCGTTCCTCCTGCTCGCCGGCCAGGGCCCGATCTCTTCGGCGCCCGCGCCCCTCCCGCGCTCGGTGGCGGTCGTGCGCCTGCAGCGTCTGGTCGGGAAAGGGCTCGTCGGCATCGGGCGCTGCGCCGAGAACGCCTTTCCCGACGCGGGCGTGCTGCCCGACGCCAATGTCGCCTACGGACTCGCGCAGCTGAGCGTCTACGACCCGATCGTGCCGGCCGCCTACTACCGGTCCTATGGCGCGGCCGCGGGCACGACGCGCGCCGTGCTGTGGCCGCACGTGTTCTGCCCGCAGATCACCTCGGCGCGCCTCGCCCGCCTCTACGGCGTCTCCGACATCCTCGAACCGCCCGGCGCGCCCGCACCGGCGGGGACGTCCTATGTGGCGACGATCCACGGCGAGCGGCTCTACTCGGTGCCGGGATCGGGACGGGCGACGCTGAGCGTCGCCGGGCGGGCGAGCGTCGTCACCGCCCGCCAGCCGGCACCGGGTACCTGGCGCATCGTCCTCGACGCGCGGCGCGCGGGCACCCTCGAGCTGCGGATCACCGACGTCCCGGGGTGGCGCGCGACCCTGGACGGCAGGGCGCTCGCGCTCGAGAGCTTCCACCAGGTCATGCTCGCGGCGAGGGTCCCCGCGGGACGCCACGTCGTCGTGCTCACCTACTGGCCCCGGCTCCTCAGCGTCGGTCTCGCGCTCGCCGCGCTCGCCGCGCTCGGTCTCGCCATCGGGCTTGTCGCCGAGGCGGCCCGGGCGCGGCGCACCCGGCACGTGGCGGGCGAGGGGGACTGCGCTGGCCCCGCGGCGGGCAGCGCGTCCTGAGCGGGTCGCGCCCGTTCGCGACGGTCGCGCGTGACCCGGGCGCCGCCGGCCGGCCGGGCCGTCACAGCACTGCCTGTGCCGGACCGTCCCCCGGCGCCGGGCGCGCTGAGGCGCCCCCCGCCTCGGCGATCCGACCCCCCAACGTGCGCTGGGTGGTCGCCCACTCGAGGCACGCCTCGGCGAGATCCGCGGCGAAGCGCCAGCGCCGCAGGTGCCCGATGACCGCGTCGGGCTCCTCGCCGAGCTGCAGCAGGCTCAGCGCGAGCTGGCGGCCGCGTCGGCGAAGCTGTTCGTCGTGCGGGGCGGGCCGCCGTTCGGCCGCCGCCCGCCGCAGCGCGCGCTCGTGTTCGGCGCGCAGGGCCTCGGGGAGGCGGGCGACGTGCCGGCGGGCGAGCGGGGGCAGGTGGCGCCGCACGAGCAGACGGCGGCTCTCGAGGCGCGCTGTGTCGAAGTCGACGGCGCGCGCGACGGTCCGGGCGAAGGGGGTGTTGCGCCCCCGCCGGTCGCCGAGGCCGAGGGCGCGGGCGGCCTCGGCGAGGTCGCAGGCGTAGCCCCCCGGTGCCTCCTCGAGGCCTCGGGCGAAGAAGCGCAGCAGAAGAACGGTCGAGGGACCGAGCACCGGAAGCCAGAACCTCTCGACGTAGAAAGACAGGGGGCTGTGACCGAGGCGCGCGAGCAGGGGGTCCGTCCACGCCTCGACGCGGAGGACCGCGTCGTCGCCGAGCTGGTCCAGCTCCTCGAGAACCGTCGTCATCGTCACGCCCTCCTTCGGCCCGCGGCCGTTGTGCTAGCGCCGAGGCTGGTCGGCGGGCGTACCCGCGGACCTACCGGACCCGCCGGCCCGTTGGCGCCGAGAGGCTCCGAGCGGCGATTGACCGGGACCTTCAGGGCTGGCGCGCCACGCGCCGCGCCATGGGGCGACCCGTGCGCGCGGCGAACACCGAGGCGGCCGAGAACGCTGCGCCGCGATCGTGTGGTCGCCGCGCCGGCGCCGGGTGCGGCGCTCGCTCGTCGGGGATCCCGACCGGACCCTGCCCAGGACGCCTCCCCGAGGCGACCGGACCGGCGCCGCCTGTGCCGCGCGCCGCTCCAGAGGGCACCGGGGTCCGGTGCCGGCCGGGCGGCCGCTACCAGTGCTCGCGGTGGACGACGTCGGCGAGGTCGCGCCGCGGCCGCCGGGCGCTCATGCCCGGCACGTCGTCTCCGGCGCGCCGGCCGAGGGCAACGGCGCCGAGGAGGCGTCGTTCCTCGGGGATCCCGAGCGCGGCGAGGCTCTCCTGCTCGCTGCGGTGCAGCCGGAAGAAGAGCGCGCCGACGCCGGCGTCCTCGGCGGCGAGCAGCAGGGCGAAGACCGAGAACGCCGCGTCGACGAGCCAGTAGGGGGTCGGCCATGCAGCGGCGGGGACGTTGGCGAGGCCGCTCCCGGCCTTGTCCGGCTCACCGTAGCGTCGCACGTAGGCGCCGGGGTCGGCGACGGGGAGGACGAGCACCGGCGCGGCGAGGAGCGCCGCCGCGCCCGGCGAGGCGAGCCAGCCCTCTCCGGCGATCGCCCCCCACAGGCGCCGGCGCGCCGGCGCGCCGGTTGCGACGAGGAGGTCGACGCCCTGGGAGAAGCCCGCGGACGGGACGCGGCGCGCCTGGTCGAGCACGCGCTCGAGCAGTTCTGCCGGCAGCGGCGCCGGGTCGAAGCGCCGCGTCATGCGCCGTTGGCGCAAGAGTGCGTCGAACTCCACGGCCGGCACGCTACCGGTGGCGCGCGCGGTGCGGGAATGTCGACCGATTCGGTAATGTTTTGAGCAGACGGGACGCCCGAGGGGCGGACAGCGCGGCGGCGGCGAGCCGGCGCGCCCGGAGGGAAGGAAGGCCGCCGTTGCCAAGCTTCAGGGACATACTCTCCCAGGTACGTGCCGAGATCCGCGAGGTCGACCCGGTCGAGGCGGAGGCGATGCTCGCGGGCGCGGCGCTCCTCGACGTGCGTGAGGCCGACGAGTACGCGCAGGGCGCGATCCCCGGCGCCATCCACCTCCCCCGCGGCTCCCTCGAGCTCCAGGTCGAGAGCCGCCTTCCGGACAAGGACCGGCCCGTCGTCATCTACTGCGCCGGCGGGGTGCGCTCCGCCCTCGCGGCCAAGGCGCTCCAGGACCTCGGCTATGTGGACGTTGTCTCCATGGCGGGCGGCTTCAACCGCTGGAAGGACGAGGGCCGCAGCTGGGGTGCGCCCCGCGTGCTCGATGCCGACCAGCGAAACCGCTACCACCGCCACCTCCTCCTCCCCGAGATCGGTGAGGCCGGCCAGCAGCGCCTGCTCGACTCGAGGGTCCTTCTCCTCGGTGCGGGCGGTCTCGGTTCGCCCGCGGCGCTGTACCTCGCGGCGGCGGGCGTCGGGACCCTCGGGATCGTCGACATGGACGTCGTCGACGCCTCGAACCTGCAGCGCCAGGTGCTGCACAACATCGACCGCATCGGCGAGCGCAAGGTCGACTCGGCCAAGAAGACCCTCGTCGCGCTCAACCCCGACGTCAACGTGGTCACCCACGACGTGCGCGTCGGCGCCGACAACATCGTCGAGCTGTTCGAGGGCTACGACCTCGTCGTCGACGGCACGGACAACTTCCCGACGCGCTACCTCGTCAACGACGCCTCCCTGCTCACCCGCACGCCCGTCGTGCACGGGTCGATCTTCCGCTTCGAGGGCCAGGTCACGGTCTTCAAGCCCTACGACAGCGCGTGCTACCGCTGCCTCGTCCCCGAGCCGCCGCCACCCGAGCTCGCCCCGAGCTGTGCAGAGGCCGGCGTGCTCGGCGTGCTCTGCGGCATCATCGGCTCGCTCGAGGCGGTCGAGGCCGTGAAGGTCCTGCTCGGCCTCGGCGAGTCGCTGGCGGGGCGCCTCATGGCCTACGACGCGCTCGAGCAGTCGTTCCGCACCTTCAAGGTCCGGCGCGACCCGTCCTGCCCGGCGTGCGGGGACAACGCCGGCCCTATCGTGATCGCCGAGTACGACCAGCTCTGCATGCCCCACGCGCTCGTCCCGGCCAGCTGAGAGGCCACAGCGCCCAGACCGCAGCACGAGAGGCGCCCTCGGAGAGAGGGCGCCTCTCGTGCTGAGCGACTCGCGCGTGCTTTTTTCGTGCCAGCCGGGCTTGCAGCGCCTGCGCCCCACCGCCGTGCCGAGTGGCGCCGCCTGCAACCGGGAGACGTCACCACTGCGCGTCGGCGCCTCTCGCGGAGGTTGGTGGCCGCCCGCCCCTTCCCGGTGCGCACCGAGACGGCCGCAGAGCGGTCGGAGCGCTCGGCGCCCGTGCTGAGATCGGCGTGGCCGGCGCCGGTCCCACCCCGGCCGTCCATGGAGCCCCAGCCGGCCGCATGCCGCCGGTCGTCACCGCCTGGGGGGGTGACGACGCCCGCGCGCTCTGGTGGCGGGCTGCGCAAGTCGACGTTCGAGCCGTCTTGTCCGCTCGGTCCCGGTGACGTCGTCGCGGGGCTCGCGGGCTGCGGCGCACGGCGTCGGCGGCAAGACGCGCCGGGGCGGGCCGCCGGCGACCGCCGGCGACCCGCCCCGGTCGGGCGCAAGCGGGACTAGCCCTCCTTGGCGACGACCGAGGCCAGCTGCCCCGGTGTCACGAAGCCGCGGGTGATGTTGTTCAGGTTCGCGTCGAACCCGACCATCTGGAAGCCGCTGAAGACGTTGTGGTACTTGTTGAAATCGTCGTTGCCCGAGGCGCCCTGGTAGTTGATCTTCTTACCCTGCTTGATCAGCCGGACGCACGCGGCGTAGGTGCCGCACTGGATCCCGGGCGGGTTCGAGACCTTTATGACGTCCTTCACCCAGACCTTCGGGTCCGTCGACTTCGCGTAGGTCATGGCGAGCGACGCGATGACGATCGAGTCGTACTCGTTGAACGTCGTGGGAAGGATGTTCTTGGTGTGCCACACCTTCTGGTAGTCGGCGAGGAAGTGGTTGAACGCCGCCCCCGACGGGGTCGCCGGGAGCGCCGCGGTCAGCTCCTTGGGTGCGGTCGGTCCGAACGCCTTGGCGTAGGCGCCCTGAGGGGCTGACTGCAGATCGTCGCCGATCCAGGGTGTGTTCATGTACCCGAGCTGCTGTGCATCGGAGAACAACGTCGCAGCCGACTGGGAGTCCATCGAGTCGAAGATCACCTGCGGCTTGTTCGCGAAGGCCTGGGTGAGCTCCGTGCTGTAGGAGGACTGTCCCGGCGTGAGGACGATGTTCGCGTCGATCGTGCCACCGAGCGCCTTGAACGCCTTCTCCAAGGGAGGCACGAACCCCTGGGAGTTCGCGGAGTTGTCGAAGATCAGCGATGCCGACTTCCAGCCGTGGTGGATCGCGTAGTAGGCCATGGCGATCGCTTCGTTGGAGTCCGACGACGAGGTCCGGAAGACGAAGGGGTAGCGCATGTTGTCGAGGTTGGTGAGTCCACCAACCATGAAGTCGGCGACGTCGTTCGGTGCGAACTGGTTGATCACCGCCTCGATCGTCGGCGAGAAGGGCCCGACGACAAGGGTCGGATGCGACAAGAGCAGCTTGCGGAAGGCGGGGAGGGCGTCGACCGAGTCCGCGCCGTCGTCGACGTAGGAGCTCTTCCACTGATGCCCGAGGACGCCGCCGTTTCGGTTGACCTCGTAGATGCCGACTTTGACGCCGTGGGTTCCCCACTGCGAGAGCAGCGACTTGGTGCCCGTGAACGGGAACATGCCGCCGACCACGAGGGTCGACGATCCGGACTTGGCCTTGGTTGCCGCCGAGCTCACCGTTCCGAGCGCGCCCCCCAAGAGGGACGCCGCGGTCGCGGCGACGAGCCCTGCGGCGGCCCGCCGCCGCCATCTGGCTTTGGTCATGAGGTTTTCCCCCTTCTTGTTGTTGGTCCTGCGGTTGTTGTGCGCGGTCCCGGGCCGGGGTGTCGCCCAGGCGTGCCTAGCTCGCGTGTGACCGGCCGAGGAAGATCGACGCGAGGTCCAGCCCGGCGATCTCGTCGGCTGCGCCGTGGACGTGGTTGCGCCCCGCGACGAAGATGTGGACCTCGTCGGAGTGCTTCAGCGCGCGCTCCACGTTCTGCTCGACGACGAGGACGGCGGTGTTCAACTTCGCGATCCGGGCGATCTGGCTCCACACGACGTCGGTGTAGGCGGGCGAGAGGCCCGCCGTCGGCTCGTCGAGCATGATCACCGACGGATCGACCATGAGCGCGCGGGCGATCGCAAGGAGATTCTGCTGGCCGCCGGAGAGGAACCCCGCCTTCTTCTCGACCGCTTTTTGCAGGTCGGTGAAGATGTCGAGGATCTCCTCCATGCGCGCTGCGGTATTGGCGCGGGACGCGAAGCCACCCACTTCGAGGTTCTCCCGCACGGTCAGGCGCTTGAAGACGTTGTCGTTCTGTGGCACGTAGACCAGGCCGTGGCGCGGGATGAGGTGGCCGGCCATGCGGGTGATGTCGACGTCGTTGACGACGATCCTTCCCGACGTCGGCCTCAGGATGCCGACGAGGGTCTTCGCGAAAGTCGACTTCCCGGCACCGTTCGGACCGATGATCGTCGTCACGCTGTTCAGCTCCGCGCTGAGCGTGATGTCGTTGATGATCGGTGAATGGCCGTATCCGGCCGTGACGTTCTCAGCGAGAAGTGCTGGCATCGATCACCTCACCGAGATAGGCCTTCACGACTTCGGTGTTCTGGCGCAACTCGCTCAACCTGCCGGTCGCGAGCGTCCGGCCCTCGGCGAGCACGATGACGTGGTCGCAGATCTTCTCGACGACGTTGAGGTTGTGCTCGATCATGAGGACCGTCACACCCGACGCCCGAAGATCGCGGATGTGGTTGCCGATGCGGTCGATGAGGGCCGGGTTGACTCCCGCCATCGGCTCGTCGAGAAGCAGGATTCGCGGCGAGGCCATCACGGCGCGGGAGATCTCGAGCAGCTTCTTCTGCCCGCCGGAGAGGTCGCTCGCGCGGCTGTCGCGCAGGGGGTAGAGGCCGTAGGTGTCGAGGGTGTGCAGCGCCCGCTCGACGTTGTCGCGCTCCTCGCGCCGCACGCGACCGGGCCGGAAGAGCACGTTGAAAAGCGAATCCCCGGCCTGGTGGGCGGGGGCGACGAGAAGGTTCTCGAGCACGGTGAGGCCACCGAGTTCGCGCGAGAGCTGAAAGGTCCGCATCAGCCCGAGCCGGGCGATCTTGTGGCTCGGCCAGTTCGTCACCTCGGTCGACCCGATGAATTCACGCCCCGCGTCGCAGGTCATCGAGCCAGACAAGATGTTGACGACGGTCGTCTTGCCCGCGCCGTTCGGCCCGATGAGGGCGGTGATCTGGCCCTCGGGCACCTCGAAGGCCGCGCCGTTGACAGCGTGGACGCCTTGGAAGGCCTTGGTGATCGCCTCGCAGCGCAGCGCAGCGGAGGACTCGAGCACGCCGAGGGGTCCAAGGAGGGGGAGCTCACTCATTCGTCGCGCTCCTCGCCTGCAAGGTGCCGGGCTGCACAACAGGGCTCGGAGCAAGTGCGCTGAGCTCGTCGGGTGGGAGGTTCGCCTCGGCTCCGAGGTCGTCGCGCACGCCGAAGGTCGCGGCCCTGCGGAGGCGTTCAGGGACGATGCCCTGGGGACGAAACCAGAGCATCACCATGAGCAGGACACCGATGATCACCGCGTCGAAGTACTCGATGAGGCCCGGATGCCCGGGGATGTCGGGCAGGAACGCCGGCAGGTGGACAAGGAGCGTCTCGACGACGAGAGATCCCATGAGCATGCCGATGTTGTTGCCGACTCCGCCGACGATGATGACCGCGAAGACGACGAAGGTCTCGCCCGGGAGCCAGGCCGTCGGGTTGAACGATCCGCTGAACTCCATGATCAGACCGCCGCCGATCCCCGCATAGAAAGAGCCGATCAGCATGGACTTCAGCTGGTTGCGGAAGACGTCCTTGCCGAGGGCGGCGGCGACGACGTCGTCGTCGCGGATCGCGCGCAGCGTCCGGCCGAGGGGGGAGCGCGTGACTCGGCCCATGACGAGCCACATCACCACCGCGATCGCGCCCGTGACACCCGCGAAGAAGGGGATGAAGGAGTTTGTCGTGAGGTGCAGGACACCGGCGAACGGCTCGGGGACGTTGTAGAGGCCGTCGGCACCGTTGAAGAGCGGAACGTAGTTGTTGCACACGTCGTAGAGAACGAGCGACAGCGAGATGAGGACCATCGCGAGATAGTCAGTCCGCAGGCGCCTGAGCGAGATGAGCGCCACGATCACCGCGAACAGGCAGGCCGCGAGTCCCCCGAGAATGAGACCGAGCGGGAAGGGGAGCGACAGCCCGAGGATGTACTGCTGACCGGTCCCCACGGAGTTCGGCAGGGAGAAGGCGCCCGTGACGTAGGCGCCGATCGCGACGAAGCCGATGTAGGCGAAGTTCAAGATGCCCGTCTCGCCGTACTGGATGTTCAGCCCCATCGCCAGGATGAAGTAGTCGAACAGGAAGAAGACGAGGGTGAAGATGTAATACCAGATTCCCGACATCTCCTACGCCTTTCCCGGACGGGCGAAGAGGCCGCTCGGCCTGAGCAGCAGGGTGCAGATGAGGATGACGAAGGCGGTATCGAGCTTGTAGGCGGGATTGATGAAGGCGGCCGAGATCTCCGTCGCGAGGCCGATCAGCAGCGCGCCGGCCATTGCGCCGTAGATGCTGCCGACGCCACCGACGATGACGGCCGCGAAGATGACGAAGAGGAACAGCTCGCCCGAGGCGGGCGTGAGATTTCCCTCGGTGATGCCGAGTACCGTGCCCGAGACGCCCGCGAGCGTGCCGGACAGGAACCAGGTGATCGTCGTGATCGCCCTGGTGTCGATGCCGCTCGTCATGGCGAGCGTCGTGTTGTCCGCCATCGCACGCATTGACTTGCCAAGGCGCGTCGTCTTCAACATCGCATGGACCCCGAGCATGAGCGCGACGGCGATTGCCATGACGATGAGCTGGTAGCGGGTGAGAAGCAGCGGCCCTATGTGCATGACCTTCGCGAGGGGCATCTGGAAGAAGCGCACGTCGGCGCCCCAGATCGAGTACTCGAGGTTGAGCAGGATGAGGGACAGACCGAAGGTGACGATCAGCACGTAGAACGTCTTCTTGAAGCGCCGGGCGAAGGGGCTGAAGATCACGTGGTTGATGAGGACCGCGAAAACGCCCATCGCGAGCGAGCCGACGACGAGCGCGATCCAGATGTTGAGGTGGAAGACCTCGCTGTTCAGCACGTAGGTGAAGAACGCGCCGAGCGCCATGAAGTCGCCGTAGGCGAAGTTGATGTAGTTCGTGATGCCGAACTGCAGGCTCAGCCCGACCGCAGAGATCGCGAGCACCGACGCCGTGACGAATCCGAAGCCGACCGACTGCCAGAAGATCTGCATCGTCCCCCCTCTCGCACGCCCCGTGTCCGGGCGCGGCGCGCAGGCCGGTCGCTTCGGGCCGTGCCCCTCATCGACGTCTGTCCCGGGCGCGTCGCTCCGGTCCCGAGGACCCGGCGCCGTGCACGGTTCACCCGTGCCGACCTCCCCCATGTGCGAGGCGAACGCTAAGGAGCGTGCCGGATTGAGAACAGGTTGTGACGAGTTGTGTGCGGCTTTTACGCGAATGCCGTGTTTTGCGCGTTTCGCTCAGTCCAGGGGGGCCGCGGACGCGGCGGCGCTGTATCATGCCGGCGGCGGGCGGGCGGCATGACAAGGCTGCTCCCCAAGAAGACTCACGTTGGGGTGCGGTTGCCGCCGCGGGTGGAGTGTGAGCGCATCGGTTCGGGGGTGCCGGGCGTGCGTCGATTCCTTGGGCGTCGTTCCCTATCTGCGCAGGTCCTCGCGATCCAGAGCGCGGTGCTCGTGCTGACCCTGCTCGCGGGATTCTTCCTGGCCGTGTGGTACCAGGAGGGCCAGCTCGACCGCCAGTACGAGCAGAGGGCGCTCGCGGTCGCGGAGACGGTCGCCTCGACCCCGTCGCTCGTGAGCGCCGTGGCCCACGGCGACCCGCACGGCGCCGTCCAGGAGATGGCCCAGACGATTCGGCACGCAACCGGTGTCAGCTATGTCGTGGTGACCGATGCCCGGGGAATCCGACTCTCGCACCCCAACCCCGCGCTCATCGGTAAGCCCGTCTACGACGACACCGAACCGGCGTCGTCCGAGCCGTTCCGGACCGGCCGGGCGTGGGTCGGGATGCAGACCGGGACCCTCGGCGCGACCGCCAGGGGAAAGGTGCCGCTGTTCGGCCCCGGGCACCGGCTGATCGGCGAGGTCTCGGTGGGTATCCCGGTCGTCCAGGTGCGTGACTACCTCATCAGCGAGATCCCGTCCATCGCGGCCTACATGCTCGCCGCGCTCGGCGTGGGCGCCGCCTTGTCGCTGCTGCTGACGCGCCGGCTGAAGCGCCAGACGCTCGGTCTCGAGCTGGATGCGATCGCGGGCCTTTTCCAAGAGCGCGAGGCGATGCTGCACGGGATCCGCGAAGGCGTTCTCGGACTCGACACCCACAACCGTGTGCTGCTCGCGAACGACGAGGCACGCTCGCTGCTCCAGCTGCCCGACAACTACCTCGGGCGGCCCCTCGCCGACCTGATTCCAGAAGGCCGGCTCACCGACGTGATCCTCGGGCGCGAGGAGGGGCCGGACCAGCTGATCGTGCTCGGTCACCGCGTCGTGATCGCGAACCGGATGCCGATCCACGCGCAGCACCGGGGGCGCCTGGGCTTCGTCGTGACGTTTCAGGATCGGACCGAGTCCGAAGGCCTCATGCGCGAGCTCGACGCCGTGCTCGGTCTCACCGAGGCGCTGCGCGCCCAGTCGCACGAGTTCTCGAACCGGCTGCACACCCTCGTCGGCCTGGTCGAGCTCGGTCACTACGACGAGGCGATCGCCTTCGTGACGGCCGTGTCGAGCTCGCGCAACGAACTGACCCAGTCGCTGCTCGGAACGCTCGCGGACCCGATGGTGGTCGCCTTGCTGCTCGCGAAGACCTCCGTCGCGCTCGAGCGCGGCGTCGATCTGCGGGTCACGGCGGACCGCCACTTCGAAGGCGGCTTTCTCGAGGTCGGTGATCTGCTCACCGTTCTCGGCAACCTGATCGACAACGCGGTCGACGCAGCAGCCCCGGGGCAGGTACCGCGCTGGGTGGAGGTGGAGTTCACGACCTTTGGCGCCGACCTGCTCCTGCGCGTCAGCGACTCGGGTCCGGGTATCCGCGCTGCGGATCGCGAGTCGATCTTCCTCGACGGGTGGAGCACCAAGGACTCGCGCACCGGGGCGCGGCGCGGTCTCGGTCTCGCGCTGGTGCGCCAGACCGTCGAGCGCCGCGGCGGGTTCGTCGAGGTCGGTGGGCACGAGGGGGCCGTCTTCTCGGTCCTGCTTCCCGGGTGTGTCCGCGCCGCCCTCGCTCTTCCCCGGTGATCCGCACCCTCGTTGTCGACGACGACTTCCGTGTCGCGAGCATCCACGCGGCCTACGTCGAACGGGTTCCCGGCTTCGTCGTCGTCGGCAAGGTCCACTCGGCCCAGGCCCTCGCGCAGAGCATCGGCGCGCTCCACCCGGACCTCGTCCTGCTCGACCTCTACCTGCCCGACCACCACGGCCTTGACGTGCTCAAGCGGCTCCGCCAGCCCTCGAGCGCAGTGGCCGACGTCGACGTCATCGTCATCACCGCCGCGAACGACCCGGCAAGTGTGCGCGCCGCGATGCAGAGCGGGGCCTTGTACTACCTGTTGAAGCCGTTCGGCTTCCCGGCGCTCGAGGAGAAGCTGCTCGCGTACCGGGAGATGCGCGCGCAGCTGCAGAAGCTGTCAGAGGCCGATCAGTCGAGCGTCGATCGGCTCTACACCGCCGTGCCGGGCGGCTCGCACGTCGCCGAGCGCGGTGCCGGCACGCCCCATACCCTCGTCGCGGTCGAAGACGTGCTCCTCGCGACGGGCGAAGAGCTCTCCGCCAGCGAGGTCGCCGCGCGCCTCGGCGTCAGCCGTGCGACGGCGCAGCGCTACCTCGCGAAGCTGGAAGCCCAGGGGCGGGTGACCGTGACGCTGCGCTACGGCTCGGCGGGTCGCCCCGAGAACCGCTACCGCCACGTGCGGCCAGGCGGCTCGGCGGCGCCGTAGCCCCAGGGTCAGCACCACCGCACCGGTCGCGGTGACGGCTGAGCGTCCACGGGTGGGCGTAGGCTGGCCGCGGAGGTGGTCGTCGTGGCGAACATCGAGCCTGCGGGGCACAAGACGCCGGTGCGCGAGCGTCTCGTCCCGAGCGTCGTCACCTTCGTCGTCGCCGGGGTGGCCGTCTACGCGACGGCCTGGATCGCGATCGGGATCCTGCGCAGCATCGTCATGCCGATCCTCGCGGTGATCGTCGCTTGGGTGCTCGCCCGCGCGGTGTGGCGCCGCGGCGGCAAGTCGCCCTCGCCGTGAGGGGCGCGCCGCTTCAGGAGCTCGCGGCGTTATAGGTGCGCGCCGCGAGGCGCGCGCGCACCGACTCGCTCGTCGCCGCGTCGACCGCCGTCCACGCGAGGGCGAGCGCACCGTCGAGGGTCGCCCGGTCGGCGAGCGGCCCGCCGGCGTGCTCGGTGAAGGCGGCCTGGTGGTTCACTGCCGGCAGCGAGCCGATCCCGAGCGTCGGGTGGATCGCTGGCATGACGAGCGAGACGTTCGCCATGTCGCTCGACGCGGGAACGTCGTGCTCGGGTGGGTCGGGGAAGACGCGTCCGAGTGCCTCGGCGTTGGCGCGGTAGAGCGCGGCGAGATCCGCGTCCATGACGAACTCGGAGTACGCGGGGCCCTGGGGGAGGAACTCGACGCTCGCGTCGGTGGCGAGCGCGCCGGCCTCGAAGCAGTGGCGCACCCGCTCGTTCCAGGGTGCGAGCGACGCGAGGTCGCGGGCTCGCACGTAGTACTTCGCCTCGGCGAGCTCGGGGACGATGTTCGGCGCGTCGCCGCCGCGCGTGACGATGCCGTGCACCTGTGCACCGGCGGGCGCGTGCTGGCGCAAGAGGCCGATGGCGACCTGCGCGATGGTGAGCGCGTCGAGGGCGTTGATGCCGAGCTCGGGGAACGCGGAGGCGTGCGCGGCGCGGCCGCGGTAGCGGACGTCCATGTGGGCGACCGCGAGGCAGGGCATCTGGATCAGCTCCGTCGGCCAGGGATGCACCATCATCGCCGCGCTCAGCCCGTCGAAGGCGCCGCGCTCGAGCATGGTGATCTTCCCGCCGCCACCCTCCTCGGCCGGCGTCCCGAGGACGACCACCCGCAGCCCGAGTGCCGACGCGACCGGCGCGAGCGCGAGTCCGGCACCTACGCCGGCCGCCGCGATGACGTTGTGCCCGCAGGCGTGACCGATCTCGGGGAGCGCGTCGTACTCGCAGCAGATCCCGAGCGCGAGCGGCCCGTCACCGATCTCGGCCCGGAAGGCCGTCGGGAGGTCGGCAACCGGAGTGGAGACCGCGAAGCCGCCCGCCTCGAGCATCTCGGCGCACCACCGGGCCGCGCGGTGCTCCTCGAAGCTGAGCTCGGGCGCGGCGTGGATCCGGTGGGAGAGGCCGACAAGCCCGTCACCGAGCGTCGCCACCTGGGCGCGGGCGGTCTCCTTGGCTGCGTCTCGGCTGATTTCCATGCTCCTTTCTACCGCCACGCGGCCGCCGGCGGTCGGGGCGCGTGTGGCGGCAGGAGGGTACGATACAGTTTCGTTCTGTACCTAGCGTTCCCGCCCGGAGATGAGGGGAGCAGATGACTGGTGCCACGCGGCACGGCGCGCCGCGGCGCATGAGCGGCGCGCGCGAGGCGGAGATCCTCGCGGCGACGCTCGAACGCCTCGGTGCGCGCGGCTACGAGGCGCTCACCATCGACGAGGTCGCGGCGGCGGCCCGGATGAGCAAGGCAACGCTCTACCGCCAGTGGGGCGGCAAGGCCGGCCTCGTGCGCGCCGCGCTCGAGCAGTTCAACTGCGAGCCGGCCGCCGCCGACACGGGCTCGTTGCGCGGCGACTTGGTCGCCTTCGCGGCGTCGCTCCCCACGCCGAGCGAGGAGCGCTCGACGCTGCTCAGCGCGCTCGTGCACGTCGCCCGGGACGAAGGCGAGCTCGCCGGCCTCCTCGACGAGCGCATCGTCCACCCCCACGTCGCCGCCCTCGAGACCGTCTTCGGTCGCGCGATCGCCCGAGGCGAGCTGGTCGCCGACCACGCGCTCGTCGTCGAGGTCGCCGAGATGCTCGTCTACGCCGAGCTCGGACGCGTCCTGCTCGGCGGGCGCGTCCCCGACCGCGACGACATGGTCGAGCTTGTCGACCGCGTCGTGCTCCCCCTCCTCGGCCTTGCCCCCGCCGGCGGGTCCGGGCGGGCCGCGGTCCGGACCAAGAAGGCTCTGTCCCACGACCACGCCCGAACGGAGAAGTGATGTCCGCAACCTCGCAGACCGCGCTGAGCGCCGCGGCCCCGGCCGGCCGTCCGCGCCGCAGCGCGCACCACTGGTGGGTGCTCGTCGTCCTCGGTCTCGCGCAGCTCATGGTTGTGCTCGACGCGACCATCGTGAACATCGCGCTGCCCTCGGCCCAGAAGGCGCTCCACTTCTCCAACGCGGACCGCCAGTGGGTCGTCACCGCCTACGCGCTGTCCTTCGGCGGGCTCCTGCTGCTCGCCGGTCGCCTCGCCGACCTCTTCGGACGCAAGCGCACGTTCCTCGTCGGCTTGATCGGGTTCGCCGCCGTCTCGGCGATCGGCGGCGCCTCCACCGGCTTCACGATGCTCGTCGTCGCGCGTGCCTGCCAGGGCGTCTTCGGCGCCCTGCTCGCGCCGTCGGCCCTCTCGCTTCTCACGACAACCTTCACCGATCCCAAGGAACGCGCCGAGGCCTTCGGGATCTACGGCGCGATCGCCGGCGCGGGAGGGGCGGTCGGTCTGCTGCTCGGCGGCGCGCTCACCGAGTACGCGGACTGGCGGTGGTGCCTCTACGTCAACGCGGTGTTCGCCGTCGCGGCCGGGATTGGCGGGTCGATGGTGCTGCACGACCAGGAGCGGCCCGCACGCGTGCCGATCGACCTCCCCGGCACCCTCACCGCCGTCGCCGGTCTCGTCTCGCTCGTCTACGGCTTCTCGGAGGCCTCGACCAAGAGCTGGACCAGCCCGGTCACCCTCGCGCTCCTCGCCGCCTCCGCTGCGCTGCTCGCCGGGTTCGTCGCGATCGAGCGGCGCCGCGAACACCCGCTCCTGCCGTTGCGGATCCTGAAGCACCGCGCCCGGGGCGGTGCCAACCTCGCGATGCTGCTCACGGGGATCGCGATGTTCGGCGTCTTCCTCTTCCTCACCTACTACCTGCAGCTCATCCTGCGGTACTCACCGGTCATGACCGGCGTCGCCTTCCTGCCGATGCTCGGCATGGTGATCGTCGTCGCGACGACGAGCGGCACCTTCATGCTCCCGAGGATCGGGCCGCGCCCCCTCGTCACCGTTGGCCTCGTCATCGCCGGTGTGGGCATGGTGCTGATGAGCGGCTTCACGGTCACGAGCGGCTACGGGGACTCGGTGCTGCCGTCGCTCCTCGTCGTCGGCGCGGGGCTCGGCCTCATCTTCGGGGCGACGATGAACGTCGCGACCGCGGGCGCCGCGCCCGAGGACGCGGGGGTGGCCTCTGCCCTGCCGAACGTCGCCCAGCAGATCGGCGGCGCACTTGGTCCGGCGCTCCTCAACACGATCGCGACGACCGCCACCGCGTCGATGCTGGCGGGCCAGCGCGTCACCCCCCGGCTGCTCGCGGTCGCGAGCGTGCACGGCGACGTGACGGCCTTCCGCGTCGTGTACGTGATCCTGTTCGCCTCTGCGGTCGTCTCGTTCCTCATCCTTCCCCGCGGGCGCGCGGCCGTCGCGCACCACAGGGTGCACGTCGCCTGACCGCCCGCTGCGGACCGGCTCGCCGCGCCCGTGCGGCTCCGGCCGGTTGACCCGCTGCCACCGGGGCGCCCTACGATCTCGCGCACCATGAGCGACACGCGCGCCCCGGGGGAGACCCGCGCTGTCGGGGGCTGCGCGAGCGGACCCGCGGCCCAAAGCAGCGCGTGCCCGGGGGACCGCGGGCGCGAGATCCGCGCACGTCGCGGGCCGTGACGGACCCCGCGCTGGCGAGCCGCCGACCGGCCAGGTCGCCACGCCCGCCCGGGATGGCGGACGTCGCGCGCCTCGCGGGCGTGTCGCACCAGACGGTGTCGCGCGTCTTGAACCGCCACCCGAGCGTGCGCCAGACGACGCGGCTGCGGGTCCTCGCAGCGATCGAGGAGCTGGGCTACCGGCCCAATCCCGCAGCCCGGGCGCTCGTCACGGGTCGGTCGCGCACGCTCGGTCTCGTCACCCTCGACACGACGCTCACTGGGCCGGTTGCGACCCTGTACGGCATCGAGCGCGCCGCGCGCGAGGCCGGGTACTTCGTCAGCGTGGTGAGCCTGCGCTCCATCGAGCGCGGCTCGGTCCAAGAGGCGCTCGCGCGCCTTGCGGAGGGGGCCGTCGAGGGCACGATCGTGATCGCCCCGCTCACCTCCGCGGGCGAGGCGCTGGCCGGGGTGTCGACCGACCGGCCGCTGGTCGTCGTCGAGGGCGATCCGCAGGCCGACCTCGCCGTGGTGACGGTCGACCAGTTCGCCGGGGCGCGCGCGGCCACGGCGCACCTGCTCGAGCTCGGACACCGAACGGTCTTCCACGTGTCCGGGCCCCTCGAGTGGATCGAGGCGCGCGCCCGGGTCGCAGGATGGCGCGCGGCGCTCGAGGATGCCGGTGCGCTCGTCATGCCACCGCTCTCGGGCGACTGGTCGGCGCGCTCGGGGTTCGACGCGGGGCGGACGCTTGCGCGGATCCCCGAGGCGACGGCGGTCTTCGTTGCGAACGACCACATGGCACTCGGCGTGCTGCGCGCGCTGCACGAGGGGTGCCGGCGCGTCCCGGGGGACGTGAGCGTCGTCGGTTTCGACGACATCGCCGAAAGCGGCTACTACGCGCCGCCGCTCACGACGGTCCACCAGGACTTCGACGAGCTCGGCCGCCGAAGCCTCGCCCTGCTGCTCGAGCAGCTCGACTCCGGCGAGCGCCGTCCGAGGCGAGTGGTGATCCCCCCGGCGCTCGTGGTGCGCGAGAGCAGTGGTCCGCCCCCGGGAGAAAGCCGTCCGGCGGGCACCGACACGCGGGGGCAGACCCCGCGCCGCCCGGCCTAGGACGGGTTCTCTGGCACCGGATCGCCAACGCGGCGCTCCCCAGGGGCTTGGCCCCCTCCCGGCCCTGTCCGCCGGCCGCCGGCCGAGTCCGCCGACGCAGCCCTTGTTGACGCGGCGGGCAGGAGCTACGGCGCGCACCGCCTCCGAGAAGGCACCGGTGGCACGCGGGCGCCGGGACGCCCCGTTGGGAGCAATGCGGGAGGCTCTCGCGTGGCGCGCCGAGGGGGGCCCCGGCGGCCGAAGGGTTTCGCGAGGGATCGAGCCGGCGGCCGGCTTCGGGAGCAGCGACCCCGCGGGCGCGTCGTGCCGGGACCGGCCCGCGCGCGTGGCGGTTCGGAGCCCTCAAGGGCGTCGGGGGTGTGCCTGCGCGGCGCCGGTGTCGAGCAGACGCCGGGCGGCCTCCGCGGCGTGCAGGACGACATCGGGATCCCGGTCGAGGTGCGCGGCGGACATGGCGCCGCCGTAGAGGGCGACGATCGCGTCGAGCCTCCCGGGTGCGACGACGAGCGGACCGCCGGCACGGGCGAAGAGCTCCCGCAGTCGGCCGCGGTGGCGCGCGATCTCGGTGGCGACCGGGCCGGGCTCGGGGAACTCCGCGGCCGCGTTGATGAAGGGGCATCCCCGGTACTGCGGTCCGCGGCTGTCCTCGTGGAGCAGCCGGAAGAGGGACACGACGGCGTCCGGCGTGCCAAGGCGGTGCCCGGCGAGCCGCTGCTCGGCGGCCGCGACCCACTCCCGGCTCTGGCGCGCCAGGTAGGCCGAGACCAGCTCCGCCTTGCGCGCGAAGTGGGCCTACAGCGTCGCCTTGGCCACCGAGGCGTCGGCGATCACCCGGTCGACGCCGACGGCATGGATCCCCTCGGCGTAGAAGAGGCGGCTTGCCACCTCGAGGAGGCGCTCCTCGGGGCCCGGCGCAGAAGCGGACACGACGGCCAGGTTCTCGAGCACGGTTGGGAACGAGACAGACAGGTCTGTCTGTTTCTCGACGAAGGAGAGCCGACATGGAAGGAACGCTCGTGCGCGCCCTGGAGGAGCGCGACGAGGCCGCCCGGGCCGGCCATCCCGGCGGACCAGCTGGCGATCATGGATGCCGCGACGGCGACGCTCGAAGCCTCCGGTCTGGCCGCGCAGTGCCTGGCGGTGGGCGCCGAGGCTCCCGACTTCTGCCTCCCCGGCGCCACCGGCACCAAGGTGACCCTCTCGGAGCGTCTGGCCGAGGGCCCGATCGTGCTCGCCTTCTCCCGCGGCGGCTGGTGCCCATACTGCACATCGAGCTTCGGGCCCTGCAGGCTCGCCTCGCCGACATCACCGCCGCCGGCGCCCACCTGGTCGCGGTGTCCCCGCAGATACGCGACAACTCGCTGTCGACCGCCGAGAGGCTCGAGCTGGGATTCCCGGTGTTGTCCGATGTCGGCAACGCGGTGGCCCGCGACGACGGCCTCGTGATCAGCCTCGCCGAGGACCTGCGCCCGATCTACGCCGGGTGGGGACTGGACCTTCCGGCGGCGAACGGGGACGAGAGCTTCGGGCTGCCACTGCCCGCCACTTTCGTGATCGGCACCGACGCCAAGGTGGCGTGGCGTTTTGCGGACGCGGACTACACCCAAGCGGGCCGAGCCCGACGACGTGATCGCCGCCCTGGCGGCCCCGTGAGCAAGCCGGGGACCCGGCGCGGCGCGTCCCGGCCGATCTCCGGGGAGAATGGGTAATCGATGACGGACCTGCACTTCTACTTCGACCCGATCTGCCCCTTCGCGTGGATGACCTCCAAGTGGGTGCGCGCGGTGGCGGCCCAGCGCGCCTACGAGGTCGAGTGGCGGTTCATCTCGCTGCGGATGGTCAACGCTGAGGTCGACTACGCCACCCACTTCCCACCGGGTTACGAACAGTCCCACGCGGCCGGCCTGGCGCTGCTGCGCGTCGCGGCGGCGGTGCGCGAGCGCCACGGCCGAGAGGGGGTTGCCCGGCTGTACCCGGCGATGGGGGCCGGCATCTTCGAGGAGACCCCGACCCGCCAGGCGGCCGCGCTCGGCGACCCCCGCGCCCTCGCCGCCGCCGCCCTCGCCGCCGCCGGCCTCGAGGTCACCTTGGCCGACGCGGTCGGCGCCGACGCGTACGACGCCCTGATCCGGGCCGAGACCGAGGAGGCTCTGAGCCTCGCCGGCCGGGACGTCGGCACGCCGATCCTGCACTTTGACCCGCCCTCGGGGACCGCGCTCTTCGGTCCGGTCATCAGCAGGCTCCCGGCGGACGAGGATGCCGTGGCCCTGTGGGACCACGTGGTCGCGCTCTCCCGGTTCCCCGGGTTTGCCGAGTTGAAGCGCAGTCTGCGCGAGGTGCCCCAGCTGCCGGCCCTCGGCGTCGGCTCGGGTCAGGTCGGCGCCGAGGAGGACTGGCAGCAGGGCCACCGGCGCCACTCCGGGAGCTGAGGCGTCCGGCGTGGTGCGCGTGGCCCGTCCCCGCGCGGTGGCCTTCGACGTCAACGAGACCCTCACCGATCTCGCCCCGCTGGCGGAGGTCTTCGAGCGCCTCGGCGTGGGAAAGGACGCCCTGGCGTGGTGGTTCGCCGCGCTCGTGCGCGACGGGTTCGCCCTGGCGTGAGCCGGCGGCGCGGCCGGCTTCGGGGAGCTGGCCCTCGTCGCGCTCGACGAGGTCGCGACCACCGCCGGGCACGCCCTGCCCGACGGCGCCGGCGACGAGTTGATGGGAGCCCTCGCCCGCGTGCCGCTCCACCGCGACGTGCGGCCGGCTCTCGAGCGGCTGCGCGCTGCAGGGCTCCCGGCCTTCGCGCTCACCAACGGCTCCGCCGCGTTCGTGCGGGGGATCCTTGACAGCGCGGGGGTCACCGACGCGCTGGTCGATATGGCGTCGGTCGACGCGGTCGGCCACGGGAAGCTGCGGCCCGAGCCCTAGCGCGACGCTGCCGGGGTCGACCCTGCTCAGATGGCGCTCGTTGCCGTGCACCCCGGGGACACCCACGGCGCGTCCGCGGCCGGGCTGCTGACCGGAGGGGTGAACTGGACGGGGCGTCTCCATCCCGCGGTCTTCGCCCCGCCGACTGCGCGCGCTCGATCTCGTCGGCATCGTCGACCAGTTGCTCCAGCTTCCCGAGACCTGAGCGCGCCGGGCTCGCCGCGGCGGGAACCGACATCGCCGCGATCGGGGTGCCGAGCCTGCGCCCGGCATCGGTCCGGGTGCGGGCGCGCCGTCGGGCCGTCAGCCGGGCGCGCCGTCAGCCGGGCTTGGTGACGTCTGCGACCTGTGCGTGCAACAGCGCGAGGAGCCTCGACGCCTCGAGATGGACGTTGGCCCCGCGCGCGCCGGCACCGATCGCCACGATGCCGGCCGCGGCGACGGTCGCGTCGGCGACGACCGGCCACGCCCGGGTGGCGCCGAAGGGCGTGATGGCGCCGCGCTCGTAGCCGGTTGCCGTCCGGGCCTCCTCCCGGTCGGGGAGCGACAGCCGACGCGTCCCGAGCAGTGCCCGGAGCTTCGGCCAGTCGATCTGCCGCCCGCCGGGGACGAGGACGAAGAGGTAGTCGTCCTCGCCCCGGCGCACGACGATGGTCCGAAGAAGCTGGCCGAGGTCGATCCCCTGGAGCGCCGCGCTCTCCTCGGGGTTTGAGGGGACTGCGGTCTCGACAATGCGGTAGTCGAGGCCCGAGCCCGCGAGGCTGCGCAGCGCCGGGGTGTCAAGACCCATCGGTGAAGACCCTAGCGGTCGGGGTTTCCGGCGCTCCTTGCGGTGGTCGGCCCGCGCGCGAAGACGCCGGCACCCGAGAACAGGTCGCGTCCGATGCCGCGGGGGCAAGGAGCCTTCTCGGGCGCGGCGTGCGGGCCGTGCCGCCAGGAGACCGTCCCGACGGGGCGACTCCGGACGGGTCACACCACAGGGCGAGGCCGGCCGCCGCGGCGGATCGGGCAGAGCCGCCGCGGCGGCCGGCTAGTTGACGACGGCGATGAGATCGCCGGGTCCGAGCGCGTCGCCGACGGTCACGTGCAGCTCGCGCACGACGCCGCCGACCGGGCTCCTCACCGGGTTCTCCATCTTCATCGCCTCGAGCACGCAGATCGCCTCACCCGCGGCGACGGTGTCGCCGGCGGCGACGAGCAGGCGGACGATCGTCCCCTGCATCGGCGCGACGATCCGGCCGTCCCCGCCGCCGGGGGTGCCGCCCGCGACCCGGCGGGGATGTGCGCGCACGGCGCCGGGCGCGGGTGCCACCTCGGGGACGTAGAGACGGACCCGGTAGCGGCGTCCGTCCACCTCCGCGTCGACCTCACGGGGGACTCGCCCGTCGGCGCGGCGGTGCGCGCTCGGGCTGTGGGGTGCGATCCCGCTGAGGTCGAGGTGCTCCTCGACGAATCGGGTCGAGTGGCGGCCCTGCACGAAGTCCGGGTGCTCGAGGATGGCGGCAGCCGCCGCGGCCGTCGTCGCCACACCCTCCACCTCCAGCTCCGCGAGCGCGCGCAGGAGACGCCGGCGCGCGCTGTCACGGTCGGGCCCCCACACGGCGATCTTGGCGAGGAGGTTGTCGTAGGCGGGGCTGACCTCGTCGCCGGCCGCGTAGCCGGCGTCGACCCGCACGAAGGGACCCGTGGGGAGCGCGAAGCGTCCGAGCACGCCGGGGCTCGGCACGAAGGCCCCGCCGGCGGGGTCCTCGGCGTTGAGGCGCATCTCGATTGCGTGGCCGCGGGGGGCGACGTCGGCCTGGGTGAAGGCAAGCGGCTCGCCCGAGGCGACCTGCAACTGGAGCGCGACGAGATCGAGGCCGTTCACGAGCTCGGTGACGGGGTGCTCGACCTGCAGGCGCGTGTTCATCTCGAGGAAGTAGAAGCGACCCTCCTCGAAGAGGAACTCGACGGTCCCCGCGCCCTCGTAGCCCGTCGCCCGCGCGAGGCGCACGGCCGCGTCGCCCATCGCCGCACGCAACGCGCCGTCGAAGCCGGGCGCCGGCGTCTCCTCGACGAGCTTTTGGTGGCGGCGCTGGGCCGAACAGTCCCGCTCCCCGAGCCAGACGACGGCGCCGTGGCGGTCGGCGAGGATCTGCATCTCGACGTGGCGCGGCCAGGCGAGGTAGCGCTCGAGGTAGACCTCGTCGCGCCCGAAGGAGGCGGCTGCCTCGCGCCGCGCCGCGGCGAGGGCCTCCGCGGCGTCCTCGGGCGCGGCGACGACCTTCATGCCGCGCCCGCCGCCCCCGTAGGAGGCCTTGATCGCGACGGGCCAGCCGGCCTCCTCGCCGAACGCGACGACCTCGGCGACGTCGTTGACCGGTTCGCTGCGCCCCGGCACCCCGGAGACCCCCGCCGCCTCCGCGACGCGGCGGGCCCCGATCTTTGACCCCATCGCTTCGATCGCGGCGGGCGGGGGGCCGACGAACACCGCGCCGGCCTCGGCCACCGCGCGCGCGAAGTCGGCGTTCTCGGAGAGGAAGCCGTAGCCGGGGTGCACGGCCTGCGCGCCGCTGCGGCGCACCACCTCGACGATCGCCGGGATGTCGAGGTAGGCGCGCGGCCCGAGGTCGGGATCGAGCAGGTAGGCCTCGTCGCAGCTGCGCACGTGGTAGGCGTCGCGGTCGATCTCGCTGTAGATGCCGACGGAGGCGATCCCGAGCTCGCGGCAGGTGCGCGCCACCCGCACCGCGATCTCACCGCGGTTGGCGATCAGCACCTTGTCGAACACCTGGCCCCCTCTGTCGCCGCCCGGGGCGCGCGCAGCCGTCCGGACTGAGCGGCGGGACCCCACAGGGTCCCCGTCGCCCCCGCCGCGCACCGCCGGGCCGGTCCGGCGGGCAGGCTAGTGCGCCGGTGCCGCTCTTCACGAACGTCGTCCGCGTTGCGCAGGTGGACTCGACCAACCGTCTCGCCGCCGACCTCGCACGCGCGGGCGCCGCCGAAGGGCTCGTCGTCGTCGCCGACGAGCAGATCGACGGGCGGGGGCGGCGCGGTCGCCGCTGGGATGCTCCGCCGGGCGCCGGGCTGCTGGTGAGCGTGCTCGTGCGACGCCACGCGACCCCCGCCCACGCGCATCTCTGCGTCGCGGCGCTCGCGCTCGGCGCTCGCGCGGCGCTCGAGGCGCAGGGCTGCGACACGGCGCTCAAGTGGCCGAACGACCTTGTCGTCCCCCGCGCCGGGGGCGACGCGAAGATCGCCGGCCTGCTCGCCGAGTGGGCGGAGCCGGGTGCGCTCGTGGTCGGCCTCGGCTGCAACCTCACCTGGCCGGCGGCGGACGCGGCGGCGCTTCCGCCGGGTGCGACCACCCTCGAGGCGGTGACCGGCCGGGCGCCGGCGCGCGACGCGCTGCTCTTTCGGGTGCTCGCCGAGTTCGAGCACCGCTACCTCGCCGTCGTCGCCGGTGAGGGTGCGGCGCTCGTCGCCGAGCGGCGCGCCAGGTGCGCGACGCTCGGTCGGCGCGTGCGGGTCGAGCGGGCGGACGGCACGAGCGAGACCGGACGCGCGCTCGACGTCGCCGACGACGGCCGCCTCCTGGTCGACCGCGGCCAGGACACCGTGGTGATCGGCGAGGGCGACGTGGTGCATCTGCGCGACGCGGCCGGGAATTGAGCCCCCGGTGTCGGCCAGCAGCGCTGGTACCCTGCGGCGATGCGTCTTCTCGTCACCGGTGCCGCCGGGTTCATCGGGGCCAATTTCGTTCGCCGCCACCTCGAGACGCGGCCCGGGGACGAGATCGTCGCCTACGACGCGCTGACCTACGCGGGCAACCTCGCGAACCTCTCGCCCTATCTCGAGGAGGGGCGCGTGCGCTTCGTGCACGGCGACATCGCGAACACCGAGCTGCTCGCGCACGTGCTCGGGGAGCGCCGCATCGACGTTGTCGTCAACTTCGCGGCGGAGTCCCACAACAGCCTCGCCGTGCTCGACCCGGCGCGCTTTTTCCGCACGAACGTCCTTGGAACCCAGGCCCTGTGCGGCGCCGTGCTCGCGGCGGGGAACACGCGTCTGCACCACATCTCCACCTGCGAGGTCTACGGCGACCTCGCGCTCGACAGCGACGAGAGCTTCGCGGAGGAGGCGCCTTACCGTCCGCGCACCCCCTACAACGCGGCGAAAGCCGGGGGCGACCACGTCGTGCGCAGCTACGTCGAGACTTTCAAGCTGCCCGCGACGATCACGAACTGCTGCAACAACTACGGGCCCTACCAGTTTCCCGAGAAGGTCATCCCGCTCTTTGTCACGCGCGCGCTCGCCGGCGAGCCGCTCCCGCTCTACGCCTCGACACAGAACCGGCGGGAGTGGCTGCACGTGAGCGACCACTGCGCGGCGGTCGAGCTCGTGATCGAGCGCGGGCGCCTCGGCGAGACCTACAACGTCGGCTCGGGGATCGAGCGCAGCGTCGAGGAGATCGCCGACGCGGTGCTCGGCGCGGCCGGGCGCCCCGCCTCGCTCAAGACAATCGTGCCCGACCGCCCCGGCCACGACCGCCGCTATCTGCTGGATTCGACCAAGATCCGCACCGAGCTTGGCTGGCGGCCCGAGATCGACTTCGCGAGCGGCCTGGTGGAGACCGTCGAGTGGTACCGCGCGCACGAGGAGTGGTGGCGTCCGCTCCTCGGCCGGTCGCCGGTCATCGAGGGCCACTGGTCGCTCGCGCGCGCCGGCGCGCCGGCGCGGGCCTGAGCCGCGGCGATGCGGGTCCTGATCACCGGTGCCGCGGGCCAGGTCGGCCGTGAGGTGGTCGCGGTGCTCGAGCGCCGGGCGGCCGAGCGGCGTCGCGGCCCGGCGCTCGAGGCGGTGGCGCTCGGGCGCGACGCCTGCGACGTGGCGCGGCGGGACGCGGTCCTCGCGGTCGTGTCCGGCGTCGAACCCGACGTCGTCATCCACTGCGCGGCGTTCACGGCCGTCGACGCCTGCGAGAGCGAGCCCGACCGCGCGTACATGGTGAACGCGCTCGGCACACGCCACGTCGCGGAGGCGGCGCGCCGCGTCGGCGCACACCTCGTTGCGGTTTCGACCGACTACGTCTTCGACGGGCGGTCCTCGCAGCCCTACCGCGAGTGGGACGCGCCCCATCCCCTCTCGGTCTACGGCGCGTCCAAGCTCGGCGGCGAGCGCGAGTGCGATCCCTCGGCGACGGTCGTGCGCACCTCGTGGGTCTGCGGCCGCTTCGGCCCGAACATGGCCAAGACGGTGCTGCGCCTGGCAGCGGGGGAGGGGCCTCTGCGTTTCGTCGACGACCAGCACGGCAGCCCGACCGTCGCGGCCGATCTCGCGGAGATGCTCGTCACCTTGGGCCTCGAGCGCCGCCCGGGGCTGTTCCATGTGACCAACACGGGGGCGACGACCTGGTACGGGTTCGCCCGCGTTGTCCTCGCCGCGGCGGGCGGCGACCCCGGGCGCGTCGAGCCGATCGCGACGGGCGCGCTCGTCCCGCCGCGTCCCGCACCCCGCCCGGCGAATTCGGTGCTCGACAACGCGGCGCTCCGCCTGTCGGGGATCGCCTTGCTGCCGGCCTGGGAGGAGTCCGTCGCCCGCCTCATCGGCGAGCTGGGCATGGCCGCGGCGCCGTGAGCGAACGCCGGCTCGGCGGCGTCGGCGCGGTCGTCGTCAACTACGACGCGGGACCCTCCCTCGGCCGCTGCGTCGCGAGCCTGCGTGCCGCGGGGCTGGGTACGGTCGTCGTGGTCGACAACGGCTCGCACGACGGCTCGCTCGCCTCGCTCGCACGCGCCGACGCGGACGCCGTCCTCGTCCCCCTCGGGCGCAACGTCGGCTATGCGAGCGCGGTGAACCGCGGTGTCCAGCACCTCGCCGACGCCATCGAGGCGGTGCTCGTGTGCAACCCGGACCTCGTCGTCGAGCCGGACGCCGTCTCGCTGCTGTGGGACGCGCTCGTGGCACACGCCGAGACCGCGGCCGTCGGTCCCACCGTGCGCGACCCCGACGGCCGTTCGTACCCCTCGGCGCGGCAATTCCCCGACTACAAGACGGCGGTCGCGCACGGTCTGCTCGGGATGTTCCTCCCGGACAACCGCTGGTCGCGTGCGTACCGCCGCGAGGACGCGCTCCGGGCGCCGGGGACGGCCCCCGAGGTCGACTGGGTCTCGGGCGCCTGCATGCTCGTGCGGAAGAGCGCCCTGTTCTCCGTCGGCGGCTTCGACGAGGGCTACTTCATGTACGTGGAGGACCTCGATCTCTGCTGGCGGCTGCGGCGCGCCGGCTGGAGCGTGCGCCAGGTCCCCTCCGCCCAGGTCGTGCACGTGGGCGGCGTGTCGGCGGCCCGCCATCCCTACCGGATGATCGTCGCCCACCACCGTTCGACCTGGCGGTTCGCGAGGAAGCGCGTGGCCGGGCCGGGCCGGGCACTCCTCCCGCTCATCGGCGCCGGCATCGCCGCGCGCGGTGCTGTGGCGCTCACCCGGCGCGCGCTGCGGAGCAACCCCCGACCCCCGAGCGTCTAGGCTGCGCCCCCGATGCCACGACGTTCCTTCGGGCGCATGGTCGCGCGAGCCGCTGCGAGCGGCGGCACCCGCACCTATCGCGCGCGCCCGCCGATGCTGTGGTCCGCGGCGATGGTCGTCATCGTGCTCGGAGGGCTCTCGCTCATCGGCTACTCGCGCGCTGAGCGCCTGAGCAAGTCGACGGCAGCCGCCGAGCCGCCGACGACGACGGACAACTGGCATGCGGCCTTCGCGATCGACATCTGCGGCACGCTGCAGCCGAACCTCTCCGCCAACACGAACTTCACGACGGCGGGCATCCGCACCTTCGGTGACGGGGTCATCGACGTCGACCCCGGCGCGGTCTCGAACTCCTCGGCCTTCACGGGCACGCACGACACGCTTGCGACCTTCGTCTCGAGCTACGGGCGTGGCTTCGCCCTGACGGCGACGAGCCTTACGATGCCGGGCAAGCCCACCCCGACCACCTCGAGCGCGCCGACCACCACGAGCGCGCCGACCACCACGAGCACGCCGACCACCACGAGCACGCCGTCTTCGAAGACAACCTCGAAGGCGTCCTCGACCAAGACCTCGACCAAGGGCGTCAGCGCGACGTTCTCGCCGGCCAAGACGTCACCGACGACGTCGATCGCGGCCACCACCTCGACCGCCGCGTCCGCCTCGCCCGCGCCGGCCAAGAACTCGACGACGACCACCGCGGCGGTCCCGGTCACGACGACGACCGCGGCGGTGGTCGCCGGGCCGACCTACACGAGCGGCGGGACCTGCCCGAAGTCGTCCAGGACGCCGGGGAAGGCGGTCCTTGTCGCCAAGGTCTGGCCGAGCCCGAGCGGGACGCCCTCGCTGGTGCGCAGCAACATCGGGGCGATCCGGATCCTCGACGGGATGATGATCACGCTCGCGTACGTGCCCGAGGGTGCGGCGATACCCGCGCCTCCCTCACGCGCGACCCTCCTGCAGGATCTCGGGGGCGCGTCCTCCGGGAAGAAGAAGTAGCGCGCCGGGAGAGCGGGCTGCTCGGTGCAGGCCCTCGTTCTCGTCGGCGGTGAGGGGACGCGGCTGCGTCCCCTCACCTACGACATCCCCAAGCCCATGCTGCCTGTCGTCGGGGCGCCGATGATCGGACGCGTCGTCGAGTGGCTCGCGCTCTACGGCGTCGAGCGTGTCGTGTTCTCGCTTGGTTACCGCGCGGACGCGTTCGCGGACTTCCTCGGTGGCGAGTGGGCCGGTGTCGAGCTGGACTACGCGATCGAGCCGGAGGCGCTCGACACCGCCGGCGCGATCCTCTACGGCGCGTCCAAGGGCGGGCTCACCGACGAGCGCTTCGTCGTCGTCAATGGCGACATCCTCACCGATCTCGTCCTGGATGACCTGCTCGCGTTCCACGAGAGCCACGGCGGCATGGCGACGATCGCGCTGACGCCGGTCGAGGATCCCTCCGCCTACGGCGTCGTGCCGACTGGCGCCGGCGGCCGCGTGCTCGCGTTCATCGAGAAGCCGCCGCGCGACGAGGCGCCGACGAACCTCATCAACGCGGGCACCTACGTGCTCGAGCCCGCCGTGCTCGGGCGCATCGCGACCGGGCGGCGCGTCTCGATCGAGCGGGAGGTCTTCCCCGCCCTCGTGGGCGACGGCCAGCTCTACGCGCTCGCGTCCGACGCGTACTGGCTCGACACCGGGACCCCCGAGCGGTACCTGCGCGCCCAGCTCGACGTGCTCACCGGCCAGCGCCCCGACCTGCGCCTGCCAGTGCACCACCTCGACGGTGCGGCCATGATCGGTGACGGCGCGCGCCTTCTCGGCGCCATCGAGGGACCGGCCTTCCTCGGCGCGGGGGCGACGGTCGCCGTGGGGGCGACGGTCGCCAACGCGGTGCTCGGCGAGCGCGCGTCGGTCGAGCGAGGGGCGCGAGTCGTCGGCTCGGCCCTGCTCGGCGGCGCGGTCATCGGCGAAGGCGCTCTCGTCGAGGACTCGATCGTCGGGCCGGGCGCTGTGGTCGGCGCGGGTGCCCGCGTCCGGGCGCTCTCGGTGCTCGGCGCGAACGTGGCGGTGACGCCCGGGACGGTCCTCGACAGCGCGCGACTGCCGGTGTGACAATCACGCCCGTGCGGGCGCTGGTGACAGGAGGGGCCGGCTTCCTCGGCTCTGGCCTCGTCGACCGCCTGATCGCCGAAGGCCACAGCGTCGAGGTGATCGACGACCTCTCGTGCGGCTCGCTGGCCAACCTCGCCGACGCGCGCGCCTCGGTCGGCGCGATGCGCTTCCACCAGATGGACGTCTGCCAGCCGGCCTGCGTCGAGCTCGTCGCGCGGCTGCGCCCCGAGGTCGTCTTCCATCTCGCCGCCCCGCCAGGGGAGGAGGCGGGTTTCGACGACCCCGTCCTGCAGGCCGAGGTCGGAGTCGTCGGCCTGATCCGGGTGCTCGAGGGAGCCCGGGCGGCCGGGAGCCGCAAGATCGTCTTCGCGTCGTCGTGGACGAGCTACGGGCCGCTCGAGGCCGACGACCTTCCCGTGCGCGAGCACCTCGTTGCGCGCCCGCGCTCGGCCGAGGGCGTCGCCAAGCGAGCGGCGCTGGACCTGCTCGCGGGCTACCGGGAGCAGCACGGCCTCGAGTTCTCGGCCCTCGCGCTCGCCTCGGTCTACGGCCCCCGCCAGCTCGGCGCGTCCGAGCCCGGTGCGGTCGCCTCGCTGGTCGCCGCCCTCGTTGCGCACCGACCCTGGGCGGTCGGCGACCGCGCCCGGACGCGGGACTTCCTCTTCGTCGACGACGCCGTCGACGCGTGTGCGCGCGCGGCCGAGCGCGGGAGCGGCCTGCTCATCAACGTCGCGAGCGGCGAGGAGACCTCGCTCGAGGCGCTCGCGCACGAGGTCGCCCGCGTCGGGGGCGCGCCCGTCCGCCTCGCCGGAGCGCCGGCGCGCCCGACGCCGAGCGCGCGCGTCGCCCTGGACCCGTCGCGGGCCGAGATCCACCTCGGTTGGCGGCCCTTCACCCCGCTCGCCGACGGGCTCGCCGTCATGCTCGACGCGGCGCACGCAGCGCTCCCTCGGCTCGCGCCTGCGTCGGGACCGACGATCGCCGGCGACCCGCAGCGCTGAGCATGGCGGCGCCCGGGGCCACTCAGGTGGCGGTGCTCTGCGGGGGCGTCGGTGCCGCGCGCCTGCTCGCTGGGCTCGTGCGGGTCGTCGCCCCCGAGAACTGCGTCGCGATCGTCAATGTCGGCGACGACACCGAGATCCACGGGCTGCGGATCTGCCCCGACCTCGACACGATCACCTACACCCTCGCCGGCGCGTCGGACCCCGAGCGCGGCTGGGGGTTGAAGGGGGAGACCTGGGCGGCCATGACCCAGCTCGAGGCGCTCGGGGGCGAGACGTGGTTCCGCCTCGGCGACCGGGACCTCGCGACCCACCTCTACCGCACCGGCCGCCTCGCGCAGGGCGCGTCCCTCGCCGCGGTGACGGCCGAGATCGCGGCCGCGTGGGGCATCCGCGTGCACCTGCTGCCCGCCAGCGAGGACGAGCTGCGCACGCGCCTCATGCTCGCCGACGGCGGCGAGGTCGGCTTCCAGGAGTACTTCGTCCGCCACCGCCACGCGGTCGCGGTCTCGGCCGTGCGCTTCGCCGGGGCTGAGACCGCGCGGCCGACCCCGGGGGTGCTCGAGTCGCTCGCACACGCGGAGGCGCTCGTCGTCGCACCGTCCAACCCCGTCGTCTCGATCGGCCCGGTGCTCGCCGTCCCCGGTGTCGCCGCAGCGCTGGCGCGCCGGCGCGACCGCGTCGTCGCCGTCTCGCCGATCGTCGGCGGCAGGGCGCTGAAGGGCCCCGCTGACCGGCTGCTGCGCGAGCTCGGCGAGGAGGCGTCGGTCGTCGGCGTCGCGCGGCGCCTGCGTGAGGTCGCGGGGACCCTCGTGATCGACGAGGCCGACGCCGCGCTCGCCGGTGCCGTCGAGGAGGCCGGCATGGCCTGTCGCGTCGCGCCGACGGTGATGGCGACACCCGAGCGCGCTGCCGCGCTCGTGGCGGTCGTGCTCGAGGAGGCCGCACGTGGACGCTGAGGTGCCGCCCCCCGGCGCCCTGGTCGTGCTGCCGGTGCAGGGGATCGGTGAGGTGCGCCCCGGCGACGACCTTGCCGGGGCGATCGCCGCCGCGGCCCATCTCGCCGACGGCGACGTCGTCGTCGTCACCCAGAAGGTCGTCTCCAAGGCCGAGGGCCGCCTCGTGCGCGTCGACCCCGACGACCCGGAGGCCAAGCTCCGCTTGGCGGAGTCCGAGGCCGTACGCGTGCTGCGACGCCGGGGCGACCTCGTGATCACCGAGACGCGCCACGGCTTTGTCTGCGCGAACTCCGGCGTCGACCTCTCCAACGTGGACGAGGGGGTCGCGGCCCTCTTGCCGGTCGACCCGGACCGCTCGGCACGACGCCTGCGCGACGCGCTCGTGGGGCGGCTGAAGATCGCGGTCGCGGTCGTGGTCACCGACACCTTCGGGCGCGCGTGGCGCCGCGGGGTGACCGACGTCGCGATCGGTTGCGCGGGCATCGCGGCGGTGCTCGATCTGCGCGGGACCAAAGATGCCAACGGGCGGGAGCTGCGCGCGACCGAGGTTTGCGTCGCCGACGAGATCGCCGCCGCGGCCGACCTCGTCATGGGCAAGGCGGCGCGCTGCCCGGTCGCGATCGTGCGCGGCCTGTCGCCGGGGTGGTGGCGGGAGTCGTCGGTGCGCGCGGAGGTCGTGCGCTCGCCCGGCGAGGACCTGTTCCGGTGAGGGGGGCGGTCACCCTCGCCGTCGAGCAGTTGCGCCGCGAGGTCGCCGGGGGGATCGGCACCTACACCCGAGGACTCATCGCCGGGCTCGCGGCGCTCGGTGACGACGCGCCACCGCTGCGGCTGCGCGCGAGCCGCCCGCCGCGCGGCCCCGACCCGCTGGCACAGTTCGGGCTGGCGCTCGAGACCTCTCCGCTGTCCTCGCGCGTGCTCGTCGCCGCGTGGCAGGCAGGACTCTGCCCGGTCCGGAGCGGCGCGCTCACCCACGCGGTCTCGCTCGCGGCGCCGCCGAGCCGGCCGCCCCTCGTCGTCACGGTGCACGACCTCGCGTTCCGGGCCCTACCCGAGACCTTCCCGCCCCGGGGGCGGCGCTGGCACGAGGCGGCGCTGCGCCGGGCGCTTGGCAAGGCCGCCGCGTTCGTCGTCCCCTCCGCAGCGGTCGCCGGCGCCCTCGTCGCTGCCGGCGCGCCCGCTGACGCGGTCCGCGTCATCCCCGAGGGCGCGGACCACCTTCCCGCCCCCGACCTGCGGGCTGCAGACGACCTCCTCGGGCGCCTGTCGGTTACAGGCCCCTTCTTCCTCGCGGTGGGCACGCTCGAGCCGCGCAAGAACCTCGGGGGTCTCGTCGCCGCCTACGCACGGGCACGCGGCGCACTCCCCGAGCCGTGGCCGCTCGTCGTCGTGGGGCCGGCCGGCTGGGGGCCGTCGGCGTCCGGGCTGGCACGGGTCCCGGGTGTGGTGCTCGCGGGTCGCGTCGGCGACGGACTGCTGGCCGGCCTCTACGCGCGGGCCCGGGTGGTCTGCTACGTCCCGCTGCTCGAGGGCTTCGGGCTGCCGGTCGTCGAGGCGATGCACGCCGGCGTTCCGGTCGTCGCGAGCGACGTCCCGAGCGGGGGCGGTGCGGCGCTCGGCGTCGACCCCCGTGACCCAAACTCCGTCGCGTCGGGCCTCGTCGCGGCCGCGACGGACGACGCGCTGCGCGCGCGCCTCGTCGCGACGGGACGCGCGCGTGCGGCCGAGCTGAGCTGGAAGGCCTGCGCCGCGGCGCACGTCGCGCTCTGGGCCGAGGTCGTGGCGCGATGAGCGGGCTGCAGGTCGCGCTCGACGTCTCCGCGGTGCCCCGCCGGCCGGTCGGCGCCGGGCGCTACACGCTCGCTCTCGCTCGGGCGCTCGTCCCGCTGGTGACGGCCGCGTCGGATGAACTCGTGCTCGTCTGCCGGCGCGACGACACGACGCGGTGGCGCTTCGGCGGCCGGTCGCGCGCGCTCGGCGCCGCGCCGGCGCAGCGTCTCGCGCGGCTCGTCTTTGGCGAGATCGGCCTCGTGCCCGCGCTGTCGCTCCTGGCCCGCCCGCCCGCCGGCGCGGCCCGGGTCCTGCATGCGCCGCACTACAGCGTTCCACTCGGCGCCAGAACGCCGGTCGTCGTCACGGTCCATGACATGACCTTCCACGACCACCCCGAATGGCACGAGCCCGCGAAGGTCGCGTACTTCCGCCGGGCGCTGCGGCGCGCCGCGGCGGTCGCCGACCTCGTCGTCTGCGTCTCGGACGCGACCGCCCGGCGTTTTTGCGCGGTGTATGCGCCCCGTGCGCCAGTCGTCGTCATCCCCCACGGCGTCGACCACGACGTGTTCGCGCCCGAGGCTGACGCAGCGGCGGACGCAGCCGTGCTCGAGAGCCTCGAGGTGCGCCCCCCCTACCTCCTGCACCTCGGCACGCTCGAGCCGCGCAAGGACGTCCCGACCCTGATCCGCGCGTTCGCCGCACTCGCGCGCGCACACGACGACCTGAGCCTTGTGCTCGCGGGCCGGGAGGGCTGGGCCCCGGCAGCGCTCGAGGAGGCACTCGCGCGCCCGGAGATCGCGGGCCGGATCCGTCGCCTCGGCTACGTCGAGGACGCGGCGCTCCCGCCGCTCCTGCGTCGGGCGGCGGCCGTCGTCTACCCCTCCCTCGAGGAGGGCTTCGGCCTCCCCGCGCTCGAGGCGCTCGCCTGCGGCGCGCCGCTCGTCACGACCGCTGGCAGCGTGATGGCCGAGACGGCGGGTGCCGCGGCGCTCCTCGCGCCGCCGTCGGACCCCGAGGCGCTGCGCGTCGCCATCGAGACGGCCCTGGCGGGGGACCGCGGTGCCGAGCGGCGCGCGCTCGGCCTCGCTGTCGCCGGCCGCCACCGCTGGGAGCTGGCCGCGGCGGCCCACCTCGAGGCGTACCGGCGCGTCGCGCGCTGAGCGGGCGCCGGTCGGGGGACGCTTTAGTACGGTCGGGGTGTGCGCGCGTTCGTTACGGGCTCGACCGGCTTCGTGGGCCACTGGCTGCGCCGCCACCTGCACGCGTGCGGTGACGAGGTCGTCGCGCTCGCCGGCGAGGTCGACGTGCGCGACGCGGACACGCTCGGCGCGGCGCTGCGCGCCGCCGAGCCCGAGGTCGTCTACCACCTCGCCGCCGCCTCCCATGTCGGGCGGAGCTGGGACGAGCCCGCCGAGACGACCGCAATCAACGTGCTCGGGACCCTGAACGTCCTCGAGGCGGCGCGGCGCTGCCCGCGCCCGGCCGCCGTGCTGCTCGTCAGCTCCGCCGAGGTCTATGGCGGTGGCGACGGCCGGCCGCTCAGCGAGGACGCCGAGCTGCGGCCGGTGTCGCCCTACGCGGCGAGCAAGGTCGCGGCGGAGTACCTGGGGCTGCAGGCGGCCCTCGGGCGCCGGCTCCGGGTCGTGCGGGTCCGGCCCTTCAACCACGTCGGTCCCGGTCAGTCGCCCGACTTCGTCGTCTCGGCGCTCGCGCGGCGCATCGCCGCCGCGGAGCTCGCCGGCGGTGGCGAGGTGCGCGTCGGTAACCTGACGCCGCGGCGCGACCTCACGGACGTACGTGACGTCGTGCGCGCCTACCGCCTGCTCGCCGAGCGCGGGGAGGCCGGCGTCGCGTACAACGTCTGCGGGGGCCAGACGGTCACGATCGCCGCGGTCGTCGAGCGCCTCCTCACACTCGCGAGCGGGGAGATCCGCGTCGTCGAGGACCCCGACCTCGTGCGACCCGTCGACGTCCCCGTGCTCGCGGGGGACTGCACGCGGCTTCGGGCGCTGACGGGCTGGGAGCCCGAGATCCCTCTCGAGACCACGCTCTTGGAGGTCCTCGACTACTGGCGGGAACGGCTACGGACGGCCGCGGCCTGAGCGGCGACCGTCGCCGGGCTCAGCGCCCCGCAGCGCCCGCGCGCCCGCGCGCGCGCCCGAGGATCGTCCGCAGCGGCGCGGCGGCGGGCTCGGCGAGCGCGGCGGCGACGCGCGCGACGCGCGCGGGTGCCGGTTCGTCGGCCGACGCCCGGGCCGCGACCTTGGCGCGTTGCACAGAGAGAACGGCCGTTCCGACGGCGAATGCGGCCGCCTCTTCGCAGAGCTTTGCGATCGGAGAACCCTGACGCGTCACGGCCCGCAGGCTACCGGGCGCTGCGACGGGGGGCGTCGCGCCCGGCTACGGTTTCCCCCCTGATGCCGGAGCACCAGGTGCCGGCGGCGGTCGCCGTCGTCGTCGCCTTCGATCCGGGACCCTGGTTCGAGGACTGTCTGGCCAGCCTCGGTGCCCAGGACTACCCGAACTGCTCGCTGCTCGTCGTCGACAACGCGAGCGCGCAGCCCCTCGCCGGGCGCGTCGCGTCCGTGGCGCCCCACGCGTACGTGCTGCGGACCGAGGAGAACCAAGGCTTCGCGGCCGGCGCGAACGTCGTCCTCGCCGCGGTGGAGAACGCCGCCTTCTACCTGTTCTGCCACGACGACGTCGTCCTCGCCCCCGACGCGCTGCGCCACCTCGTCGAGGCCGCCTACCGCGACAACGCGGGCATCGTCGCCCCGAAGATCGTCGACGGCGACGACGCGGACCGCCTCTTGCAGGTCGGCGTCGGCGTCGACCGCCTCGGCGTGCCGGTCGACCGTGTCGAGCGCGGCGAGCTCGACCAGGGTCAGCACGACGAGGCGCACGAGGTCTTTGCCGCGCCGAGCGCCTGCATGCTCGTACGCGCCGACCTGTTCGCCGTCGTCGGCGGCTTCGACGCAGAGATGCGGCTCTTCGGCGAGGACACCGATCTCGCGTGGCGCGCGCGCCTCGCCGGGGCGCGCGTCGCGGTCGAGCCCGCGGCGGTGGTGCGCCACTTCGAGGCGACCGCCACGAGGCGCCGCTGGCTCCCCGAGGCGCGCCTGTTCCGCCGGCGCCACGAGGTGCGCTCCGTCCTCAAGAACTACGGCCCGGCGCGCCGGCGCCTCGCGCTCGGGCAGCTCGCCGTCATCACCGTCGTCGAGCTCTTCTACTTCCTCCTGCTCGGCAACGCCGAGCGGCGCCGCGAGCTCCTCCAGACCTGGCGGTGGAACCTCGCCCCCGAACGGGGCCTCGCGCAGGCACGCGCGGCCGTCGCGGCGCAGCGGCGCGTCCCCGACCGCGTCGTCGCGCACCTGTTCAGCCACCGCACCAGCCGGCTCTGGCGTCTCTTGCGCCCGCACCTTCCGCCCGCGCTCGGCGGGCCGGGGATCTTCGACGCCGCAGCCGAACAGCGCGCGACCGAACGGATCGGTGCCTGGGCGCGTTCGGCCGGCGCCCAGAGTGCGGCGGCGCTCAAGCTTCCAAGCACCCGGGCACCCGGCGCGCGACCCACCCGCCACCGGGCGGTGGTCGCCGTCGCCCTCATCGCCGCGTTCGTCTTCCTGCTCGGG